>DATJKM010000342.1:0-17578 GCA_035491515.1 Candidatus Udaeobacter sp. | reverse complement strand
GAATATGATAGGTAATGTAACCGATTCCAGTAACCGATTCCATTACAAAAAAAGTAAGTTTTAAAGTGTATCGATTAGAAATTCCACTTTTTTAACATGCAGCCAGCGATCTCGCCTTCTTGGCGAGTTTCTTTTGACCCTTAATGGAACCGGTTCCGTAAACCGATTTCTGAAACCGTTACACCTATATTTTGTATTAAAAAGGAGAGTAAGCGAATGGCATCTGTTATTGTAACCACCTCGGCTTTCGGAACGGATCAAGTGATAGAGCGCGGCCAGCTTTATTTTGTACCGATCGTTGCTGATGCGGGAGGCAGTGGAATTGAGATAAGGCGCGAATTGTTTGCGAATGAGTCGTTTCCTTTGAAGGAGCTCAAAGATGTTATCCATAAGCATCAGCTAACGGCTGTGTATTCAGCGCCGGAACAGATCTGGAATGAAGACGGCAGGTTAAACATGGAGGGGATAACAGCCACCATCCAGGAGGGGGTATTAATCGGCACCTCGATTATAAAAATGCCGCTCGGAAACTATAGGCCGGACCACTCGGACTTGCAATTGTTGAAGCATATACTTGGTGAGTATAACCTCGAAGGCAGCGGCATTCTTTTTACGGTAGAAAATGACCAAACCTATTGCGGAGGCCGCATAGAAAAATTACTTGAGTTTCTTACCCGCTGCAAAGAGAACGATGTACCTGTCAAAATGACCTTTGATATCGGCAACTGGACTTGGACGGATACGAATATGTTTGAGGCTGCCGAGCAGATGAAGGAATATGTCGTTTATATCCATTGCAAGCATGTCGAACAGAAAGCGGGAATCAACCTGACTCTGCCTTTGCCGTCAGCTATGAACGCGGCCTGGCGCGAGCTGCTCTCCGTCTTTCCCGCCGATATTCCGAGAGCGATAGAATTCCCGCTTAACGGGAGCGATATTACGGATACAACTGCGGAATATGTTCAGCTTCTGGCGCATGCATAACGAAAGCGAAACTGAACCGCAACGATAAAAAGGAGATGATCAATATGAGGAAATATGATGTGATTACTTTTGGCGAAGCGATGGCTATGTTTATGGCTGATGCGGCAGCGCCGCTTCATCAGGTGGAGCATTTCACGCGAAGCCTGGCGGGTGCGGAAACGAATGTGGCAATCGGACTTTCCAGACTGAATTACCAGGTTAGCTGGGCAAGTCAGGTAGGAGAAGATGCGTTTGGCCAATTTATAAAAGAAGCTCTGCATAAGGAAGGGGTAGATGCTTCACATATTTATACGGACTCCCGTTACCCTACCGGTTTTCAACTTAAATCCAAAGTGCTGGCCGGCGATCCGCAGGTGCAGTATTACCGCAAAAACTCCGCAGCAAGCCATATGGGAATCGAACAGTTTTCCGAAGAGCATTTTTTATCCGCGGGCCATCTGCATGTAACAGGTATTCCGCCGGCCCTGTCTGAGAGTATGCGCGGCTATACGGAGAAAGCGGTCTCGGTCATGAAGAACGCCAACCGGACCATATCGTTTGATCCTAATCTGCGGCCTCAGCTGTGGGACAGCAAGCAAACGATGATTGGCGAAATCAACCGTTTGGCGGCTGAAGCTGACTGGGTGCTGCCCGGTTTTGCTGAAGGAATCATTCTTACCGGCTATCAGACCCCACAGGACATTGCGGCCTATTATTTGGATAAAGGTGTACAGGCAGTGATCATTAAGCTGGGAGAAGAAGGTGCTTATTACCGGACTGCAGGCCAGGAAGCGGTCATACCTGGATTTGCAGTTGAAAAGGTAGTCGACACTGTAGGGGCGGGTGATGGATTTGCAGTAGGCTTTATAAGCGGTATGTTAGATGGTTTGCCTCTAGTGGAAGCGGTTACGCGGGCGAATGCGATTGGCGCGCTGGCGGTTATGTCGCCGGGGGACTCGGATGGGCTCCCAAACAGGGAAAAACTAATGGACTTTGTCCGTAAACAAAGGAGAGAAGAAGTATGCTGACCAATAAAGGTTCCATAGCTCCAGGCAGATGGTGGAGACTGATTCCAATTGTTTTCATTACGTATAGTTTGGCTTATTTAGACCGTGCGAATTACAGCTTTGGCGTGGCTTCGGGAATGGCGGATGATTTAGGGATTACAGCATCATCTGCCTCTCTTCTAGGAGCATTGTTTTTTCTCGGATATTTCTTTTTTCAAATTCCAGGCGCGCATTATGCCGAGAAGAAAAGCGCAAAAAATCTCATTTTCTGGTGCTTAATTCTTTGGGGACTTTGTGCGACGGCTACAGGTTTGGTCACAGATATTAAATGGTTATATGCGATTCGTTTCTTGCTCGGTGTAGTTGAAAGCGTCGTCATGCCCGCCATGCTGGTGCTATTAAGCCACTGGTTCACCAAAAAAGAACGTTCAAGAGCGAATACGTTCCTGATTCTAGGAAATCCGGTAACGGTATTATGGATGTCCATCATTTCCGGATACATCGTAAAAGCTTTGGATTGGCGCTGGATGTTCATTATTGAAGGCTTGCCGGCCGTAATCTGGGCATTCTTCTGGATCAAGCTGGTACAAAGCCGCCCGAAAGATGCAAAGTGGCTGTCCGAGCAAGAGAAGATCGCGCTCGAAGAAGAACTGCAAAAAGAACAGTCGAATGTTAAACCGGCGAAAAACTACCGGTCAGCTTTGACATCGCCGAAGGTCATTGCACTGGCTTTGCAATATTTTTTCTGGAGTATCGGTGTGTACGGCTTTGTACTATGGCTGCCCTCCATCATTAAAGCGGCTTCCCATAAAGGCATTGTAGCTTCAGGATGGCTGTCCTCTGTTCCCTATATATTCGCTATCATATTTATGATCTTAGTCTCTTATTTGGCGGACCGCAGTCAGCGGAGAAAAATATTTATTTGGTCTTCTCTATTAATCGGCGCGATTTCGTTTTGTCTGTCCTTTATCATCGGCTCTTCAAACTTTGGGCTCTCATTCGCCATGCTGGTTATAGCAGGTGCAGCTATGTATGCGCCATACGGTGCTTTCTTCGCATTTGTTGCCGAAAGCGTACCGCGCAATGTTGCTGGAGCAGCTATGGCACTCGTAAATAGTATGGGAGCGTTAGGCTCCTTTGTAGGAGCGTATGTCGTAGGGCATTTGAACAGCTCAACCGGAAGCCCGGCTGCTTCCTATGTGTTCATGGGAGCTTCATTGCTTGTTTCTGTTGTGCTGACATTGCTCGTGAAAGAATCCCGGCTCTCGCTTAATCAAGAACGGAAGGAAGACTACAAGCATGAATATTCAGCTGGCATTAGACCGCTTAACGATTAAACAAGCCGTTCAGGCTGCCGCTCCCGTCGCCGACTATATCGATTGGCTGGAAATCGGAACATCGTTAATTAAAGAATTCGGCATGGACAGTGTAAGAGCGTTAAAGCAAGCCTACCCGGATCATTTGATCGTAGCGGATGCCAAAACCTTCGATAACGCCGTATACGAATTTGAAATGTGCTATGCGGCTGGAGCGGACATAGTAACCGTTATGGGTGTGGCGCCTCTGGTTACGGTAGAAGCGTGTATGAATGTCGCGGAAAAACGCGGAAAAAAAGTGATGATCGATTTGCTTCATACGCCTGAGGCGCAAGTAGAGCAGCTTACCGATTATTCCGAAGCGATCTTTTGTCTTCATGTCAGTAAGGATCAGCAGGAAATACAAGGTGGCGCGCTCAGCGGGGGCGGCGGTCAAGTGCCGGATTGTCTGGCCCTCAATAAAAGCTTTAAGCTTGCGTTTGCCGGCGGAATTACCGAAAACTCGATTCGAGAATTGATCCCGTATGAGCCTTACGCCGTTATTATTGGCTCCGCGATCACAAAGTCAGAGAATCCGGTGCAGGCTGCAAAAGCTTTCTCCAAATTCAAAAGGAGGTAAACATACATGAATAAGATTCAATCGATTTTACAGGAAATGCAGGGTGTTCTGGATCGTCCGGAAGTAGGCGGATGGGAGCAGATCGCAGCCGTGCTTTCAGGAAAACGGATTTTTGTAGTCGGCGAAGGACGGTCGGGACTGATGGGCAAATCCTTTGCCATGCGGCTTATGCATTTAGGAGCGGAGGTTTACGTAGTCGGGGAAACGATTACGCCTTCAATCGCCCAAGAAGACGTACTCATTGCCGTCTCAGGCTCCGGTACCAGCAAACAAACGGTATGGGTGGCTAATAAGGCGAAAGAGCTGGGCTGTACCGTCATTGCCATGACAACGGACCCTTCCTCAGCACTGGGAGCGCTTGCCGATTGGATCGTCCACGTTCCTGCTGCAACCAAATACCGCAGGGCTAACGAGAGCGCAAGCATCCAGCCGCTTGGTTCGTTATTCGATCAATGCGCTCATATTTTGTTTGATGCGATCTGTTTGCAATATGCTTCCTTACAACTCGAAGATAACAGCTCTGCCTTTCAGCGTCATTCCAATATGGAATGAAATGGGAAAGCGGCTTGACTTCTCACATCCTAGTCGAATAGAATAGTTGATGTAATCGGTTTCGTTAATCGGTTTCAGTAACCGATTAACGGAACCGATTGCAATTCAGAGAGACAGGATGATCGATTAGATGGAAGAAGTGAATAATAAGCCATCAAAGCCATTCCACCGTTCAACCATAGATGATGTTGCCCGCGGGGCAGGCGTATCCAAAACGACAATATCGCGGTATTTGAGCGGACAGTTCGATTCCTTGTCCGAACAAACCCGTAAAAGAATTGAAGAAACGATTGCAGCGCTTAAATATAGGCCTAACCGTATGGCCAGAGGTCTGAAAAGAGATAAAAGCTTCACCATTGGCATGATCGTTGCAGATATAACAAACCCCTTCTCTACCTCTATTTTGCGCGGCGTTGAAGATGTTTGCACTAAAAATGGCTATTCCCTAATGGTCTGCAACACGGACAATGATCCGGAGAAAGAGAAAGAGTATATCATGATGCTGCAGGCGCATCGGATTGACGGCCTGATCATCAATTCTACCGGACAGAACAATGAATATTTGCATGAGCTCGCTGAAGAAAAAATACCGATCGTGCTTGTTGACCGCAAAGCGCCAGAGCTTAATTTCGATACGGTAGTGACAGATAATGTCCAAGCTACGACGTCAGCGCTTCAGTTTTTTTTGCAGCAAGGCTACGATAGAATCGCCTTTTTCACGCAGCCGATCGGCATGGTCAGTTCCCGTTCCGAACGAGCGGGCACGTTTCAACAAATGTTGGAAACAGCGAATCACCCCAGTACGGCCGACATTTATGAGGCGGATATCCGGACGGAAGGGCAGCTGGAGCAAAAGATCGATGAATATTTGGCAAGCTCAGAGGGGCAGTTCAGAATGCTGTTTGCCGCTAATGGCGTCATGCTGCTTAAAATATTAAATATTTTTCAGCGTAAGCAAATTCGCATTCCGGATGATATAGGAGTTGCCTGCTACGATGATCTGGATTGGGCTCCCGTCATTGGATCGGGAATAACGACGATAGCCCAGCCTACCTATAGTATTGGCGTTAATGCTATGGAGCGCGTTCTCGCGAGGATTACAGGCGATCAATCGCCAGGCGTTCTTATTGCGCTTCCAGGGGCGTTAAATGTTAGAGGATCAACTCCTTCTAAAGCTAGCATCTAAAGACAAAGAACTCGCCTTTTACGGCGAGATTCTTTAGCCGCTTTATGAAGGGCGGGATTCCTGCGGTCAGGTATTTGAAAGCAAAAGGTTTAGAATACTAGCTTGGCCACGACTTTCATTGGTAAATCAAAAAGCTCCTATCGGCCTTTTACGCCGTAGGAGCTTTATTTCGTTCATCTATGCAGATCACTGTTTCCATTCCAACGCTTCATCGAGATCGACAAGCGGGTGCCCATAATGCCTTTTCGCTCTAAAATTATGAATTTCGTCGCAGGCGAGCTCCATCTTCTCCTTCACGATGGCCTGCGGCATACCGGCAGGCGACCAATAAAGGATATGCATCGAATAAGGTTCATCCTGCTCATCCCTGCGAATATAACGGATGAGATCAGCTTTTTTGAAGCCGTTTCTCTCATAAAATTGAAGGCGCCGCTTGCTGTCGCTGTCATCCGGAATTACCGGCTCGGCTTCGAGCAGAATCATTTTTCCTTTTTCCTTCATCTTATCGAGGATTTTTGTTCCAAAGCCTTTCCCCCGGGTGTTAGAGGTGACAAGTAAATAATCGATAAATATAAAAGTCGGAAAATCGGCATAGAGGACAATGTAATCATCGGTTTCCTCTTTGTGATAATAATCGTGTTCTTCGATTAGCTCTTTCAGCTGATGCGGATTTTTCATTTCATGCTCAGGGAAGTAGTCATTTAATTTGCTGTACCATTCCATTGGGAACTCACACCTCTAGACGTAATGGGATGGTACATAAGTTTTCCTGACCGTTATCTGTTTATTCAACCAACAGTCACGCGTTTGGATCGCCGTCTCAAACATTTGCTCACAGTCAATAACCGATATGAAACGGAAGCTTAAAATAACCGAACGGTGGAATGATAAGGGAAGAAAGGAGAGGTGAAGATGAGTGAAGCACTGCTGTCAGAGATAAGACAGTTCACAGCAATGCTTGAGCAAAAGGAGGCTGAGGCCGTATATACGGTTCCCGATGCGGACATCCATGCCGTGAAAAAAGCCAAATCGCTCGAAAAGCTGCTGCACGAAATATTTATGCAGGTTAGCGGAAGCGGCGGGATTGGGCTCAGCTCCATCATCCGCAGAGAGTTCGGCATCAGAGGGGAGCTGATGGATCACTTCGAGCAGTGGTTGCCCTACAGCAAGGAGCAGTTCGAGGATGAGCTTCATGATGCGATTGACCGAGCGGACATTCGGGCGGGGAACCAGGGAGTATTCTTCGCAGGGACGCCTAGTAAGAAGGAAGCAGCTGAAGCGCTTCAACTGCTGAAGGAAATCGCGCACGCCGCGGTGAGCTGCCAGTTCCATGCCAAGCGCGCAGAACCGGAGCGGTATGTCAGCATTTTGGAAAAGCTCCTGCAGTTCTATGCCCTGCCGAATACATACCCTGAAGGAAACGCCGTTCAATACCGGAATCTCATCTCAGAAGACCGGCTGTACGCAATGGCAGGCGGCGATGATCGCATTGCGGATGCGTTGAAGGCTTACGCCAAAGAGTGGTACCAGCAATCCCCTCATTCCTACCTGGAGAGCATGGAAGGATATCTTACCTATGATTTCGTCCACCACTTCTTGTACGCTCTCACGGACGAACAGCTGGAGCGGCTGCGCGGCGAATATGTCCGGCATATCGAAGAGGAATTCGCGAAGCTAAAAGCCAAGCCGAATTTGCACCGCGCCAGAAATTTGCAAACGATGCTGGAAACCGTATTAAGCTGGACGCTGCACGTTTTCATCACATAAAGAGCCCAACAAATTTGACATCCCGGTCGCCTCTATGCGGTCGGGAATTTTGCCGTTCCCGGGACCGTATTTTCAAATACTATCCGATGAAGCGATAAGTGAGTTAGTTTCATTTCTTAAAACTAAATCGCCGTTATCGGATAACGATCTTCAAATAGTTTCAGAAAATCGAATTAAACCGCCTAACGATGAACGATGCTTAGGCCTGGTAAGATGAACGATGCATAGAAGCCTGGTTGTGAAAAGGGCCCCTGCAGCTATTTGGTTTCTGAGACACTCCGTTTTTGCTAGAGCTCATCTAAGCGCAAAAAACCTCGTTAAGCTTCATTAGACGAGATTTGCAGGGGGTATGCTTGTAATTTCTCCTTCCTGCGGTTTTTGAACAATTGGTAAAGGAGGCGTATAGTGGGTATTAGTGAAAATGCATCGGATTTCGAACATTAAGGCATACAGGGGGAACCAAACGTGGAATCATGGAAGCGTACAATGTGGATCTTGTGGTTCGGTGTTTTGTTTTGCAGCTCTAGCTATACGATGTCGGTTCCTTTCTTGCCGCTGTTCCTCTTCGATTTGGGAGTACCGGACAGCTCCGTTAATTTATGGGCGGGAATCGTCCATTCCTCGGCGTTTCTTGTCGGGGCAGTAATGGCTCCGTTATGGGGATTACTCGCAGATAAATACGGGAAGCGGAAAATGGTTATCCGGGCGGGGCTCAGCCTGGCGGTTATTTATGCCTTAATAGCCTTCGTCCAGACGCCGTGGCAGCTCGTAGGTGTAAGGATGCTGCATGGCTTTGTGGGCGGATTCGTTCCGGCATCCATGTCGATTGTAGCATCGGTTGCGCCTAAGGAGAAGCTGGGCTGGAGCCTTGGCATGATGCAGGCGGGTACGATGACAGGCGGCATTCTCGGTCCGCTGTTTGGAGGGCTGCTGGCGGAAGCGTTCGGTCTGCGCAGATCCTTCGTCGCGGCTGCCATCATCATTTTAGTAGCGACAGTGGCGGTTATTATTTGGGTTAGAGAAGGGAAAGCGGAGGCTAAAGTCCCTGAAGATGGGGCAGCAGGCAAGAAGCGGACGGAGCCGGTAACTTACCGCATGGCTTTCCGCAACCGCGCGCTCATGAGCATGCTTCTGCTCCTCGTTCTCTTCCAGCTTTCAGTCAATATGATTCAGCCGCTGCTCACGCTGCATATCGCCAAATTGCAAGGCGGGCTGCAGGGGGCTGTGCTATCGGCCGGCTTTGTTCTCTCGCTGATCGGGATAGCGGGCATTCTGGCCTCCCCGGTCTGGGGGAGACTGGGTGAGAGGAAAGGCTACTATCGCATCCTCGTTATATGCTTTCTCACAGCAGGACTGGTCATTAGCATGCAGTTTTTCGTTCAGGACTTATGGCTGTTCGCGATCGTACAATTCGTCTTCGGCTTATTTATGGCCGGCATAGGCCCGATCGTCAATACGCTTGTCGTACAAAGCACGGATGAGCAGTTTAGAGGCAGATCATTTGGTCTCACGACGAGCGCTAACCAGTTTGGCGCCATGCTGGGGCCGCTCATAGGCGGTCTGCTCGGACTAGCCGTCAGCATCCATTGGATTTTCGTCGCTACAGGCATGATGATGGCTGCAGGCGGCGTGAGCGTATGGCTGAAGCGGAGGCGCGAGCTAGGGCAAGCGGGTGTTCCATTCAGAGGATAAGCGGAGGATTTGACTGAATTCCATTCTGTTGGAAAGGAATTCCGTATTTGTGGAGGAGGGGCTGAAATCATGTTCAGCCCCTCCTCTGTTGTCACCAATTAAAAACCCCGTGTTTACCGTCTAAAGCATCGGGAACATAGATAGAAACATGGTATAATCGATTCTTTTTGGGATTAAAGCTTGTACCGTCTTGTTTGGTAAACTCTGTTAAATTCAGACTGGTACCGCCCCTTGGAATGTCGGACTCGTAGACGTAACGATTATTTATGGTGATTTTCGCGTTATTCCACACATAACTATTTCCATTATCGATCATGATATGCTCGGGAGTCGCTGAAAGAGCGACGATTAAATCTATTTTGTCAGAATCATTCGCATTGCCGCAGGCACTTATACTTATCATCAGTAAAGTTGTAAAGAGACATTTCTGTACGATATTTGCAATACCTTTTTGGGGATTGTAATGTCTAAACACAATGGACCTCCTCGCAAATGTCATTCCTCATAAGATAAGCTTAAATCAAACAGCAGGTTAGGTGCTTTGGGATGACTGCGATGAACTTCCACAGCAATTGTGTTGGTTCCTTTCACCAGCTTACCAATATGATTTTTTAATGAGAATAGGTTGTAAAAGTTGTATTCGCTAGGCAGTGCCAGCGACCTGTAATCGACTAAGCCTTCTCTTATGCTGTCGCGATAAATTTCTGACCCATTCAAATAGGCTACAAATCCATCTTCGTATGAAATGTGCAAGAGCAGATTGCTTAATTTACTTGGATCATCATCGATTTCAAATGTTTTGCGAAAATAGTAGACGGGTGAATCGCCATTTACAGGCAGCGTTTTTTGGATTTTTCGTTGATCCGCTTTGTCTTGCGTATGACCCAAAGGGGCCCGTCCGACTTCCCATGAAGAGTCGTCATATTGCGGGCTGCGCCAGTCATCTGCCGGCAGGGTAAATGGGTTTTGAATGGGATTTTCCCCTGTGATATCAAGCTCTTTTGGTACAGCTGCCTTGATATCCTTACTCCCGGGGTGATAATGCCATAACGATTGTATACTAATATAAGCGCGCTCATTTACGCTGTCTGCGTACCTGATACTCACAACATCCTGCTTCAATTGATCTAATCCATTCCCTTTCTGATCCTGCACTTTTACTGTTAATTTATTGTCTGTTCCTTCAATGATAAGCATATGGGGCTGAGAGAATTGATGATATACGTCCCAAAGCCCCCATCCCGGATAGGCGGTTGAACGATATTCTGCACTTTCTTGCGTAAGGACAGCATGTGGGACATAAACGTTATCCTGAATAAGCACAAGATTTACGCCAAGCTTGCGAACGGTTTCCCAGAAAGCCGGGAACCCGGGATCCTGATTTAAAAGTACGAAATTATGAACCTGCTTATTATCGCTGATGGTCTTCTGCAGCCAATCCAATTGGGCGTTATTCCCCTCCGTTATGCTCGCTGTATCTAAGAACAGTAATCGGGCATTTCCATAATCCATGTAATAGACCGACCTTCCATAAGAAGGCAATAAGTCAGTGGGGAGATAGGAATAATTGTGTTCAAAGCTTTCCGGGTTCACTGATGACGATGAATCAAATACAGGAAGGAAAGAGTGAAGCGGTAATTTATCGGTTTTTTCAAACAAATGGTCAGCCGCTGCAAATAACGAAACGCCCATTGACTGATTCATCCAGCCGCGAAGATCAAGCTGATTTTTTTGTTCGCCAAAATAACCGAATCGGAAGGATACGGGAGCGTTATTAGCTTGTAGATAGCCATGGAGAGGGAAATTCGTTGTAAATAAGGAGCCGGATAAAATGAAAATCAGTAAAGAGATCAGGTAAAAAAGTTTATATTTATATAAATGAGACATATGTATAAACCCCTATCTTTTAATAAGCAGTGGTAGGATTCCAACCGAAAATCGCGTGAATCACAGGAGGCCAGATGAAAATCACGATGATGATCATACCGGCAACAAACGCGTAAATCGAATATTTTAATGAAAACTCCCGGTTTTTTAGCAGGAAAAAAAGCAATATCCAGCTTACCAACCAAACGATAAGTCCGATCGTCTCTTTACCTGCATAGGGGCCGATTTTTTCCCATCCCGGAATCCAAACGCCCATTTTTAACAGAAATAAATTAGCGCGGTCGGGTTTAGCTACACTCCACAGATGACTGCAAACCAAGCTGGCTAATCCGAGCCATATGGAAAGCAAAGTGGCCGCAATTTCTCCTGAATTCCGATTTCCGGGACTTCGATTTAAGGATTCTGTCATTTCTTCACTCCTCAAGAGTTTAGCAATAGCAAAACTGGCATCATAAGCATAGTATTTAGACTATTTTTAATTTAGTGATACCGAGCCCAAACACGAAACCAATCAATAGAAAAAACCACATTAAAGTAACAAGCAAGGCGATGACAGATGAAACCCCTTTATCGGCATCGATATCGCGTTTAAACCTCCACAGTAAAAAGCTTGCAGCCACGCCTAAAGGCAAAGGGAACAAGGAGGTAAATTCCTTAAATTCCATCATTACTAAATGACCTAGCGGAGCATTGTATAAGAACCATTGCTGTGCGCCATCGGGAGCCCGATAGCCCATGTAAAG
Source organism: Candidatus Udaeobacter sp. (assembly GCA_035491515.1). Taxonomy (GTDB): domain Bacteria; phylum Bacillota; class Bacilli; order Paenibacillales; family Paenibacillaceae; genus Pristimantibacillus. The sequence goes on along the minus strand of DATJKM010000342.1, from coordinate 5,846 downwards.
CCAGTTTCCAATAATAATCGTTACGAGGATCAGAATATTCGTTATCCATAGCGGGAGTTCGAGCTTCTTCACAGATCCTTCTTTTGCGCGCAGGAAAGGATACAACGCATGCAGGACATAACAACTTAAAATAACGGTTAAGGTTGCCCCTAGTCCGTGCAGGATACTGTCCAGCTTGTGGGTGCTTAGACCGAATAAGTTAAAAACGGGAATAAGAAGAAAGAAGAAGGCGGCCATAATGCCTTGCGTGACCGCCAAATCCCGAGTGTTAAATATAGGCTTCATCTATGAAATCATCTACCTTTTTATTATGAATGTACTCCTTACTCGTACGTAACGCTTAACAATGGACGACTGCTGGCCGTAGAGTATTCACTCGATCTGATATCGAGTCCATCTGTATTGCTGCTATCCGTAATGATCATTCCATAATTAGTTGAAGGATTGTTTATCCAGGATTGTACGAGAGCCTTACCGCTAGAATTTAAATTAATCGTATAGGTTCCCGTGCCGCTTGCCGTCATCGTCCCGAGTACGGTTGTCCCTCTATCCGTTGATCCGCTGGCTCCGGCCGTTGCCCAATTCGAACCGCTTGCATATTGGTTCCATGTAGCTCCGCCTTCCGTCCAGTTTCGTTTCATTTCATAAAGCTCATAGGTACTTGCACTTGCGTCGAATACATCCAGGGCGATGCTTGCCGAGGTCACTGTTTTTCCAGTTGGAATACTTGTCGTGTCCCATTTCATAATCGATGCTAAATCCTTCGTACTGCCGCTAGGATCATCGCCATCTACAAGAAGTGTTGCTGAGGTGCCGTAGTTTGCTGTTGCGCTATTTTGCGAAATGTAAGTATCTAAGTTTCCAGCGTAGCTAGTTGAAGGATATACGCCATTTTGGAACGACGTTGTAGTCGTCGGAGGAGGTGTCGAACCGTCGCGCGTTACCGAGAAAGAATCGATCAGGTTGTTATTAATATCGTATGTGGTAAAGGTAGCTGTCGCGTCCGCGATATCCACAACCGTATATTGATAGCTGGCAACAGGTCCAACCACGACGTTAGTTGAATTGCTATTCGTAGAAGAAAGAGGAGCGCCGCCTCCGCCAATCGTTAATTGGTAGATGGTATTGTCGAACGTATATCCGTTTCCGTTAAACGTGCTGTCAATTTTGCGGCGATTGTAATTGTGCTCATGTCCAACTAGAACGGCTGTAACATTGTTTGCGTCGAAGATATCCCAAACGGCATCACGCTGAGCAGCGTTTGCGTCAAGCGACGCGCCGTAATGAGCTCCGATTGGATAAGCCGGAACGTGAAATTGTACGATATTATGTGTTTTTCCACCGCTTTGAATGGTATTCTGCAGCCAAGCGCGTTGGTTAGCATCAATAATATATTTGCCGTTTGCATCTTTGCGATTGGAGTTCAATGTAATGATCCGCGTATTCCCGTAATCAAAATAATAAGCTGATCTTTGGTATCCCGACAATTGTCCTGTAGGCAAATGTGTAAATGCATTGCTGAATATGGTTTCGTCATTTTCATGATTTCCCAAAGTCGGATAAATCGTAGTCATCGGATAATAATCATCCATAATATTTTTCCATGCAGTCAGCTGATTGCCGACATCTGCGCCGCCTGTCACCTGATCCCCTGTAAATAACACAAAGCTTGGTTGAACGGCTAAGCCTTTTACTTTTGTCATTAAACTGCGAAGGGTCGTTTCATTAACCCCATTTGTTGATCCGCGGCTATCCCCCAAAACGACAAATCGGAATGATGTTGTTGCGGCATCAACCTTGTTGTTATGATTCACTGCAAATACGGCGAACAGTGTAAACATCATGGCAGCGATGAGCAAGTAGGCCAGCCATTTTTTTTTTGAAGCTATAATCATTACTTTCCCCTCCAGCTATTTTATTTTTGGTTAAATGTGTCCGGACATGTAACCAAATATTACTATAAAATAGTTTTGTGCTCTGAAAGTTATGAAATTACTAAGTTTATATGGTGATATTATATTGGTATTGTGAAAATAACATAAAAAGCAGATCATCGGTTTCTTTCTGGCTGCATTGGAATAATAAGAAACATCGCTATATTTGTATAAATACTTCCTTGTTCATGCAGATTAAACCCTATGGATGATGAGTACTTCAGGAGGTGAGATTAGCGTGGAAGAGGACCGGAATGACAGGGCAGACGAGGATTATTATGCAGTTCTCAGGGAGGAGTTGGAGGTTGATTCTGATGTTAATGAGGATCGCAACCGGGAACAGCAATTGGACGATTCGTTTCAGGATTGGTACCGTAATATTGGGTATTGGATGCAGCAAAAAGATGATATAACACAGGTGCCGAAAGCGAACGACTTCGATGCCTTTCCCGATATAGACGACGAATAAGCGTAAGAATAATGCGGAAAAGGCTTTTTGTGTTAGGGGATCAGTTCTTGTCATATGGAACTAGATCCCGCTTTTCATTAAAAATTCTGAGGAATTTCAATCTGCTGCAGGAGATGGTTTAAATGAAGCTATTGGCTGTCACTGTCTTAATCTTCGTAACCTGCCTCGGTTACTTGGTTGTCAATGACCTTATGACCGGAATCCCGTTTCCGGAAGCCGTCCGTATATTAACCCAAACGTTTAGCGTAATAACGGTTCAGGAAAGAATTATCCTTTATGTTGCGATCATTATTCCGCTTCTGATGCCCATCGTCAACTACATCAAAAAGAATAAGAAAGCGAAAACGAAAGGATAGCCAGGTGGAGGAGCGTCATTTACTCATTTTTGGGTTTCATATAGGATTTGACTCTTAGTCCTGTCCGCCGGATGTAGGCTTCCACACGCACTTCCACTGCGCTTTCGGAATAGAGGAGCGGCCAGTTCTTTTTCATTTTTTTCCATTCCTTCGGATGCGTTCGCTCCATTTCAGTCGAGAAGCCGAAAATATCGCTCTTCTTGCTTTGGGTTGCTTTAACGGCTGCTTCAATCTCCTTCTTCGTTTCTTCCGCCACTTGCTTCTGCAGCTTAACGATCAGTTCGCGATTATTCGGATTGATGGGACAATTCGTTTCGCTTAAACTCCCTTCTTCTTTAACATGCAGCGTTAAGACAGGCTTGCCGCCCCGCATAATTACCCTCGTTTTGGTCGATGAGCGGATAATCTCTATCGACAACGCTTTTGTCTTGCCTTCACAGTCCAGACTGATAATTGTGCTCTTCATTTTATTTAGCGCCCAAACTGCGCCCCGGGCGGAATTGCCGTCTAGCCACAAAGCAAGCTTCCCATTCGAGAAAATGGCAATTCCTTTCGTTTCGATGTTCGCATGCGGAGGAGATTGATCAAGGTTCGCCTTCTGTTTCCCTTTGGAGGAATCCCCTACGAGCCGCACACCGCTGATGACCGGCTCTCCCGACCCGCTCAAGCTTTTAATAACATCGGTTAATTCCCCGTCCACGCTTTGCGCCCATACTTCCGACGCCAGCTTAAGCTTGTCCGAGATCGACGTAGCCGTCATCGTCTGCAAGGGGGTCAACACATTCAGCAAGTTTTTAGCCTCGACGCCCCTTGCGATGACAACCGCAGATGTGAGACGAAGCTCGTGGGATCGTTCAAAGATATCAAAGACCCCGTCGATCCCTTCCTTAGCAAGCGATTCCCCGATGACAAGCAGCTGGGAATGGGCGAAAAATGTACGCCGCGACACTTTTTGCGACGTTTTGCGGAACGCGCTGAAGAGCGTATGGTCTACGGAAGAGTATACGATGTTGGGCAGCATATTTTGCCCGCTGCCGCCTGTTTTAGTCCCGGCAGCCATATTGGGATTTACGATTTGCAAAGATACCCGGTATTGGTCCGAATCCGGCACTTTATCGACCCCTATACCTATGACGATAGCCATGTCGCTCAGCTCTCTGCTGTTCCAGCAGCCGGTTAGGCTTAGAAGACTGATAAGAATGAGCATCAAGATGGTAAGGTGTTTTTTCATGGGCAGCCGCTTTCGTTTAGAGGATTTGCCGGCGAGGAAGCGGAAGAAGGCGCTTCGTCTCCACTTGCTTCCTTGCTGCTTGGTTGATCGGATAACTGCGGTTTTGCGGCATTTGTCATTAAAGGAATTCCAAATAGCGTCGTTCGCCTATCTTCAGGCACAAATGTTGACATCATCGTCATATACGGGATGCCGAGCGAAGTGAGGCCGCACATATGCCCGAGCAGAATGATGCTGAATATTGCAATGCCATAGAAGCCGAGCAGCGCTGCCGCAGCCATTAGGGAAAAACGGATTAGCCGGATCGATATGGCCATATTGTAAGTTGGCGTCGCAAAGCTTGAGATGCCGGTAATCGCAACGACAATAACCATGGCGGAAGAGATAATGCCGGCTTCCACCGCCGCTTGTCCGAGGACAAGCGCTCCTACGATGGAAACGGCTTGACCGATTGCGCGCGGCATGCGTATGCCGGCCTCGCGTAATATTTCAAAAGTAAACTCCATTAATAAAGCTTCAATGAATGCAGGAAAGGGGACGCTTTCCCGCTGCGAAGCCAAGCTGAGCAGCAGGGGAGTCGGAATCATTTCCTGATGAAACGTAATGGCGGCGATGTAGATGGAAGGACCGAACAATGAGATAAACAGCGCGGCATAACGTAAAAAACGGATGGCAGCCGCAGCCTCCGGACGCTGATAATAATCCTCGACAGATTGGAAATTCATAAAAAAAGTCGCCGGGGCAACCAAAGTAAATGGTGACCCGTCAACAAAAATAGCAATCCGTCCTTCTAATCGGATAAGCCAGCTTCCGCTGCTCCGGAAAACGGAAGATGTCCGCAGCTATGGCTGCAGCGGCGTAAGCGTACATCGTCATCTTGAAAAAAACGCCGATAATAAGTGCGAGGATGACAAAAGCGTCCAGCCGCTGCAGAAATTCCGCCAATTCCACCGTGCTGATGACCGTAAACAAGGGGAAGGTCGCGCGCGAATAGATGCCCGCTCCAACGACCGCAACCTCTAAAGCATGTGTCAAGCTGAGCATGACGGCACTGGCTGTAATAGCAAGAATGCCTGCCTTTGTTACGACCTGCTTTTGCTTTAAGTGAGGTAAAATCGTTGCAAAACAGATCAATTCGGAGAACGGAAACATAAATATGTTCGGATAAGCATTCCTTACCGTCGCACCCGCTCCGTCCCCCAAAATCGGAAGCAAGTTTCTTAAATCGACCTCACCGGATAGTAGTATGGAAACAAGGCTAAGCCCCCCGATCAGCAGCATGATTAGCACGTAAATTTCCCCTAACCGGAACAGCACGTTTATCCCTTTGTAAATGACATAGATAGTCGCAATGACCATTACGGCATGAACAACCACAATCGGCGTCTGGTCATAGGAAGCTGTAATGAGAAGATCTCCCCCCTCTCGCAAATTCCGCGCCGAAATATAGATGAAAGTAACGATATAAAAAAGACTGATAGGCCAGCCGATAATATTGCCCGCTATTTTTCGTATATAGCCGCTTATAATCATAGACGGATAGTGCTTGTCGAAATAAACGAGCAGGGCATACAAGAGGATGCCCCCGGGCATCGCCAGCAAAATCGATAACCATATATTCGTGCCTGGCGTTTGGCCGATTGGCAGTACAAGGGCCGTGCCGAATTCGAACAGGATGATCATGGAGAACAGCTGGGTCGGACTAATGGCGGTCGGTTTGGACATATTTTCCGGTCCACCTTTCTCTGTTTGTATAAGGGATGTTTTCAGCACGTTGTTATTGGTTTCCAAAAAGAGGAGATTTTATTAATGATGTCCGCGGAGGATCTGCATACGAGGGTTAGCGATGGTCTTTT
>DATJKM010000341.1:0-2300 GCA_035491515.1 Candidatus Udaeobacter sp. | reverse complement strand
CTGCCAGGCATATTATTAATCATGATGGGAATCATGAAGTTGTTATAATTTGAGGTGAACTGGATGAAAATCGGATTAACCGGCGGTATTGCCAGCGGTAAAAGCACTATCGCAAAAATGCTTATAGAACGCGGTGCGCTGCTGGTCGATGCCGATCAAGTCGCAAGAGAGGTTGTCCTTCCCGGAGAACCGGCATTAGAGGCAATAGCCTCTACGTTCGGACAAGCTGTTCTTGAAGAGGACGGCTCGCTTAACCGGAAAGCGCTCGGGGAGATCGTATTTCGCGATAAAGCCTCGCTGGCGAAACTCGAAGCGATTACCCACCCGGCCATTCGTTCGAGAATGCAGCAGCGTATACATACGTACACGAAGCAGTTTCCTGAGCGATTAATCGTTGCGGATGTACCGCTCTTGTACGAAACCGGGCAGCAAAATTTGTACGATGGCATTATGGTTGTCTACGTGCCTGCTGAGATTCAGAAAACGCGCTTGATGGAAAGAAATCATTTGTCTGAGGAAGAAGCAAGCCGCCGGATCGCGCTGCAAATGGATATCGAGCAGAAGAAGAAAAATGCGGATTGGGTCATCGATAACAGCGGAACGCTTGCGGAGACGGAGCGTCAGCTTGACGATTTTTGGAAAAGTCAGTGCTTGCCATGAGAATGCTTCTAAAGAAGAGAGTGTTACTTGTACTGCTGCTGGGGCTTATGATGATTCTATTTCTCAAATCGGATTGGCTCGCTACATGGATGTATCCGGTTCATTATAAGGAAGACATTCGTGCAAGTGCTTCTAACTACGGCGTTGAGCCCCACTTGGTAGCTGCAATCATCCGGAGCGAAACAAACTACCGGACAGGCCAGGAATCGAGGAAGGGCGCTTTAGGATTGATGCAAATCATGCCTGAGACGGCGGATTGGGTCGTTCAAAAGGCGGGCTTTAAGGAAGTAACGGAAGACATGCTCCGGCATCGTGCGGATGTTAGCATTGAGGTTGGCGCGTGGTATTTGAAATCCCTTGATCAACAATTTGATCACAATAAGGTCGCTGCCATAGCCGCGTACAACGCGGGGCCAGGCAATGTGCGGAAGTGGCTTGATACGGGTGTGTGGGACGGAACGATGGAATCGGTGAAGCAAATACCGTTCGGCGAGACTAGGCACTATGTACAACGGGTTATATACTATTATAATAAGTATAAGGATATTTATCCGAGCTTCTAAGCGATCGTCATTAGCTTAGCGAATACGAAAATACAATGAAGCCTTGGAGGCCCGTTACTTATGAACGGGCCCAGCCAAAGCATCCTTTATTCATACAACTTGTAATGAATCATTATTTGTATTGACCAGCAAGGGATTGCTCGGCAATTTGCACTAGGCGACGGGTAATGAATCCCCCGATGGAGCCAGCGTCTTTAGTTGCCATGTTGCCGTAGTATCCGTCTTGCGGAATCGCGATGCCTAGCTCTTGAGCCACTTCAAATTTCATTTGGTCAAGTGCAGCTGTCGCTTGAGGTACAACCAATTGGTTACTGCTGCGGGATGCGCTCATGTATGTTCACCTCCTTGCGGTTGGTAAACGTATTATGTGCAAAAATCAAAACTTCATTACAGGAATTAGATGGAAATTAAAAATGATTTAAAAAAGCCAGATTCAAAGGCTTTTGTGACTAAGAAAGGAGGCAATACGCAACATGAAATGCCCATACTGCGACTATGCCGGAACGAAAGTATTAGACTCCAGACCGGCCAACGAAAACAAATCAATTCGTCGCCGCCGTGAATGTGAAAAGTGCAGCCGCCGCTTCACGACATTCGAAATGATTGAAGAAACGCCTCTAATCGTCATCAAAAAAGACGGAAGCCGCGAAGAATTCAGTCGCGACAAAATATTACGCGGTCTTATCCGCGCCTGCGAAAAGCGTCCTGTGCCCGTTGAACGGCTGGAGGTTATCGTATCCGAGGTTGAGAAGGAGCTGCGCACAACAGCTCATGCCGAGGTTGACAGCAGCGATATCGGCGCAATCGTCATGAACCAGCTGTACCCTGTCGACGAGGTAGCTTACGTCCGCTTCGCATCCGTTTATCGTCAATTTAAAGATATCGATATGTTCATGAAGGAGCTCAACAACCTGCTTTCCAAGCATCCGCTCAATGGTATGATAGATAGAGATTGACAAATCTTACTACCCTATGCTAAGATCAATCTTGTCGTCATTTGGGGCCTTAGCTCAGCTGGGAGAGCGCATCGCTGGCAGCGATGAGGTCAGGGGTTCGATCCCCCTAGGCTCCACCAAA
>DATJKM010000340.1:0-6251 GCA_035491515.1 Candidatus Udaeobacter sp. | reverse complement strand
TACGAGGGACTGCTGTTGTTTGCTGTTCATAATATGCTGAGCGAGCAGCTGCCATGCGAAACTTTGCAGCGCAAAGATCATTTGGTCGCGGTGATTCGAAGCAGCGGAAGCTTAGGGGATCAATCTAAAATAAAGTCGTCTTTCTCTGCCTTAGAGAAGCTTTTGAAATGCAGATTATTTGCGGCAGTCGGGGGAACGGTAATAACGTTGAATGAATTAAACCGTTCCTATGAAGAAGCGCTTGCCGCCAATAGCTATAAAGGTCTTCCGGGTATTGACGCTTATGTCGCATTCGATGATATAAAGGATCGTCAAGGTATCCGGATCGTTTGCTCCAATGAGGAAGAGTCTGAACTGGCGGGACTGCTTCGTAATGGGGATCCGATCGCACTGCGGCATTGGGTCAGCCGAACGATAAACCGCCAGCTCCATGAACCGCAAGTTACCCCGCAGTCTTTGCAAGCTTATTTCAACTGCATCGTGCTCTCCGGCTTCCGTTGGTTGGAGCGTGCGCTTGATTCTGTCGGACTTGAACCGGCGAATGTGGGACGTGACCCGGTCGTATTCGATTTGGCAAATGATTTTGAAGAGCAGTTGTTCAAGCAAATCCAGTGTCTGCTGGCGTATTACAAGGATGCCGTTTCTACAGATAAAACATCCTATGTGCGGAAAGCAACCGCGTATATCAAGGGGAATTTGAATACCGAGCTATCGCTTCAACAGGTTTCCAAGTATGTGCATCTTCACCCGAATCATTTCAGCGAGATGTTCAGACGTGAAACGGGTACGACTTATATTGAATTCGTGAAGCGGGAGCGCATCAAACGAGCCGCCGAAATTATCAATGAAACGGACGCGAAAGTAGCCGAGGTTGCTGAGCAGGTAGGTTATGGCGATGTCAAATATTTCACAAAATTATTCAAGCAATACACAGGTATGACACCTTCTGAGTATAGGCGGAAGACCTGATCTTTATCCCCTGTGCGCCTGAAGTCCGTCACCTATAAAACTAGATACATGGTCCCTTATACTGATATCAGATTAGAAAAGGGAGGACATTTCATCATGATAAAAAAATTTTCATTCGTTTTATCGCTTTGCCTGATGATCTTGATGCTGGCAGCTTGCGGAAGCTCACCGGCAAAGAATGGGCAAGCTGCAAACGGCACATCCGCATCGGGTGAAAAGGTAAAGATCAGCATCTGGCATAATTTCTCGGGACAAGATCTTCGTGCCCAGACGATGAGAGGCATCATCGAGCAGTTCAAGAAAGACCATCCGGATATCGAGGTGGACGAGCAAGCGATTCCGAATGACGGATATCGTCCACGCTTGAAAACCGTAGCGGCAGCGGGCGAAATGCCGGATCTGTTCATTATGTGGCCGGGCAGCATGACAGAAGAATTTCTGAGCGGCGATGTCATTCAACCGATTAACGAGCTGCTCGACAGCAAGCCGGATTGGAAAAACGGCTTCTTGCCTAATTCTTTCAGCGGGTTTACCTTTGACGGCAATACGTATGCCGCTCCTACTGCTCTTTCTCCTACTTCTTTCTTGTACTACAACAAAGGCATTTTGGATCAATACGGAATTGCTGTTCCAAAAACCTGGAATCAATTGATCGCTGCGATTCAGACGTTAAAGCAAAATAAAATCACGCCGATTGCACTTGGCAACAAAGCTGCATGGCCTGCGCAATCGAGCATTTTGAGCTCGCTGGCGGACCGGATTACGGGAACGGACTGGTTCTTGAATGCCGCCGCCCAAAAAGGCGCCAAGTTCACCGATCCGCAATTCGTTGACGCTTTGAATCATCTGAAGCAACTTTCCGATCTGGGAGCTTTCCAGGATGGCTCCAACAGCATCGATACGACGCAAGCCGAGCAGCTATTCGCTAAAGGACAAGCGGCCATGATGATAGACGGCGGTTGGGCGTTATCTCAAATTTCTTCAAACGCCACAAAAGAAGTGATGGATCAACTGGAAGTTACGGTACTGCCTTCGATTCAAGGCGGAAAAGGCGATCCGAATGTGATGGCAGGCGTAGTCGGTACAGGCTTTGGTCTAAGCAAAAGCGTCACGGGCGAGAAAAAGAAAGCTGCTTACGACTTGATTTACGCGCTAACCGGGCCGGAAGCCCAGAAGAAAGTGATCGACAGCAGCCAGCTTGTCAGTTATAAAGTGGAACCGGATCCAAGTAAGGTTTCGCCGATCTTCATCAAAGCGCAAAAATTAATCGGTTCCATTGCGTTTACTCCGGTTTATGACACTGTACTGACATCCGCGGGCACTGACGCTGTGAATAATGGTTTGCAGGAACTGCTGATTGGCGGTAAAGCAGACGACATCGCTATCAAAATTCAAGAGGCTCAAGAGAAAGCGTTGAAAGATTAAACGAAGGTTTACGGGCAATTTCAACGTCGAAATTGCCCTCCTAACTAATTTTATTTGGAAGGAGTGAGGAAATGCCTTCACATACGCGTGCCCGGGGGTTTCTAGCATTCTGTCTCATTCCCTCATTGCTGTTATTTGCTTTGTTTGTCCTTGTTCCTATCGTTTGGTCAATCTATTACGGCTTTTTTAGCTGGAAAGGGATTGGAGATGCGAAGTTTATCGGGCTGGATAATTACAAAGAAGTGCTGCATGACCCTGTCTTTTGGGGAGCGCTTAAAAATAATGCCATCGTGATCTGTGCGTCCCTGTTTGGACAAGTGCCGATCGCTCTATTCCTGGCCCTGCTGCTGAGTAAATCGAATATGTTCCAACGTTTCGTACGCTCTGCCGTATTTATGCCGATGGTTTTGTCCTCAGTCGTTGTCGGATTAATCTGGGGCTACATCTATCAACCGCAAATCGGTATTTTCAATTTGGTGTTGGATTATCTCGGACTTGGTTCCTTCAAAAAAGAGTGGCTGGCCGATCCTAAGTTTGCCATTTACTCGATTTCTCTGCCTATTGTTTGGAACTATATCGGTCCTTATCTGGTTATGTTTATAGGAGCATTGAAGAACATTCCGGGAGAGATTGATGACGCGGTGAAGATCGACGGGCCGGGACCGTTCCGCAAGTTGTTCGCCGTAAAGCTTCCTTTAATTTGGGATATTATCAAGGTAGCAGTCGTTCTTTGCATTTCCGGAAGTTTAAAATCGTTCGACCTTGTTTATGTGATGACAGGCGGCGGACCGGCTCATTCAACCGAACTTCTCGCCACATATATGTACAACAATACCTTTGCCATATATCGTTACGGCTACGGCAGCGCGATCAGCGCTACCATTCTGATCATCAGTCTTGTACTCGTTGCAGGCAGCCAGTTTCTGATGAAGGGGAAATCCAGATAGGAGGAACGACAACATGGTGCCGAAGCAAACCGCAGCGATCCAGTCGAACTGGATGAACGGCCAAGCTTCAATCGGCTTCCGCCGATTGAAGAGCTCCTTGAAAAACGCTCTGCTTTTTATATATGCTATTTTCACTTTATATCCGCTTATCTGGCTTTTTATTAATGCGTTCAAAACGAACGATGAAATTTACAGCGAACCGTTTGCCTTGCCGAATCAATGGCATTGGGAGAATTTCACCCGGGCATGGGAGGTTTCCGGCATGGGAACCGCGATGGTCAATTCGATCATCGTAACGGTTTTGGCGCTGGCATTAACATTGCTTCTTGGTGCATTAAGCGCCAATGCCATTGCCAGGTTCAATTTCAAGCTAAAGGTGCCGATCGTAGGTTTATTTCTGATTGGCATGTTAATTCCGATTCACAGCACGCTCGTTCCGCTTTTCATTCTTATGAAGAAGGTTCACCTGCTCGATACGTACAGCGCGCTTATATTGCCCTATGCAGCCTTTGAGCTGCCGCTTGCTATATTCGTGATATCCGCTTTTATGTCATCTCTGCCTAAAGAAATCGAAGAGGCGGCTTTTATTGATGGAACCGGTTACTGGGGCATTTTTTGGAGAATGATGCTGCCGCTTTCCGCCCCGGCCATCGCTACAGTTTCCATTTTAGGTTTTCTGCGTTTTTGGAACGATTTCGCTTTTCCGCTTGTGTTTATAAATAAGACTTCGCTCAAAACACTGCCGCTTAGTTTATCGGTCTTTTCCAACGGCTATTCTACCGACTACAGCTTGACAATGTCCGCAATGGCGCTCGCAGTGCTGCCTACGATCATGATCTATTTGTTCTTTCAAGAACAAATCATGAAAGGGATGGTTGCAGGAGCCGTAAAAGGATAATTATTAAACCGGAGGGCTTTATGGGTACTATCATACAATTTCCTGAAAACTTTATTTGGGGTGTTTCTACATCCGCTTATCAAATAGAAGGCGCACTGAGTAAAGACGGCCGAGGCCCCAGCATATGGGACGCGTTAGCGGCAGTTCCGGGACGCATTTATAACGGCGATGACGCAAGCGTCGCTTGCGACAGTTATCACCGCTATGAAGAAGATATATCGTTGATGAAAGAGCTCGGCGTGAAGGCCTACCGTTTCTCCGTTTCTTGGCCGCGTATTTATCCGCAGGGCAGCGGCGGGGTGAACCAACAGGGTCTGGATCATTATAAACGGCTTGTTGCCAAACTGCTTGAAAACGGCATCGAACCGTTCTGTACGCTTTATCATTGGGAGCTGCCGCAGGCGCTGCAGGAGAAAGGCGGCTGGGAAAACCGCGAGACGATCCAGGCATTCGTCCAGTTTGCGGAAACGATGTTCCGTGAATTCGACGGTTTGATCAAGCACTGGATGACCTTTAACGAGCCGTGGTGTATCGCGATTAACGGCCATCTTTTAGGCAGACACGCGCCAGGCATTCAAAGCTGGCAGTCTGCTATCCAAGTGGCACACCATGTGATGGTAGCGCACGGCCGATCGGTCCGCCGTTTCCGCGAGCTGGGTACGCAGGGACTAATTGGGTATGCGCCGGATATGTACTGGTATGAGCCATTTTCCCGCAGGCAAGAGGATGTGGATGCTGCTTACCGTGCATTTACGATCTATAACTGGTTTGTTGAGCCCGTATTTACAGGAAAATATCCTGAAGAAATGGCGGCATGGTTCAAAACAAAAGGTGCCGAACCGATTATCGAGCCCGGAGATATGGAGATAATGAAGGAAAAGATCGACTTTCTCGGCTTAAACTTTTATGGCGGCAACATCGTCCGGCATAAACCAGGCAACAATTATCTGGATCTCGAGCATGTGGACCTCGGTTACGATAAGTCTGACAAAGGTTGGTTTATATTTCCGGAAGGGCTTTACCTGATGTTGAACTGGTTAACGGACCGGTTCGGTCAAATTCCGATTTACATTACAGAGAACGGTGCTTGTTACAATGACGAGGTCGTGAACGGGAAAGTGAATGACAGCTCCCGTATCCGGTTTCTTCAAAACCATGCAGCCGAATTGGGGAGGGCCATCGAGTCGGGAGTCAACCTGAAGGGATACCTCACATGGTCGTTGCTCGATAACTTTGAATGGGCATTCGGATACTCTTGCCGTTTCGGTCTCGTACATGTGGATTACCGCACGCTTAAACGCACACCGAAAGAAAGCTTCTATTGGTATCAAAAATTGATCCGCAAAAACTGGCTTGAGCTGGAGAGTCGTTAATGTGTACAGTAACTATTCTCAATTGCTACCCTAACTGGCCTTGTGATCCTGCTATTTATGGGGCAAATAAAAGGCATACTTATGAGTACGTAGCATGTGCTACATACTCGTATTATCGGACGGCTTGCGGTTGTTAGAAAAGAGAAGAAGAGTGGGAGTTCCCACTCTTCTTTTAAGTAGTACTAGTATCGCTTGAGAAGTTTGACCAATCTGATTTTTTTGATAAAATGGAAAGAGTATCCATCGGTTTGGAAGCTCGGGCACTCAGCTTGTTTTACATAACATTGTCGATTATACAAAGTGCTATAACGATATCGGGATTCATTATAATTTTCATTTATATTCATTGGTTACTAGCTGTTTCTTTGATAAGATTAGTTTTTCCGTCTATATTTGTAAACTTAAAAATAAGCAAACTCCGGTTTGTTCAAATACAATACCAAACTCCGACTGAGAGAAAACAGTATTACCTATTATCTTTACTAAAAGGGAGGCTAGCGGTAAAAGTACACTTATTAAATGTTTGCTTGGGCTTTATCCCCTTGCGGAAGAAGTTCTTCGTACTTTTTTAGAAATCTCACAGGAAAAAACAAGCTTGATAGTTACACACAGGCTAGGTATTTTTAAATTAGGAGTTGT
>DATJKM010000339.1:0-6020 GCA_035491515.1 Candidatus Udaeobacter sp. | reverse complement strand
ATGGCGCTTTTGTATAGGCATGTGCCAGAAGCGCTGGCGCATACGTTAGAAATCGCGGATAAATGCGAATTGGAGCTGCCCTTGGGCCGCGCCGCTCTGCCCGTCTTCAGACCGGTGCCTGCGGAAATGAGCTCATCCGATTATTTAATGACGCTTTGCCGTGACGGCTTGACCGCCAGATATGCGGGACTGCCTGAATGGGCGGCCGATGCCGGCTACCGGGAGAAGGCAGAGCAGCGGCTGGAGTATGAGCTCTCCGTCATCGATAAAATGGGATTCAGCGACTACTTTTTAATCGTTTGGGATTTTGTCCGCTTTGCGCATGAACGGGGTATACGTACGGGTCCCGGCAGGGGCTCGTCAGCGGGAAGCCTGGTCGCATACACGCTTCGGATAACGGATGTTGATCCGCTCAAATATAAGCTTTTGTTCGAGCGGTTTCTTAACCCGGAGCGGATCTCGATGCCCGATATCGATATCGACTTCAATGACGAGCGCCGCGATGAGGTAATCGCTTACGTTGCTGCCAAATACGGAGAAGAGCATGTCGCGCAAATTATTACGTTCGGGACGATGGCGGCTAAAGCTGCCGTGCGGGATGTAGGGCGGGCTATGAACGTACCGTTTCAAGAGGTGGACCGCGCGGCGAAGCTCATTCCGAATCAGCTTGGCATTACGCTTGAGGAGGCGCTCCGCATCAGCAGCGAGCTGCGTGAAGCGAGCGGGCGTCAGCCGAAGACGGCGGAAATGCTGAAGATGGCCTTAAAGGTGGAAGGAATGCCAAGGCATGCTTCCACCCATGCCGCAGGAGTCGTTATCTCACAAGAGCCTCTTACCCACTATACGCCTATTCAGGTCGGCAGCGAGCGAATTCCGCTCACGCAATATTCGATGGAGCATTTAGAAGCAATCGGTCTTCTCAAAATGGATTTTCTCGGTTTGCGAACGCTTTCGATAGTAGAACGAACGCTGAGCGCTGTGAAGGAGCAGTACGGTAAAGTTATTGACTTCCACACGATCAGTGACGCTGATCCTGCGACATACGCGATGTTAAGCCGCGGCGATACGACCGGTATATTCCAGCTTGAGTCCGCTGGCGTGCGGCGTGTTCTGAAGGACATGAAGCCAACTGAGTTCGAGGATATCGTCTCGGTGCTGGCTTTGTATCGCCCGGGTCCAATGGAGTTTATTCCCAAATATATTCAAGGCAAGCATGGGGTCGTTACAGTCGAGTACCCGCATCCCTCGCTGGAGCCCATTCTGTCAGATACGTATGGCATTATCGTCTATCAGGAGCAAATTATGCAAATCGCCTCCTTGATGGCGGGCTTTTCGCTTGGCGAAGCGGACTTGCTGCGCCGCGCCGTCTCAAAGAAGAAGCGCGAGGTGCTCGATGAGGAGAGGGCGCATTTTGTTAAGGGCAGCCTTGCGCAAGGTTATTCGGAGCTTGATGCAAATCATGTATATGATATGATTGTCCGATTTGCCGATTATGGCTTCCCCCGGGCGCATGCGGCGGCATACGGCGTGCTTGCATTCCAGACAGCATGGCTTAAGGCGAATTATCCGGTTCCGTTTATGGCCTCGATGCTGGCCTCGGTGACCGGCAACCAGCGGAAAACGGCCGAATACGTTGATGAATGCCGCCGCATGGGCATTGCCGTGCTGCCGCCTGACGTGAATGAAAGCAACACGACCTTTACGCCGGCCCAGAACGCCATTCGCTTCGGGCTAGCGGCGATCAAGAACGTCGGTACGCAGGCAATCGAAGCGCTGCAGAAGGAGCGCGGCGAGCGGCCCTTCGAAAGTCTTCTGGATCTGTGCAGGCGCGTGGATTTGCGCGTCGTGAACAAGCGTGTGCTGGAGTCGCTCATTCAAGCGGGAGCTTTGGATTGTTTGCCCGGGCATCGCGCTCAGCTGCTCGGCGCGCTCGAGGAGACGGTCGAGGCTGCGGTCAAATGGCGAAAGGAGAGGGAGGAGCTGCAAATCGAAATGTTCGGCCTTGAAGAGGTTCAGAACTGGGATGTTGAGCTTCCGGAAATTCGCCCCTATACGACCGGGCAGCAGCTGGATTTTGAAAGGGAGCTGCTTGGGCTTTATTTATCGGGCCATCCGCTCGATGCAGCCGAGCAGCAGCTTGCCCCGCTGGGCCTCGATCGGTTGGTCGAGCTAAGTGATGCGAAGGACGGCGCAATCGCAATTATTGGCGTCATGATCGTATCGCTTAAACCCTTCACGAACAAGAAAGGTCTCGCGATGGGCTTTCTGGAGCTGGAGGACCGTATTATGCGCGTGGAGGCCGTCGTGTTCCCAACCATTTGGAAGCGTATCGGAAGCAAGCTTGAGAAGGGCGGCTTAGCGATCATTCAGGCTACTGTTCAACAGCAGGATGATGATTATAAGCTGATCGTTGAGGATTGTGTGCCGATTGACCATGCGGATATGGATCTTGAGGGGCAGGTGAGACGTTTGCAGAAGCAGGCGCAAGCTCGCGCAGCGCGCAGCACGGGCGGCAGCGCTGTTACAGGCGGAGCGTCTTCACAGGGCCGCACGCAAAATGCACAAGGTCAAGCCGTTCAAGTTCAGCGGCCGAATATATCCGGAAATACGGACAAGGATCCTACTGAAAATGCTTCAGCAAGCGCTGAGGCGCGCCTTGTGCATGAACATGGACGGTCGGCCTCAGCTGAACGAAAGCCGCAGCGGGTATATATCAAAATCATGTCACAGAATGAAGAGCCTGCTATACTTGAGCGGCTCAAAGGGCTTCTGGCAGGGCACGCTGGTCAGCTCGATACCGTGTTATTTTATGCGCAGGGACAAAAGTCGATTGCGCTTAGCGGCAGTTATCGGGTAAAGCCTTCGCCACAGCTCATTGCATCCGTCGAGCAGCTGCTGGGAGCAGGCACAATCGTTGTGAAATAATGAATGGATCGGCCGGATCTCCATTTCTCTAAGCTTGCAATCATGCAAACGATGTGATCTGAGATAGCGGTATTAATAGGTTTTATCATGCTTGATATAGTGAGATTCTGCAAAAAAAATCATAGAAAAATGCCGCTCTTATGCTTGAAATAAGTGATTAAATGCGGTGTCGTTCCTTTCCTTCCGTAAAATCTCGTAAACAATTGTATTTCGTATGCACGTCAAGGCTTGTTCGCGCATATGTTTAGAGATACAAGTGACGATGGCAATGGAGCCCGCGGAAAACGGGCTTCGCCTTAGGACAATGTCATCTGCTCACGCTAATGTTTCCAAGATAAACGTACAAGCAGTTACGGGAGGGATGGGTCCTATGACAGGAATCGAGAAATGGCTCTTAAAACGAGGAGTATCAGTCGACGACATAACGGAGATCGTTTATACGCTTCAGCGTCCATATAACGGCGATTTGACGATGGAACAATGTGAGGAAAGCGTAAGAGCGGTGCTCGGTAAGCGTGAGGTGCAGTATGTCATGTATACGGGCATTGCCCTAGATGAATTAGCGGAGCGGAGACTGCTGCCGGAGCCCTTGCAGTCCATTATGGAAACAGATGAGTCGCTCTACGGCGTCGATGAGACGCTGGCGCTCGGCATAACGAATGTTTACGGAATGATTGGATTGACTAGCTTCGGATATTTGGATAAAGTAAAACCCGGTATTATTCGTCAATTGAACTTGAAGGGCGAACGCATTCATGTGTTTCTGGATGACTTGGTCGCTGGATTGGCCGCCGCCGCGTCGGCAAGAATTGCACATCAGGACCCGAAAGCGATCCGATATGATTTGCCGGATTCCCCATGACTATGGTATCATTATGAGATCATATGGCCTGTTACCGGGATAGCTATGCTTAGTAAGTGAACTTTGCGGCTGCAAAGTTTTCAGGAGGTACCATGATGTGGACGGTCATTTATATCGCACCAACAGCAAAAATCGCAGATAACATCAAGAAGCGGCTAACGGAGGAAGGGTTTTTGGTGAAAATCCGCTCTGTCAATCTGTCCAAACAGCAATACGAGATACTAGTACCGTCTGGCGAGTTGGAGGAAGTTCAAGAAGTATTCAACTCCATTATGCGTCCATTATGATGGACTGCTCTATACTATTGCGCCTTGAGAGGTGTCACACGTGCAAATAAAGGACTTATTTACGAAGAAGAAATATGCGACGATACCTTCTGAACCCCGCAAGAGGGAAGTGCCAGAGGGCTTGATGAATAAGTGCTCCAAATGCGGCACCATTCAGTACAGCAAAGAATTGGAAAAGAATTTGAAAGTATGCTCTTCCTGTGGCCATCATAATCGGTTAAGCGCATGGGAGCGTATTGCATTGACCCTTGATGAAGGGTATTTGTTAGAATACGATGCGGATATGGAATCCGTCGATCCTCTATCCTTCCCTGGTTATGCCAGCAAGCTTGAGCAGCAGAAGAGCAAGTCAAGCCTGCGGGAAGCTGTTATAACTGGTGAAGGCACGATCGACGGTTTTCCGGTTGTCGTAGCGGTTATGAGTTTTGACTTTTTTACCGGCAGTATGGGTTCTGTCGTTGGTGAGAAGATTACTAGAGCGATCGAAGCGGCTCATGCGAAGCAGCTGCCGCTGCTTATTTTCTCTACATCGGGCGGAGCACGTATGCAGGAAAGCATTTTGAGCTTGATGCAGATGGCCAAAACGAGCGCAGCGCTCTCGAAATTTCAGGGAGCCGGTGGTTTGTTTATTTCGATTTTTACCGATCCTACTACGGGTGGAGTCTCGGCGAGCTTCGCGAGCCTGGGCGATTACAATTTGGCCGAGCCTGGCGCATTGATCGGCTTTGCCGGACGGATTGTCATCGAACAAACGATTCGCCAGAAGCTGCCTGATGATTTCCAGACGGCCGAGTTTAATTTGCAGCATGGCCAATTGGACAAAGTCGTACACCGCAAAGACATGAAGCCTACGTTAGCAAAGCTGCTTGATATGCATTGCGTAAGGGAGGAAACATCCTATGGCGGGTGAGTTGCCTTTTGAAAAACCGCTGAATGATTTGCGCCAGAAGATTACCGAGCTTAAGAGCTTAAGCGTGGAAAAGGGCATTGACTTCTCAGAAGAAATTTTAGGTTTAGAGTCAAAGTGCAAGCAGCTGGAAGAAGAGATGTACAGCGAATTGACGCCGGCTCAAAAAATGCATATGGCGCGCCATCATCAGCGTCCGACATCGCTTGATTATATTCAAACGGTGTTTACCGATTTCATGGAGCTGCACGGAGATCGTCTGTTTGCGGACGATCTCGCTATTGTTGGAGGACTGGCGAAGCTTAACGGTGTTCCGGTTACTGTAATCGGACATCAGCGCGGTAAGGATACTCGCGAGAATATCGCCCGGTTTTTCGGCAGTCCTCACCCTGAGGGCTTCCGCAAGGCGCTTCGCTTCATGGAGCAAGCCAACAAGTTTAAGCGGCCGATCATTACCTTTATCGATACGAAGGGTGCATACCCGGGCAAAACCGCCGAGGAGCGCGGACAATCGGAAGCGATTGCGCGCAACTTGCGGGAAATGTCCGGCTTCGGTGTGCCTATCATCTGTATCGTTATAGGTGAGGGCGGCAGCGGCGGCGCATTAGCTCTAGGCGTGGGCAACCGCGTACTTATGCTGGAAAATGCGATTTATTCCGCGATATCTCCAAACGGCGCAGCATCCATTCTGTGGAAGGATGCTTCCAGAGCGGACCAAGCCGCTGAAGCGATGAAAATTACGGCAAAGGACTTGCTTGAGTTTGGCGTTATCGAGGATATCGTAGCGGAACCGCAAGGGGGCGCCCATAAGGATCTAGCTTTCCAATCGGAGCAAATTAAAGATAAGATATGGCATCATTTGCAGGAGCTTATGCGGATGAGCGCAGAGCAGCTTATCGAGGACCGCTATAATAAATTCCGCAAGGTCGGGCAGTTCAAAATTGTAGAGCGGCCGCTCGAAGTGCAGGGCGCGTCAGCTAAAGTAGCCAATATTGGCGAAGCGGCAAACGGGACGGATCAATCCCGCGTGCTGTCGCAG
>DATJKM010000338.1:0-30363 GCA_035491515.1 Candidatus Udaeobacter sp. | reverse complement strand
GCGATTGTCATTGACGTAGGCATTAACCGTCTGCCAGACGGCAAGCTTGCGGGAGATGTTGATTTTGATGATTGTTTGGATACAGCTGGCTTCATTACACCAGTGCCTGGCGGAGTTGGACCTATGACCATTACTATGCTAATGAAAAATACGATTACAGCGGCAAAAAGGGCAAACGGAATCAAGGAGTGATGGTACGCATGGCGGATCAGCCACGAATTTATTCGATTAAAGAGCTTAATCGCTATATCCGGATGAAGATGGAGTCGGATTCACTGCTAGGCGATATTTGGCTGCGCGGCGAGATTTCGAATTTCACGCATCATTCCAGCGGGCATATGTATTTTACTTTGAAGGATAGCGATAGCCGGATAAAGTCCATTATGTTCGCATCACATAATCAACGGCTGCCCTTTATTCCTAAAGAAGGCGCGAAAGTGATAGCCAGAGGGAATATATCGGTTTATGAACGAGATGGCAATTATCAGTTTTATGTCACCTCGATGCAGCCTGACGGCATAGGGAGCTTGTATCTCGCGTTCGAGCAGCTTAAAAGCAAGTTGAATGCGGAAGGGCTGTTCGCCGAATCGCGCAAACGTCCCATTCCGCTTTTTCCACGTGCAATAGGCGTCATCACGTCTCCGACAGGAGCTGCCGTACGAGATATTATCATTACTTTACAGCGACGGTATCCTTTAATCCCTATTTATGTTTATCCCGTACTCGTTCAAGGAAACCAAGCGGCGCCCTCAATCGTAAAAGCAATAGAAGCGATGAACCGTTTTGGCGAAGCCGACTTATTAATAGTTGGGCGCGGCGGCGGGTCGCTTGAAGAGCTGTGGGCGTTCAATGAGGAATCGGTCGCTCGCAGCATTGCCTCATCTCGTATTCCGGTAATCAGCGCGGTTGGGCATGAGACGGATTTCACGATTGCTGATTTTGCAGCTGATTTACGTGCAGCCACGCCAACAGCAGCTGCTGAACTTGCTGTTCCGAGCATTGCTGAACTACAGCAGCAGCTGCAGCGCAAGCAGCAGCGGCTCGTTCAAGGCATCCGCTACCGCGTTCAAGAAGATAAAGAAAAGCTGCAGCGGCTTCGGCGCTCGCCATTTTTCTTATATCCGCGAAAGTATTTGCTGGAGCAAGCGGAGCGTTTAGACCGGCTGTCGGAGCAGCTTGAGCAGCGGACAAAGCGGATAGCCGAACGTGGACATACGAGACTCGCAAGGCTGCAAACCACATTGGCCGGGCATCATCCAGGCGAGCGAGTGGCGTTTGCGGCTAAACGCTGGCAAACGGCTAACAAGCAGCTTGAGCATGCGATGAGCATTGCCGTTAAAGATAAGAAGCTTCAGCTGCATAGCGCAATTAAACAGCTGGACGCCTTAAGTCCATTAAAGGTCATGTCTAGAGGATACAGTCTCGTATATGACGAGCAGGAGCGGCGATTAATTAAATCGATTCGCGATGTGAAGCCAGGCGACATCGTTAAGGTGAAGGTAGCAGACGGTCAGCTTGACTGTCATGTAGGTTCATTGAGAGGAGATCAATTAGGTGGCAGCAACGAATAATAGTGAGCTCACTTTTGAGCAGGCAATGGAGCGATTGGATTCCATCGTATCCAAGCTGGAGAACGGCGATGTTCCGCTTGAGACAGCTATTGAATTGTTCCAAGAAGGTATGAAGCTGTCTCAGCTGTGCGGAGGCAAGCTGGAGCAGGTCGAGCGCAAAATAGAATTGTTGATCGAAACGGAGCAGGGCTTCCAGAAAAAAACGTTTGCGGATGTAAACGAGGATAAAGGGGAATAAGCTTGAACGAGAGGGCATCCATAAAAGCGTACTTATCGAAATGCGCGGAGCTTACCGAAGCTTCGCTTAAACAATCGGTTCCGAGCTCGTGGGACGTTCCGGTACGGCTGCGGGAGGCAATGCATTATTCGCTTGAGGCAGGAGGCAAACGCCTGAGACCAGCGTTAGTGCTATCGGCAGCCGAAGCTGTATTTGGCCGTACGACAACCTTCGATGCCGCTCTTCCAGTAGCTTGCGCCGTAGAATTTATACACACGTATTCATTGATTCATGATGATTTGC
Source organism: Candidatus Udaeobacter sp. (assembly GCA_035491515.1). GTDB lineage: Bacteria > Bacillota > Bacilli > Paenibacillales > Paenibacillaceae > Pristimantibacillus. Next base: position 28,272 of record DATJKM010000338.1, on the reverse strand, counting down.
CTGCCATGGATAATGATGATTTCCGCAGAGGTAAGCCGACTAACCATAAGGTGTTTGGTGAAGCGATGGCGATTTTAGCAGGGGACGCGCTGCTTACGCACGCTTTTCATTTAATTCCTCAAGCGGCGCGCAAAGGCGGTATTTCCGCTGAAGTGGCGCTTGCCATCGTAGAGGATCTGGCCAAGTTGGCGGGTGCTCCAGGAATGGTAGGCGGCCAAGTTGCCGATATGCTCGGGGAGCAAGGAATCACTTCTATCAGTGAGCTTGAATACATCCATCTTCATAAAACAAGCGATCTTATTGTGTTCTCGGTTACGGCCGGCGGCCGCATCGGAGGAGCGACAGAAAAGCAGCTTGAGCTACTAGCAACATATGGCCGAAATATCGGTCTTGCTTTTCAAATTCGGGATGATATTTTGGATTTGATCGGCGACGAGCAGAAGCTGGGCAAGAAAACAAATAGCGACGTTCAGCAGAATAAAGTAACGTATCCTTTCCTAATCGGAATAGAAGAGAGCAAAGCTCAGGTTGAGCGGCTAACCCAGGAAGCGAAATCAGCTGTGCTGGATGCGGGGCTGCTTGCACCTGAACGGCTGCTTGAAATTGCGGATTATCTCGTTGGTCGCGATCATTGAGAATGTAATGCTTTTTCCATTTTGGTTGGGAAACTAAGTTCAGTGTGCTATAATAGGTAAAATGTAGATGTTCATGAGACGGCAGTTAAAGGCTGTCCGCGAAAGCGAGGAAAGTAACGTGCTGCTTGACCAGATTAACGGACCTCAAGATTTGAAAGCTTTGACAACCGCTCAACTAGAGCAACTGGCCGGTGAAATCCGTCAGTTTCTTATTGAGAAGCTTTCCGTTACGGGTGGTCATCTCGCTCCTAACTTAGGAGTTGTAGAGCTGACCCTAGCCATGCATTATTTATTTAACAGCCCAGAAGATAAGTTTATTTTTGACGTCGGGCATCAATCGTATGTACACAAAATATTAACCGGCCGTAAGGACCGGTTTGATACGCTGCGTAAATATAAAGGGCTATGCGGCTTCGTCAAACGTGCGGAAAGCGAGCATGACGTTTGGGAAGCCGGACATAGCAGTACATCCTTATCGGCTGCAATGGGGATGGCGCTCGCCCGTGATTTGAAGGGTGAGAGCAATCGCGTAGTTGCTGTTATCGGTGACGGCGCCCTTACCGGCGGCATGGCATTAGAAGCGCTTAATCATATCGGTCACGAGAAGAAAAATTTGATTGTCATTTTGAATGATAATGAAATGTCTATCGCTCCGAACGTTGGCGCATTGCATCATTATTTGGGCAAAATACGTACCGATCGTCATTATCATAAAGCTAAGGACGAGCTGCAGTTATTGCTGAACAAAATACCGGCCATCGGCGGAAAGCTTGCTAAAACAGCCGAACGCTTCAAGGATAGCTTGAAGTATTTGCTCGTAAGCGGCATTCTGTTCGAGCAATTCGGATTTACTTACTTGGGTCCTGTGGACGGTCATGATATCGAGCAGGTACTTGATATTATGCGCCAAGCGGATTCGATGCCGGGTCCCGTGCTTGTGCATGTATTGACTGTCAAAGGGAAAGGCTATTCACCTGCCGAAGCGGATTCGTTCAAATGGCATGGCATCACGCCATACAAAATTGAATCCGGTCAAGTGGTCAAGGCTGTTGGTCCTCCCGTGTATACAGATGTATTCGGAGAAATGTTAATTGAATTAGCTGAGAAGGACGAGCGAATTGTCGCTGTTACTCCTGCAATGCCAGGCGGATCCGGCTTGCTCAAATTTGCAGCGAGATTCCCTGACCGCATGATTGATGTGGGTATTGCCGAGCAGCACGCGGCAACGATGTCGGCAGCGCTTGCGATTGAAGGAATGAAGCCTGTTTACGCGGTTTATTCCACTTTCCTGCAGCGCGCATATGACCAAGTCGTGCACGATATTTGCCGTCAAAACCTTAACGTTATTTTTGCGATAGACCGTGCTGGATTTGTTGGACCAGACGGTGAGACGCATCATGGCGTTTATGATATATCCTATTTGAGACATATTCCGAATTTGGTTATTATGATGCCGAAGGATGAGAATGAACTCAGACAAATGCTTAAGACAGCCGTTGATTATAATGACGGTCCGATCGCTGTCCGTTATCCGCGGATCGCGGGCTTAGGCGTGGAGATGGAAGCCAACCCGCAAGCTTTGCCGATCGGCACTTGGGAGACGGTTCGTACAGGAGATTCCGGCGTTATTTTGGCGATTGGCCCAATGCTGCAGGTTGCCGAGGAAGCGGCTGAACTTCTCAAGCGAGAAGGATTGAACGTTCAAATCGTAAATGCCAGGTTTATTAAACCGCTCGACGAGAAGATGCTGTTATCACTTGCTGCGGAAGGCAAGCATATGATCGTGTTGGAAGAAGGAGCGGAGCTTGGCGGCTTGGGAAGCTCAGTTCTTGAATTTTATTCGCTCAAAGGCATCTACGGCCTGTCCGTACGTATTATCGGCGTGCCTGATGTATTCGTGGAGCATGGTACGATCAAGGAGCAAAGAAAAGAAATTGGTTTAACGGCTGAGAGAGTAGCTACCGAGTTCAAAGCGATGCAGCCAAAGCGTATGAAGCGAGTTACTGGTCAACAGTAACGTTTGAGGGAGAAAGATGACAACTACTGCGAAAGAACGGATAGATGTGCTTCTGGTGGAGCGCGGCTTTTATGAAAGCAGAGAAAAAGCGAAAGCGGCTTTGATGGCGGGGCTCGTGCTTGTAAACGACGAGCCTGTCGACAAAAGCGGAATGAAAGTGGCGCGTACGGCAGATATTAAGGTAAAGGGCGCTCTGCATCCTTATGTCAGCCGCGGCGGCTTGAAGCTGGAGAAGGCGATTCGGAAGTTCGATATCGATTTGAACGGACGCGTCATGCTCGATATCGGCGCATCGACAGGCGGATTTACGGATTGCGCTCTTCAGAACGGCGCATCGTATGTATATGCAATCGATGTTGGCTACAATCAGCTTGATTGGTCGCTTAGACAGGATGAACGGGTTAATGTCATGGAGCGTACCAACTTTCGCTATACAGAGCCAACTGACCTGGTTGGACCGTCTCCGACGTTTGCTTCAATTGATGTTTCATTCATATCGTTGAAGCTCATTTTACCTGCTTTATCCACCTTGTTATCGGTTGGGTCTGGAATTGTCGCACTAATAAAGCCGCAATTCGAAGCTGGACGAGAGAAGGTAGGCAAATCCGGTGTCGTACGTGATTCCGCTGTGCATAGAGAGGTGCTGCGGACAGTTCTGACTGCAGCAGCCGAGCTGGGTTATTACTTGCAGGATATTACGTTTTCTCCTATTACGGGAGGAGAGGGCAATATTGAGTTTTTGGCTTATTGGACATGGTCCGCTGAGCCGAACGCTGCAATTCCGGATGATGCTGCGTTAACCGAATTGGTAAAACAAGCGAACGAAACCTTTACCACTAACAAATAAAATGTAGAAATTTGGAAGGTGTCAAGCAGAATCATAGCTGCTCGGCATCTTTTTTACTTTACAGCAACCTGCTCGATTTGATAAACTATAGAAACCAAACAAACGTTCGGTAAAGTTGCAAACAGGAAAATGCCCCCAGCATAGCGAACGATTAAGTGAGCAATCCATTTGCGAATGGGGGATGCTAATGGGCACATACGGTGATTGGTTTATTATGCTTTTTGCCGGTTGTTTGTTTGTAGTATGGATATTCAGAGTATTTCACCGTTGGCTGCACGAGCCTGCAAGCGTTAAGCGTCTTAAGCTCGGTAAAGGCGGCGTGTTAGCAGATGATGATGAGAATATTTTATTGCTTGAGCAGGCTGGATATGAAGTAAGCTCAGGAAAGCATTTAATTCCGATTCCAATCAAGCTGGACGATGTGCCGCTTGGAAGGGGTAGTCGGTTATATATTGATTATATAGCGGAAATGGATAATTGTACGTATATCGTAAAAACAGCACGTGATCGGATGCCGATGGAATGGACGGCTAGTGGTGTTAGGGATCGACTGCTTGTGTATTCACTGTTATTGCCAGAATGCGAAGGCATATTGTTCGTTGACGCGAAAGAAAAAGTCATCCGCAAAATAACGTTTCACATCACAGACCAATAACTCATGGAGGTTTTTTTATGAAGGGGATTCGCCAATATCGAATCAAGGAAATTATTACAAACCGCATAATCGAGACACAGGAGGAGCTTGTAGAAGCGCTGCGCGCAACCGGCATGCAGGTAACTCAAGCAACCGTATCGCGCGATATGAAGGAATTGATGCTTATCAAGGTACCGGCGGGCGAAGGGAAATACAAATATTCTATTCCGCAGGAGCAACAGCGCCAAAATCCGATTCATAAATTAAAGCGTGCGCTGCTTGATCATTTTGTACATATCGATTTCACCGATAACCTTGTTGTCATGAAGTGTCTGCCAGGATCGGCAAATGCAATTGGAGCTTTGGTCGATAATATGGAATGGTCAGAGGTTATGGGCACAATCTGCGGGGATGATACGATCTTGATGATCTGTCGCACCAAAACGCAGAGTGGAGAAGTTGTGGAACGCTTGCTGGAACTATTGAACTAAATTAGGGGAGGATATTAAGCCATGCTGCGTGAGTTATCTATAAGGAATTTAGCGGTAATCGAAGAAGTCAACGTTACATTTCATCATGGATTTCATGTGTTGACAGGTGAAACAGGTGCAGGTAAATCGATTTTAATTGATGCGCTAAGCTTGCTGGTTGGCGGTAGAGGCTCCGCAGACATGGTACGGTATGGATGTGAGAAAGCCGAGATGGAGGCATTGTTCGATCTACCTGGAAGTCATCCTGTTTGGGTCGTGTTAAACAAGCTCGGTGTACATGCCTCCTGTGAGGAAATGCTGGTTATCAGGCGCGAGCTTTCGTCACACGGCAAGAGCAACAGCCGAGTAAACGGTCAACTCGTTACGATGACGATGCTTCGGGAAATTGGCGAATGCTTAGTTAATATTCATGGTCAGCACGAACACCAATCATTGCTTCGCACAGAACAGCATTTGGAATGGTTAGATATGTTCGCAGGCGATTTGTTAATCGAACGAAAGCAAAATTACAGAAACGTATTTAAAGAGCTGCAGCAAACCAGAGCTTCGCTGCGCGAGCTGGAAAATTCAACAAGACAAAACGTTCAGATGCTGGATTTGTATCGCTTTCAGATTGAAGAAATTAAGAATGCCCAGCTTAAGCCTATGGAAGATGAATTACTTGCCGAACAGCGGCGCAAGCTATTGTATGCGGGGAAAAGAATGGATGGCGTGTCAGAGGCGTATTCGTTGTTATATGGGGGAAAAGGTCTCGATATGGTAAGCAAAGCGGTTGCGAAGCTGATTGATATCCAGTCCTATGATGCGGTGAAGTTAAGTCCCTTACTGGAGCAGCTTCAATCTGCCTTTTATCAAGCGGAGGACGCCGCTTTCCAGCTGCGGGATTATCGTGATGGTATAGAATCTGATCCCGACCAGCTGTCGCAGGTGGAGGACAGACTTGATTTAATAAATGGTTTGAAGCGGAAATACGGGGAAACGATACCTGATATATTAGCTTATTTAGATCGGACAATTACTGACCGTGACAAAATTGAAAATCGCGATCAGCTGCTTGAGGAGCTTCGATTAGAAGAAATTAGGCAGTATGATCAAGCATTGGTTTTAGCACAGGAATTATCGCAGCTTCGCGAGCATGCAGCTGCGAAGCTGTCTGAAGCAATCGAGAACGAGCTAGGACAGTTACAAATGCCATCCGCTAAGTTTCGTGTGCAAATCGATACGACCATAGACGGAACAGGGGAGACGAAGCAGACTCGCCTGCACATTAATGGAATGGACGAAGCGATTTTTATGCTGTCGACAAATCCGGGTGAACCTTTGAAGCCGCTAAGCAAAATTGCATCCGGAGGAGAAATGTCACGCATTATGCTTGCTCTAAAGAGCATTTTTGCAGAGATCGATCAAGTTCCTGTCCTAATATTTGATGAGGTTGACACAGGCGTAAGCGGTCGGGCGGCGCAAGCCATTGCAGAGAAGATGTCGCAGCTCGCAATGAAGTGCCAGGTATTCTCGATTACTCATTTACCTCAAGTAGCATGCATGGCAGATCATCATTATGAAATAAGGAAGCAGGTTATTGAAGATCGAACGTCTACTTCGGTAACGGAGTTAATCGGCACGATGCGTATTGAGGAGCTGGCTCGCATGCTTGGCGGTGTAGAGGTAACTGAAAAAACCAGACATCATGCACAAGAAATGCTTGATTTGGCTCACAGGCAGAAGGGAGCGTAATGGAAGCCAATTAGGGAATGTTTTTGCGGACATAAAACAACAGGGTGAGGGTAACTTAAAGGTACGCCAATGGCGATGCAGCCTTTAACGTCATGCGATGGAATTACAGGGAGCGTGAAATCATTGAACTCCAATCAAAGGAAGCGATGGTTTGGCCTAGTTCTCGTTTTCTTCATATGCATGATCGGAATCTCCACCCCGTTTCAACATTTTGCCGCAATTCCGAATGAACTTCGTTTATTCTCCGGGCAACTGAAACGATTACAATACGGAGTACCCGTTCATGCAGAAGTAACGGTCGACCCTCAGATGCTTCAGATTAACGGATCAACCAGTCATTCTTTATCCGTAAATTTGAATGAAACACTGTCACTTCAGCCGAATCAAAGCGGTCAAACCAAAATGAAAGTGAAATTATTTGGTAAAATTCCATTTAAGACTGTAAAAGTGAATGTAGTGCCTGATTTACGAGTTATTCCCGGTGGGCAAACAATTGGAGTCAAGGTCAAATCATCCGGCATTTTAGTTGTGGGTCATCATCAGGTCTCTGGCAGCGATGGCATGAAGCAATCGCCTGGAGAGGCTGCAGGACTCCGGCTGGGCGATTTAATTGTTAAGATCAACGGGACAAGCATCAATCAAGTACACAGAGTTGCAGAGCTAAGTGAGAAGGCTGGCAATGATAAGAAGCCGCTTGAAGTTACCTATAAGCGTGACGGACAATTAAGCAATACGCGGTTAAGCCCTGTTTTTGATGCAGAAGATAAGGCTTGGCGGCTAGGCTTATATATCCGTGATTCAGCAGCTGGGGTAGGAACATTAACATTTTATGCTCCCGATCAAGGCGTATATGGGGCACTCGGACATGTTATAACCGATATGGACACGCAAACGCCGATCGAGGTTGGCGAAGGTCAAATATTACAATCAAGCGTCACGTCCATTAACAAGAGCCAAAATGGCGAGCCGGGAGAAAAAAGAGCGCATTTTGTGAAAGAAAGCAAAATATTAGGCAATGTTGAGCGTAATACTCCGTTTGGCATTTTCGGCAAAATGAATGAAGTCCCGACGCATAGCTACAGCGCAAATTCAATGCCCGTAGCCTTTGCCGAAGATGTCAAAGAAGGGCCAGCGCAAATTTTGACTGTTGTAAATGGACAAAAGGTTGAACGCTTTGATATCGAAGTTGTCCATGTATCAAAGCAAACCGGTCCAGCCACTAAAGGTATGGTTATTAAAATTACAGACAAGCGTCTGTTAAGCAAAACCGGCGGTATCGTGCAAGGAATGTCGGGCAGTCCGATTATACAGGATGGCAAGCTGGTTGGCGCCGTTACTCATGTGTTTGTGAATGATCCATCGTCAGGGTATGGCTGCTTTATCGAGTGGATGCTGCAGGATGCAGGCGTATTACTGAAGTCGGCTAACGGCAAAATTGGCGAGGCTGCTTAATGGTTGCAATTTAAAACGAGACGTCTGCTTAGGCTGGATGGAGCCAAGGCAGACGTTTTTTTAATTTTTATCCTGTCATCTAAAAACCGCGTGGCACATACAATAAGCAAAGAAATTTGTCGAAGAAGGACGAAAGGGATCGTTACATGTAATAAATTTTTAATTATATCGAAACAACTTTAAAAAATAAAGAAAAATAATTTTCGACAGAAGGAATTCAACTCCACGTGTCGAAAACTTTAAGCAGACAACAAGTGAGCGATATCATGAATATCATTTAAGGGAGGACCAAAACCTTGCATAAGATCGAAGTATTATTAGCAGACGACAACCGTGAATTTACTAACCTGTTATCGGAGTATATATCCGAACAAAGTGATATGAGTGTGAGTGGAGTTGCGTACAATGGAGAAGAGGTCTTAAGACATTTGGAGGAAACAAGAAAAGTTCCTGATGTGCTTATTCTCGATATTATTATGCCGCATTTAGACGGTTTAGGCGTTCTCGAGCGTTTGAAAGAAATCAACCTGTCCCCAATGCCGAAAATCATTATGTTGACAGCCTTCGGTCAAGAAAACATTACCCAAAAAGCGGTGCAGCTTGGCGCGTCCTACTACATTTTGAAGCCGTTTGACATGGATATTTTAGCAAACCGTATCCGTCAGCTTGTTGGTAACCCAACGTATTCGTCGACTGGAAGCTTTTCAACGAGTTCTTCCTCTTTGAAATCGAATGTCGTGCCAATTGCTAAAGGGAAAAATCTGGATGCTAACATTACGAGCATCATTCATGAAATCGGAGTGCCAGCTCATATTAAAGGCTATCAGTACTTGCGAGAAGCGATCACGATGGTTTACAACAACATCGAAATTCTTGGCGCGATTACAAAAACGCTTTACCCGGCTATTGCTGAAAAATTTAAAACAACGCCTTCCCGCGTTGAACGCGCAATCCGGCACGCGATTGAAGTCGCCTGGACACGCGGCAACATCGACAGCATTAGCCACTTATTCGGTTACACCATCAACATCAGCAAGTCGAAGCCGACGAATAGCGAATTTATTGCGATGGTCGCAGATAAGCTTCGGATTGAGCATAAGGTGAGCTAGATGGGAGCTTTGTAAGGAATGGCGGGTGATGGTAACATGCCCGTATATTCCGCGAGACATGGTTTGAAACCGCTTTACGTTTTTAGAAACGCTGATGCTTACAACCGCTATTTATTGGGTTATCCAAAACCAATGAAAGGCGGTTTTTTGTTTATGAAACAAAAAAAGGCCATCATAGGATGCCTCAGTTGTATACGACTCTTCGGTTTAAATAGACGTTGCTGCCATATTTCTTGATTAAACCAGACGATTCTGCTTTGATAAAGCTATGTATTTCTTTTAAGCGCTGGCTTTGCGGTTGAATCGTTTCTTTTACTTTCCCGTCGACGGTAACGTCGAATACGATTTTCATAACTGCACCTCTTTTTCTTTTGTTACTCTAATCATAGTGCTGTTGTATTTCGGCATAATAAAATAAAATAGTGTAATTTGTAATCTTATTTTGAAAGCATCATCGCATTGTAAACGAATGATTTGAGGTGATAGGATGAAAGCGGTTTACGCAGGCAGCTTTGACCCGATTACGCTCGGACACGTATCCGTTATTGAGAGAGCGTTCCAATTGTTTAGCGAGGTTCATATTATTGTCGCTAATAACCGGTCGAAGAAGCATTATTTTACGATTGAACAACGAACGGAGCTCGTTGCTCTGTCCGTACCGCAGGATGAAAAAATTCAAATTATACCCTATGAGGGCATCGTGGCCGATTATATTAACGAGCATAACATTAACGTTGTCATACGGGGGATTCGAAATGCAACCGATCTCGAATATGAGCTGCAGCTAGAGCAATATATTCGCAATACGACGATGGCAGATACGATCTACTTATCTCCTTATACACATTACATGCAGACGAGCAGCTCTCTCGTCAGAATGTTTCTGATGTCCGACAAGACGGAACTAGCCGCTTCCTATATGGTGCCGAAGGCGTATTTGCAAATGCTCGAGTACGTCGAGTAGCTTCATATTTCATGCAAGCATGCGCAAAAAAAACCGCCGGTCCTGGATCGGTTTCGACCCGTGACACTGCGGTTTTGTATGCGGATTGAGCTATGAACTACATATAATTAGCTTTGCGGCTTCGGCGGGCGCGGGCGCTTTTCTTTGAAGCGGGGCGCGACATAATTCCGTTTGCGGTCCCGGAAAAAAGTCCAGCCTGCGATGAAGCCAGCCCCTGCGCTGAACATAACAAATCCGAGCAAAAACTTCAACCATTCAAAGTCGGGCGTAATGGCGTCATTCCCGAAATCGGAGAAATAAAAGAATACGGAATCTTTCATTTTGAGAAAGCCGAAACAGGCCAGCAGTCCTGGAATAACTAGCATGAGGATAGCAATAAAGCGTGCAGTAACTAATTTCATAAAAACAGTGTCTCCTTATCGGTCAAAATATACAGGTAGCTCTATCATACCTTTTTACGCGCAGAGTGTCTATTTCATAAAGGACGGTGCTATCGCCGGTAAAAACAGGTACAATAAGGATGCATGTCATGTTACAATGCGGATGGGCAAGAAAGAGCCACGCCACGGAACATTAGGCTTTACCAGCATATATTGAAAGTATTTATGGAGGGAATTAGATTATGGCAATACAGGTGGATGTAGCTGTACTCGGAGGCGGACCAGGCGGATATACGGCAGCCATTCGAGCAGCTCAGCTAGGCAAGAAGGTAGCGATTATTGAAATGGATAAGTTAGGAGGAACTTGTTTACATAAAGGCTGTATTCCAAGTAAATCACTGCTTCGCAGTGCGGAAGTATATGCAACTTTGCTCGAAGCTGGCTCATACGGCATTCAGATTGCAGAGGGCGCAATTTCACTCGATTACAATAAAGTGCAGGAACGGAAGGACCAAACGGTAGAGCAGCTATACCGCGGACTTCAAGGGTTAATGAAGAAAAACGGGATTCAGATCATTCAAGGCAAAGGAAGAGTGATTGGTCCTTCGATTTTCTCACCCAAGAGCGGGTCGCTTGCGGTCGAGCTTCCGGATGGGGAAATGGAGTCTGTCGTATCGACTAATCTGATTATCGCGACAGGCTCAAGACCTCGCATATTGCCGGGGTTAACGCCCGATGGCGAATATATTTTGTCCAGCGAGGAAGCGTTAGTGATGGATAATCTGCCTGGTTCAATCATTATTGTGGGCGGAGGCGTGATCGGTGTGGAATGGGCGTCGCTGCTGCAGGATTTTGGTGTTCAGGTTACGCTGGTGGAAGCGGGCTCGCGCTTGCTGCCAGGCGAAGACACGGAGGTTTCCGCTGAGCTGACCAGAGTGCTGAAGAAGCGCGGGGTACGCGTTCTGACAGGCGTTCAGCTGCAGACCGACCAGTATAAGGGCGAAAACGGAGAAGTATCGATCGTGGCAGCAACACCGGAAGGGGACGTATTGCTGACTGCGGAGAAGCTGCTGATTTCCGTTGGACGTGCGCCGAATGTGGAAGGGATTGGTCTTGAAAATACAGACATCCGCACGACTAACGGCGCGATTGAAGTGAATGGTTTCGGTCAAACGAGCGAGCCGCATATTTATGCGATCGGCGATGTTACCGGCGGAGTTCAGCTCGCGCATGCGGCTGCACATGAGGGATTAATCGCCGCGGAGCATATTAGCGGAGAGAAGCCGGCTGCCATTCAGCCTCATTTGATTCCACGATGCATATATTCCCGTCCGGAAATCGCTTCCTACGGTTTGACGGAGGATGGAGCCCGTGCGAAAGGGCATGACATCAAGACAGGCAAAATTCCGTTTCAAGCGATTGGAAAGGCACTCGTGCTTGGTGAAAAGGATGGCTTTGTCAAAGTGATTGCTGACCGGAAAACAAATGACATCGTTGGTGTCCATATGATCGGAGCACATGCGACAGATCTTATTTCTGAAGCAGCGCTGGCAGGGGTCCTTAATGCAACGCCATGGGAGGTCGGCCAAATGATCCATCCGCATCCGACGCTTGCAGAGGCGCTGGGAGAAGCGATGCTGGCTGTTGACGGCAAAGCAATATCGTTCTAAGGATGACTGTTTTCTTTTTGGATCAAATGGAGTTATAATGTATATGATCAAGTCTTAGTACCAGGTTATAATAGCGCAAAAAAAAGGAGGAACACCTTATGACCCAATCTGCTGGGCAAAATGTTCGTCATTTGGAATTAGGGCTTAGCAATGAGCAAGCAATTGATATGTATGTAACGATGGTGACTGCACGTAAGTTTGACGAGCGGATGCTGCTTCTTCAGCGTGCCGGTAAAATTAACTTCCACGTTTCCGGTGTCGGCCAAGAGGTGGCACAGGTTGCGGCAGCTTTTGCGCTTGACCGTGATAACGATTATTTTTTACCGTACTATCGGGATTATGGCTTAGTACTCTCGGTAGGCATGACGGTGCGCGATTTACTGTTGTCGGTGTTCGCGAAAGCGGAGGACCCGAATTCAGGCGGACGCCAAATGCCCGGCCATTTCGGCTCGAAGAAGCTGCGGATTGTGACGGGCTCAAGTCCAGTTACTACGCAGGTTCCACATGCGGTAGGCATTGCGCTTGCTGCGAAAATGAAAAAAAAGCCGCTCGTCAGTTTCGTAACGTTTGGTGAAGGATCGAGCAACCAGGGCGACTTCCATGAAGGCTGCAACTTTGCGGGAGTGCATAAGCTTCCTGTCATTTTTATGTGTGAAAATAATCAATATGCAATCTCCGTACCTGTCCATAAGCAGCTTGCCGGAAAGGTCGCTGACCGTGCGCTCGGCTATGGCTTCCCTGGACTTCAGGTTGACGGCAACGATGCTCTAGAAGTGTTCCGGGTTGTAAAGGAAGCGCGCGAGCGCGCAATTGCCGGAGAAGGCCCGACACTAATTGAAGCGCTTATGTACCGAATCTCGCCTCATTCTACATCAGATAACGATCTTGCCTATCGTACGAAGGAAGAGGTTGATCTCAATCGTGCGAAAGACGGCATCCCTAAATATATGCAATACCTGATCGATTGCGGCATTTGGTCAGAGGAGCTTGAGGCGGAGCTTCAAGCCAACGTTCGCAAGGTGCTTGACGAGGCTACCGAATATGGCGATAAAGCACCTTTCCCGACGCCGGAGTCTACATTGCTTCACGTATATGCGGATGATGCTGAGCAAGGGGGTAGGGAATAATGGCAGTAATCGAATATATTGATGCAATCCGCCAAGCGATGAAGGAAGAAATGGAACGCGATGAGGACGTCTTCGTTCTGGGTGAGGACGTTGGTGTCAAAGGCGGCGTGTTCACGACAACGAAAGGTTTGCTGGAGCAATTCGGCGAGCTTCGAGCGCTTGATACGCCGCTTGCGGAATCTGCGATTGCAGGCGTTGCAATCGGAGCGGCGATGTATGGCATGAAGCCGATCGCAGAAATGCAATATTCCGATTTTATGTTCCCGGCTACTAATCAAATTATCAGCGAAGCAGCCAAAATCCGTTACCGCTCGAACAATGATTGGACGTGTCCGCTCGTTATCCGCGCGCCTATCGGCGGCGGTATTTTCGGCGGTCTGTATCATTCGCAATGTCCGGAATCTGTGTTTTTCGGCACACCCGGTTTGAAAATTGTCGCTCCATATCGTGCTTACGATGCGAAGGGATTACTGAAGGCCGCTGTTCGCGACCCGGACCCGGTCATTTATTTTGAAAATAAAAAATGCTATAAGCTTATTACGGGCGAGGTTCCCGATGATGAATACATCGTTCCGATCGGGAAAGCGAATGTGCTTCGTGAGGGCGATGACATTACCGTTATCGGTTATAGTCTTCCGCTTCATTTCGTAGAGCAGGCAGCCGAAGAGCTTGCAGGCGAGGGGATTAACACGCAAATACTTGATTTGCGGACGCTTCAGCCGCTCGATAAAGAGGGCATTCTTGAAGCGGTGCGAAAAACGGGCAAGGTGCTTATTGTCCATGAGGATAATAAAACGGGCGGTGTCGGCGCTGAAGTATCAGCCATTATCGCAGAAGAGCTGCTTTATGAGCTGGATGCTCCGATCATGCGTCTATGCGGGCCGGATGTACCGGCAATGCCGATCAATCCTCCGGGCGAGAAGTTTTTTATGCTAAACAAAGAAAAAGTGAAAGAAGCCATGCGGCAGCTTGCGCTTTATTAAAATATAAGAAAGTATAAGTAACGTATTTATACAAAGCTTATATGTCATTGCGAAACGCTTGCTGCGCCGCCAGAGGACGGCTGTAGCCGTTTACGCTTGGGCCAGTAGGGAGATGTGAACTATGAAAACAAAGGCGGAAATCGTCGTGCCGCAGCTTGCGGAATCGCTCGTATCGGCCACAATTGATAAATGGCTGAAGCAGCCAGGTGAATGGGTCGAACTTTACGAACCTGTCTGTGAAATAATAACGGATAAAGTAAATGCGGAATTGCCTTCCACTGTGGCCGGCAAGCTTGTCCAAATTTTAGTCGGCAAGGGTGAGACCGTTCCGGTCGGCACACCGATCTGCATAATCGAGACGGAAGGATCGGCTGATCATGCGGGAAGCGGTGTTGTGGAATCTGGGGCGGAAAACGCAGGAAATGTTTCCGCAACACCAGCAGCTGAACTTAGTTCGGAAGACGCGCCGATGCGCAACCGGTTCTCGCCGGCTGTGCAGCAGCTGGCAGCAGAGCACGCAATCCGATTGACCGATGTTCCCGGAACGGGTCTTGGCGGACGTATAACGCGTAAGGATGTACTTGCATACGTTGCGGCCGGCGCAGGAAAAGCGAATAACACTTCGAGCGGGAACGCAGCCGCGCAAGCGCCTAATACGGTAGATGCGGCGGCACAGGTTCGTTCCTCGGGGATGCATTTGACGGAAACGCCAAGGTTCCCCAAAATTGAGGTTGAAGGCGCGTCCGGGCTTGGCCGCGGTGATAACTTTATTGATGTGACGCCTATTCGTAATACGATTGCGCGCAATATGAGGCAGAGTGTCAGCGAGATTCCACATGCTTGGACGATGATTGAAGTGGATGTTACGAATCTGGTTCTGCTTCGGAATAAGCTTAAAGATGATTTCATGAAGCGCGAAGGCATTAATTTGACTTATCTGGCTTTCCTGCTTAAAGCTGTCGTAAATGCGATTAAAGACGTTCCTATCATGAATTCCATGTGGGCGGTGGATAAAATAATCGTAAAGCGGGACATTAACATCGCGCTTGCAGTAGGTACGGAGGATTCCGTGCTCACTCCGGTTATCAAAAATGCCGATCACAAAAACGTTGCCGGATTGGCAAAAGAAATTGAGGAGCTGGCCCGAAAGACGAGAGAAGGAAAGCTGACGCTGTCTGATATGCAGGGGGGCACCTTTACCGTCAACAATACAGGATCCTTCGGATCTATTTTGTCATATCCGATTATTAACTACCCGCAAGCTGCCATTTTAACCTTTGAATCAATCGTGAAGCGTCCAGTCGTTATTAATGACATGATAGCGGTTCGTTCAATGGCTAATTTATGTCTGTCGCTCGATCACCGGATTTTGGACGGCGTCATTTGCGGTCGTTTCTTGCAGCGCGTAAAGGATAATTTGGAGAGCTTTAACCTGGAAAGCAAATTGTATTAGAAAAGGGGACACCATCATGGCTGAAGCGGATAACGCAAATGGCTTAAGACGGCTGGATGCCCAGTATATCGGCATGCTTGATTACGCTCAGGCGTGGGAGCTGCAAAAAGCATACGTAAAGCAAATTGATCAGGGGGAGCGCGAGCAGTCGCTGCTCCTTCTTCAGCATCCGCCAACCTATACAATGGGTTCTGACAAACATCCCGAGCACCTGCTTCTAGATGAAGCAGAGCTTAAAGAGCGCGGCATTGCTTTGTTCCAAATCGATCGCGGGGGTGATATTACCTATCACGGACCCGGTCAGCTGGTTGGCTATCCGCTGCTCTATTTGGAAGCCGAAGGCCTTGATTTACATGCTTATTTGCGCAGCTTGGAGCAAGTCATGATCAATTGGCTTGCCGAGTACGGTATAGAAGCGGGAAGAAAACCGGAATATACAGGAGTGTGGGTCGGTGACCAAAAGATTGCTGCCATCGGGGTGAAATTTAATAAAGCCCGGCAGCGGCGGGGCTTTATTACGAGTCACGGCTTTGCTCTAAATATCAAATCAGGGATAGCCGCAGAAGGGTTTAGCGGTATCGTCCCTTGCGGTATCCAGCAGTTCGGCGTGACCTCCTTCAATGATTTAACGGGGCTCGAGCTATCGGTAGAGGAAGCGGCGAAAGAGTTGCTCCCTCATTTTGTGAAAGAATTCAAATGTGAGTTGGATCTAGTAAAGAAATAACGAACCAAGACCAGCTACCAAAGTGGATAAAATCAGTGCGGTCACGACTAAAATAGCAACAATTCGGATCAATCGCTGTCTGCGCATTTGGAAAACCCCTTTCTCGATTTGGAACGTATTAGCTGACTATGAGCTTGTCATTTACTCTATTGTATACGAAAGTGACGAACGGAGGAAACGTTAATGATTGCAAAAGATCGGCTAGTTAATGAATTTATGGAATTGGTGAGAGTAGATAGCGTAACGAAGCATGAGCAGGAAATAAGCCGTGTGCTTAAGCAAAAGTTCGAAGCGCTCGGTTTGCAAATTAGCGAGGACGACGCCGCGGCAAAGACAGGCCACGGAGCGGGCAATCTGTTCGCGATTTGGGAAGCAGAGGGTGCGGACGCAGCAGCGCCGACGATTTTTTTCACCTGCCACATGGATACAGTTACGCCTGGCGTAGGCATTAAGCCGCAGCTGGACGCTGATGGATACATAAGAAGCGATGGCACGACCATTCTCGGCGCCGATGATAAGGCCGGTATTTCAGCAATATTTGAAGCTATACGCGTCGTTAAGGAGCAATCCATCCCGCATGGCCGCATCCAATTTGTCATCACGGTTGGCGAGGAGTCGGGCCTTCTAGGCGCTCGCGCGCTAGACGCGTCGAAGCTGGAGGCGAAGTTCGGGTATGCACTCGATTCAAACGGAGCAATTGGCGATATCGCGGTGGCAGCGCCAACGCAGGCTAAGGTTACAATCAAAATGTATGGACGTTCGGCGCATGCAGGCGTAAATCCGGAGGATGGCATAAGTGCTATTCAGGTTGCAGCGAAGGCGATTGCAAGAATGCCGCTTGGCCGTATCGATAATGAAACGACTGCGAACATCGGCCGGTTTGAGGGCGGCGGCGCTACGAATATCGTGTGTGACTTCGTGAAGCTGGATGCTGAAGCGAGAAGCATTGTTCAGCATAAGCTGGACAATCAAATCGAAGCGATGCGCAAAGCTGTGGAGAGCGCTGCAGAGGAGTTTGGAGCACGCGGCGAGCTTGAGAGCGAAATTATATATCCCGCCTACCAGTATGATGATGAGGATTCCGTCGTACAGCTGGCGAAAAAAGCAATCGTAGCAATCGGTCGAACGCCTCGAACATTTCATTCCGGCGGAGGCAGCGATGCGAATATTTTTAACGGCTTAGGAATCCCTACCGTCAATTTGGCTGTCGGCTATGAGCATATTCATACGACAAAGGAACAGATTAAGGTCGAGGATTTGGTCAAAACGACCGAGCTCGTTGTAGAAATTATGAAGCAAGCTGCTTTGGCGGAGTAAGCAAAAGCGGACCATTCTATAGAAAATGATTGCTGCTTGCGGAATTTGCTTGCTGCAACATGACAGAAAGCCCTTCAATCCTGAAGCTCAGCGTAAGCTGAACGCGGATGGAGGGTTTTTGTCTGAGTGATAGGCCCGGACTAATTCGTTTTTTCCAAAGGTACGCGGCGCACGCTGATGACGTTTGTATATTCGGACATCGGTGTTCTTGATAACGATGCTGCAGACAGCTTGCGAAGCTGTTGACGTATTTCCCAGCCTTTTCCTACTAAACGCAAATGGTTCAACCCAACATATTGTTTCATATTATTCGCCCCTGTCGTTTTGATATAATGATAGTTATGCAGGGGCAGGACAAGTTATGCTCACGATAAGTAAATACATATAAAGGAGCGATTACGATTGGAAGAGCAACAACGGGCAGCGCTATGGCGTGAGGAAACGATTAAGACAGAGCCGATTTTTGAAGGCAAATTGATTACGCTGCAGGTAGATACGGTTGCGCTTGCAGATGGCCGGACCGCAACAAGGGAAATAGTGAAGCATCCTGGCGCGGCGGCGGTCATGGCGCTTTTGGATGGCAAGCTGCTTGTAGTCGAGCAATTCCGCAAGCCGCTTGAAAAGTTTCAAATCGAAATTCCGGCGGGCAAGCTTGATCCCGGCGAAGATCCGCTCACTGCGGCTGCTCGCGAACTGGAAGAGGAAACAGGCTACCGCTCGAATGATCTAAAGCTTTTAAGCGCTTTCTATACCTCACCGGGATTCGCAGATGAGAAGCTGTATATCTACTTCACTGACAAGGTTGAGCTAGGCGTCCAGAACCCGGATGAGGATGAAGATCTAAAGGTCGAAGCGATCACCCTTGAGCAAGCTGAAGCCTACATACAAGAAGGCCGCATAAGCGATGCAAAAACGATACTAGCCGTCTACGCTTGGAAACTATACACCCTAACAGGTCGGCTTTAGCCGACCTTCCCCCCAACATACCCGTCATACCTCCATGAACGCCCTCATACATTAGAAAGACAACCTCTCTATAAAAAAAATTTCGTTAGAATATTTAAAGTCATCATAAATAAATGCTCTTAATCTACATTTCAATATCCCAATTGAAAAAACTTTCTACGTGTCCTGAGGGAGGAAAGTGCCATACTTTAAACTTTTTGCGTGCCCCACAGGGATGAAAGCGATGATTTAGTTTCAGTTGACCGAACTAAATGAAGCCGTCTTCAACAATTGGGTGGATTAGTTGCAGCTCGTTGAACTAAAAGCCCATATATGAGTATGCAACTTAAAAATCACTGTTTAGTTTCTTGAAATGAAGCTAAACAGAGCTTTTATCAAAAAGTTTAAAAATTAAGTTAGCAAAATGAAACTAAATAAAAATCTAATGTATTAGCAAGGAGGATGAGAAGGCAAACGCGTGCCGAAGGATCGAAAGTGCTATACCTCAAACTTTAAGCGTGTCCCGCAGGGACGAAAGCGCTCCGCCGCAAAAACAGATCGCATACGCCTGTCATTCTCCCACGTTAGTCCAATTGCAGGAGTCCAGAGGGTGCAAACCTTATGGCCCTCCCTTGGAAGGGAGGGTTTGGGTGGGTTCGAAAAGCACTTAGGGGTTGGGCGATTGTATTTAGAGAGTGATCTGAGCGCTTGAAAGCCCTTGAGGGCTCTAGAGAAGCCCTTCCACGAAGGGGCGGGTTCCACAATCGTGAAAGGTTTGGTGACTATGGCAAAAAATCAGTTATCATTGTATGTATTTGTATCGGTTTTATTTGTGGTAGGCGTTATTTTCGGCGCGTTAATGGTTAATGCGCTTACGCTTGAGCAGCAGCAGGAGCTGGCTCAGGACGTGGATCAATATGTTCAGCTGATGAATGCGAAAATCGGCGCGGGAGAGGCGCATGCATTTTGGGAACGGTTTTTTTTTCACAGCAAGTGGCTGCTTTTATTGTGGCTGCTCGGCATCACGGTTGTCGGAATTCCAGGCGTGCTCGCGCTTAATTTTTTGAAGGGTGCTTTGGTAGGGTTTTCGGTAGGGACGCTCATTAATCAGTATGCATGGAAGGGAGTTCTCTTCTCGCTCGTATCGATCGCGCCGCAAAATATAATTGCTGTTCCGGCGATGATCATCATGAGCGCAGCTGCCATCTCGTTCTCCATGTTTGTTATCAAAAACAGGCTTCTCCGGCAGAAGGGAGAGCTAGCCCCTCAGCTGGGTTCATATACATCGACCGCTGTTCTTATGCTTATTCTTTTTGCAGGTGCGGCGCTGTTAGAAACCTATATTTCTCCTGCTCTAATCGCTTTGGTTTCACCTCTTCTTTCGTCTGCGATCGCCACAAACTGACACCAAAACGTTTGACTTTATTACAGGTTAGCACCTATAATGAGAGGAAACGTTTCCTGAAATAGGCACAGTCATGCGGTAGGGGGGAATTCATGGAAGCCCGGATTGAGAAGATCAAACAACAGTTGCAGTCGCAGGGCTACAAATTAACCCCGCAGCGCGAAGCAACGGTGCGTGTTTTACTTGAGAATGAAGACGACCACCTGAGCGCTGAAGATGTATTTATGCTAGTAAAGGATAAAGCCCCAGAAATCGGACTTGCAACGGTTTATCGGACATTGGAATTGCTAAGCGAAATGCATGTAGTCGAAAAATTGAATTTCGGCGATGGGGTAGCACGGTACGATTTGCGTACGGACAGCAACAAACATCATCACCATCACTTAATATGCGTGCAATGTGGAACAATGGATGAAATTAAGGAAGACTGGCTTTTGCCATTAGAAGAACGGCTTGAGCAGGAATATGGATTTTTTGTTATCGACCACCGCCTTGATTTTCAAGGTATTTGCCATCGATGCAAAGAGAAGAACGATAACGCAAACCCGACTGAAAATCAAACTTAAACGGCTTGGCTGCCCAGCATAACTGGACGGCAAAGCCGTTTTGGCATTTTTTTAGGCTTTATAGATACGATCAAGCTGCATCAAACCTGCACCCTGTGCGAGCGAACTGTAATTTTTCAGCTTCAATGCCCGTTTTCGCAGTCTGGTTTTTACCGCATTCGCGCTTAGTCCCGGTTTACCGGCCAGAAGCAAGGCGGCTCCGCCTGTAACATGTGGTGCAGCCATACTCGTGCCGGAAAGTTTAATGTATTTGCCGTTTAGCCAGGTCGATAATATGTTTTCGCCCGGTGCTGAAAGTCCGATCCCACGGCCTCTGCTGCTGAAGCTGGCAATTTTATTCAAACGGGTAGAAGCGGCAACAGCAATCGTCTCAGCAAATGAAGCAGGCTCGTCAATTTGTCCGCTTGCGCTTCCAGAATTGCCTGCCGAGGCTACGATGACTATGCCTTGCTTGGCCGCACGCTTTATCGCATTGTGCAGTGTATTGCTGCTATTGGAGCCAAGGATGCCAAAGCTCATATTAATAACATGCATCCGGTTTTTGATGCACCAATTGATTCCTTCGATAATATCCGAAACAAACCCCTCACCGTTCTTATTAAGAGCTTTAACGGCGTACAACTTCACTGCGGGAGCGGTTCCCGTTATTTTGCCGGCTATGCCAATTGCTGAAATAATTCCCGCTACATGAGTGCCATGTCCATTGTCGTCTGCGAAGGAGCGTCCGTTGATCGTGTTGCTTCCTCCGGCTATCCGCAAATTGGGATGACCCGCTATTCCAGTGTCGATAATTGCGACTTTTATTGATTTTCCTTTCGTAGTAGTCCATGCGGCAGGTGCTTTTATACATTTAATATTCCCCGTAACAAGAGCGGTCTTATTTGCGCCTATCAATAATGGCACGGAGGGGCGTTGACGTGCGATTGGCTGATTTGGCAATAAGTTGTGAGCGCGGATTTTAAAGTCCTTCTCAATTAGCTTAATATGAGGATTTTTCGATAACGCCTGCAATGAAGTTCTTTTATGAAAATGGCAACCGATGATTCGGCTGCTTGAAACGGTCTTGAACGGATTGACTCCTAATTCCTTAAGCTGCTTAAGGCAGCGCCTATAGGACTGTGCTGAACGAAACGTTAACAGCTTGCGGTAGGTATGTTTAGAAGGTTTGCATGAAGTGCAGCTTTTAAATATCGCTTTAAGTTTTAACAATGGACGTAGAACCCCCTAAAATGGCATTTTACTCCTTCAGTCTATGGGGGAGGCCGCATTTCCGTATGGGTAACTGTCATTTACACACATATTTTTTGAAATATAACAAAGCATAGAAAGGATATCAGTGATTTTATTATATTTCACCGCGAAATGCCGATAAGGACGATCATTCCTTGCTGATCGTTCATACAACATAATAGGAGAATCTTTAAGCAGTGAGATTGAGAAAAAACCTAGGAGGAAATAGACATGATTGTTGGAGTTCCGAAGGAAATTAAACAAAGCGAATATCGTGTCGCCTTAACCCCTGCTGGCGTTACTATGCTGGTTGCAGCCGGCCATAGCGTACTCGTCCAGTCGGGGGCAGGGAGCGGAAGCGGCTTCGAGGATAGCGATTATGAGAGTGAAGGCGCCGAGCTTATAAGCACAGCAGCGGAGGTTTGGTCACGGGCGGAGATGATCATGAAGGTTAAGGAGCCGCTACCCGAGGAATTTGCTTATTTTCGCGAAGGCTTGCTGCTGTTTACGTATTTGCATTTAGCAGCGGCTCCCGAATTGACGAAGGCACTTGTCGATAAAGGGGTTACGGGTGTTGCATATGAAACGATTCAGTTAGCTAATGGAAGCCTGCCGCTGCTCACCCCTATGAGTGAAGTGGCAGGGAGAATGTCCGTTCAGGTAGGCGCACAATTTTTAGAAGCATTTAACGGCGGAAGAGGCGTGCTGCTAGGCGGGGTGCCGGGTGTACCGCCAGCGGAGGTCGTTATCATCGGCGGCGGCATCGTGGGCACGAATGCAGCGAAGATTGCGCTTGGAATGGGCGCCAACGTGAGCATTTTGGAGAGAAGCGCCGATCGCATGAGGTACTTGGACGATATGTTTGGCGGAAGAATTCATACGCTGATGTCCAGCCCCTATCAGATAGCCGAAGCTGTTTCGAAAGCTGATCTGTTGATTGGCGCTGTTCTCATCCCGGGCGCGCGCGCTCCCCATCTGGTGACGGAACAAATGGTGCAAAGCATGAAGAAAGGAGCGGTAATTGTAGACGTTGCAGTCGATCAAGGCGGCTCCATAGCAACCGTTGACCGGCCGACTACCCATAAGGATCCGATTTATGTGAAGCATGGCGTCGTTCATTATGCGGTTGCCAATATTCCGGGCGCGGTGCCCCGCACATCAACATTTGCCTTGACGAATGTGACGATTCCTTATGTGTTAGATTTGGCGAATCACGGCATGGAGGCAGTACGTAAAAGCATACCGCTGCAAAAAGGAGTCAATACCCATGCCGGAAAAGTAACCTATGAACCGGTTGCGGCCGCTTCCGGCTTGCCTTATACACCGCTTGAAAAATGGATGGACAGTGTTCCCTATGACAGCCTGCAGGAATGATGGCATATTTGCATAAGCCTCCTCATATGGTGATATGGATGGACAATCGTATCGGCATTATAAGGAGGCTGGTTTGCATGGTTTTTTCTATTCGGAAATGGACGAGCCGCATCGTTTTTATCGTTATTTTTACTATACTCTTTTTTGCCGTAACGGGCGGCTATCGCTGGCTGGCCGATGCGATTTCTCCTGTTCATCCGTACCGGGAACCCAGGGGGGCTGCCTTAAAAGTATTTGTAGCGGATCCAAACTCGCCTGACAGCAAAAAAGCCGCCGACCGGCTGAGATGGTTTTATTGGTATGGAGAGTAAAGGTTTGTGCAGGTTGCATAGATTATCGGTTCAAGCAGGATTTAAGGCGTCGAATGTTGAATGGTTTTGTAGAATAAGCTTGTAAGTAATGTGCCTTATGTGAAAGGAATACCAATGAAAGATCATTTAAATCGTTTTATTCAGTATTTGCGCATGGAACGGGGATTGTCTGCAAACACGCTGTCATCCTATGAACGGGATGTGAATCAATTTATTTTCTATGCGGAAGCAATTGGTCTTACTGAGCTGAACGCCGTGCAAAGACACCACATTTCAAGGTATATGCTGCATTTGAAGGAACAAGGAAGGAAGGCTGCGACGCTATCGCGGCATATAGTATCCGTGCGCGCCTTTTTTCACTATTTGGTTACCGAAGGACTCATTGTGAACAATCCGTCCCTTTATATGGAGGCGCCCAAGCAAGAGAAGAAACCGCCTAATATACTAAGCGTTGCTGCCACCTGCACACTGCTAGAGACACCTAATAGTGCCAGCGCTACCGGCAAACGCGATAAAGCGATGCTGGAGCTTATTTATGCAACGGGAATTCGAGTGTCGGAACTTGTGTCGCTCAATATGGAGCATATTAATATGCAGATGGGGTTCGTTCAATGCATCGGCACAGGACTTAGGGAAAGAATAGTTCCTTTCGGCCGGCTCGCCGCAGACGCATTAACGGATTACCTGCAAACAGGCAGAGATGAATTGTTGACGCTTAGA
The DNA here is from genome assembly GCA_035491515.1 of Candidatus Udaeobacter sp. Taxonomy (GTDB): domain Bacteria; phylum Bacillota; class Bacilli; order Paenibacillales; family Paenibacillaceae; genus Pristimantibacillus. Next base: position 4,184 of record DATJKM010000338.1, on the reverse strand, counting down.
GAGTCGGAATCAGCTCTCTTTCTTAATCATTTGGGTACTCGTTTGACAAGACAAGGGTTTTGGAAGACGATTAAGAAGTACGCGAAGGAAGCTGGAATTGAGGAAGAAATTACGCCTCATACGCTAAGACATTCGGTCGCAGCACATTTATTGGACAATGGCGCCGATATTCGGGCCGTTCAAGAGCTGCTGGGGCATGCGGACATATCAACCACGCTCAAGTATACGCAGGCACCTAAAACGCGTATGAAGGAAGTATATAACCGAGCCCATCCGCGAGCTTAACGGGCAGGCGGCGCTGCATGCACTGACAGAGGAGGGAGTCATACATATGAAATTTGATCGTATTGCGGTAATCGTATTGGACAGTGTTGGAATAGGCGAGCTTCCTGATGCGGAGTCGTTCGGCGATTCGGGCTCGCACACGCTTGGTCACATTGTGGAGAGAGTACCCCGTACGCAGCTTCCGCATCTGAGAAGATGGGGACTGGACCGTATCGCTTCTATACATGATTGGAGCCCGGGAACGGATGGGCCGGCAGCTTATTATGGAAAAATGGCCGAGGTATCGGTGGGCAAGGATACGATGACTGGCCACTGGGAGCTGATGGGTCTCGAAATGACCGTACCGTTCCAAACCTTTCCTGAAGGCTTTCCGCCAGAACTGCTTGGTCCGTTCGAGGAACGGACAGGCCGCAAAGTTATCGGGAACAAGCCGGCAAGCGGCACCGACATATTGGATGAGCTTGGGGCCGAGCAAATGGAGAGTGGCGCGTGGATCGTCTATACATCTGCAGATAGCGTATTTCAAATTGCAGCCCATGAGGATGTCATTCCGCTCGAGGAACTTTACCGTGCTTGCGAAATTGCGAGAGAGCTGACGATGGATGAGCGCTTTACGGTCGGACGCGTCATTGCAAGGCCCTATATAGGCCAGCCAGGCGCCTTCAAACGTACACCTAATCGTCATGATTACGCTGTGAAGCCGCCTCAACCGACCGTTTTGAATGCATTGAAGGAAGCGGGCTTTGATTCGATCGCCATTGGGAAAATCAACGATATTTTTGATGGGGAAGGCATTACAGCCTCCACGCCTACCAAAAGCAACGCAGATGGCATCGATAAAACGATTGCGCAGCTTAAACAGCCCTTTAAGGGACTTCTATTTACGAATCTGGTTGATTTCGATTCCCTTTATGGCCATCGTCGCGATCCAGCGGGTTATTCAGCCGCGCTGGAGGAATTCGATCATGCGGTTCCCGATTTGGAGCAGCAGCTAGGCGAGAGAGACTTGCTTATTATTACGGCCGATCACGGGAATGACCCTGTGCATCCGGGCACGGATCATACTCGCGAATACGTGCCTATTTTATTGTACAGCCCTTCATTTAAGAAACCTGGTCAGCTCGGCGTGCGCTCAACCTTCTCGGATCTTGGAGCAACGATCGCCGAAAATTTCGGTGTACAGGCGCCACCGAACGGGGCAAGCTTCCTTTCCGAGCTTATCATAGAAGATCATAAGTAACGATATTTATAATTTTGAATTTTGAATAGCACTTTAACTGAATTTATTGGGGGAGGAATATCGATATGAGTACAATAACTTCGGCAGGACTGACTGCTGCGCATATAAAAGAAGCGGCAAAGTTTATTGAGACGCAAACTGAGCAAAGGCCTGAAATCGGTTTGATCATGGGTTCGGGACTCGGTGTGCTTGGTGACTATTTGGAGGATGCGGTGACGATTCATTATCAAGATATCCCTCACTTTCCTATTTCTACGGTCGAAGGCCATGCAGGGGAGCTGTTGATCGGAACGCTATCGGGCAAAACAGTATTGCTTATGCGTGGACGATTTCATATGTACGAAGGATATGGTCCGGAGCTAACCGCATTCCCGGTTCGTGTAATGAAGGCGCTGGGCGTAAAAACATTGCTGGTTACGAATGCTGCAGGAGGAATCAACACCGATTATGAATCGGGTAATCTTATGCTAATCTCTGACCATATTAATTTGACCGGAAAAAATCCGTTAATCGGTCCGAATGACGATGAGCTCGGCGTGCGGTTCCCGGATATGTCGCAAGCATACAGCAAGCGTCTGCGATCTATCGCTCGCGAGATTGCTGAAGCACAGGGCATTCCGCTGCGTGAAGGAGTTTATGCAGGACTGCTAGGGCCAACCTATGAGACGCCTGCAGAAATTCGGATGCTGCGAGTGTTGGGAGCTGATGCCGTCGGAATGTCGACTGTTGCCGAAGTAATCGCGGCGCGTCATTCGGGAATCGAAGTGGTTGGAATTTCCTGTATAAGCAATATGGCTGCGGGTATTTTGGATCAACCTTTGTCGCATGCTGAAGTTATGGAAACGACAGAGCGCGTCAAGTCCCAATTTCTGGGACTTGTTAAAGCTTTAATTGCTGTCATGTAAGGTTTTTTGTAACACAATTGTAATAATTGCGTCGACTCAATGTGACAGTGTTTTTTTTGTGAATCGTCGTATAATGTCCATGATTACAGAAAGATGGAGTGGAAAAAGACATGGACAAGCAATTAATCACGCAGATGGAGCATTTGCGTAAGAAGATGGTAGAAGCGGCTCTGTTGAATGAAAGCCTGCAGCATTTGGACGTAATCATGCTAAGCCAATCACTTGATGAGATTATTGTCCAGGTGCAAAGAGAACAACGTTCTTTATAAAGAGCTCAATAATGGAATGGTGAATGGAGAGGTAAACATGCGGTCGGTAGATCTAATTCAGAAGAAAAGAGACGGTGGCGAGCTGACCGCGTCGGAGTTAACATTTTTGATTGACGGCTATTCTCGTGGAGATATACCTGATTATCAGCTGTCGGCATGGGCAATGGCAGTGTTTTTCCGTGGTATGACGTCTAGGGAGACAGCAGCGCTAACGCTGGCAATGGCTAATTCAGGTGATCAAGTTGATCTCGGCCCTATTAGCGGAATTAAAGTAGATAAACATAGCACGGGCGGCGTTGGCGATAAGACAACATTGATACTTGCGCCTTTGGTCGCTTCAGTAGGAATTCCCGTTGCAAAAATGTCCGGTCGCGGCTTAGGCCACACCGGTGGTACGATCGATAAGCTTGAATCGATTGAAGGCTTCCGGACTGAGCTGTCACGAGAGAAGTTTATGACGCAGGTGAACGATATCGGATTATCCGTAATTGGCCAAAGCGGAAATCTTGCTCCAGCAGATAAGAAGCTGTATGCACTCCGCGATGTTACGGCTACTGTAGAGTCGATTCCGCTTATCGCAAGCTCGGTCATGAGCAAGAAGATTGCTGCAGGCGCGGATGCGATCGTGCTTGATGTAAAGACGGGCAGCGGCGCTTTTATGAAGACACTGGAGGATTCCGAGAAGCTGGCGCAAGCGATGGTTGAAATCGGGACAGAGGTTGGAAGAAATACAGCAGCTGTTATAAGCGATATGGATCAGCCGCTGGGCTATGCAATCGGAAACGCGCTAGAGGTTCATGAATCGATTGAAACGCTCAAAGGTAACGGCCCGGAAGACCTTACTGAGCTCTGCTTGACATTAGGAGCTCATATGGTCGTATTGGGCGGGAAGTCAGACTCCATTGAAGCGGCGAAGCTGCTGCTTCGTGATCAGATTGCCAACGGGGCGGCATTAGCGAAGTTCAAAGCGTTTATTGCTGCGCAAGGCGGGGATGCTTCGATTGCAGATGATCCTTCAAGACTTCCGCAAGCGCCGGTCATTGTTGAGGTGAAAGCAGAGTCTTCCGGCTTTGTTAGTGCGATCGAAGCAGAGCAGCTTGGTCTTGCAGCTATGCTCCTTGGCGCGGGCAGAGCAACAAAAGATGCGGTCATTGATTACGCGGTTGGCGTCATGCTGCGCAAGAAGGTTGGTGATTCCGTGGAAGCAGGCGAAACAATTGCGCTGCTTCATGTTCGCGTATCAAATGAGTCTGTAACGGAAGTCGCGGACCGAGTACGTCAAGCGTATACGATCCGTGAAGAGAAGCCTGAGAAACGCGCGTTATTGCTTTCAGTCATAACTTCTGAAGGCGTTACCCGGTATACTTAAGTTTATAATGAATCGAAATCCGCCCCGGCATGCCGGGGCGGATTTTTTGTTGCATAATTAGCTCTAGCTTATGGAATAATTTCCAACTTAAAAGTCAACACTGAAAAGAGAAATAT
>DATJKM010000337.1:0-39978 GCA_035491515.1 Candidatus Udaeobacter sp. | reverse complement strand
ATTGATTCCTAGCATGGCAGTCGCAAACCGCTTGCAGCATGACAACCCTATAATATATCCGAATAAAGGCCGGTCAGGGAGTTCCCCTGACCGGCCTTTATAATCTAATGCGTTTCCGTCGCGTTTTCTTCCATATTTCCGAAGATCTCATGAGGCTCGACATGCACGTGCACGCTCATGATATTGTGCTTACGCCCCATTCGATGCTCGATTTCATCACTGATCCGGTGACTTTCGATAAGCGTAAGTCCGGGATCAACCTGAACGATCACATCAATCAGCACATGGCTCCCATGGACTCTGGCCTTGATATCTTTTATCGACTTAACGCCCTTTGTCTTGGCGATTGTGGTACGCAAGGAAGAAAGCTCGTTTTCGTCAAAACCATCCGTTAACGCATGCGTGGAGCTGTAAAAAATTTCCCATGCCGTTTTGCAAATAATTGCGCCTACCGCTAAAGCAGCTACCGGATCAAGCCACGGCAAGCCGAACTGCGCTCCTATAATACCGATTGCTGCACCGATACTGACAAGCGCATCCGACAAATTATCCTTCGCTGCGGCGAGTAAAGCCTGATTATTTATCCGAAGCGCTAATTTGCGATTATAGATGTAGACGCCAGCCATACATACAGCAGCGAACAAAGCAACCCATGCCGAAGTTAAATCGGGAACCGCATGCTCCGAAGCGAATAACGATTTGACCGCGCTGATTAATACTTGAATACCAACAGTCGCCATAATGAAAGAAGCAATGAGCGCTGCAATCGTCTCCGCGCGAAAATGGCCGTACGGATGATCCTTATCCGGCGGCTTCTGCGAAATGCGCAATCCGATCAATACAGCTGCGGATGCAACGATATCCGTAAGATTGTTAAATCCGTCTGCAACGAGAGCCCCTGACACAAACCAGTAGCCTGCACCGAGCTTAAGAGCAGATAGCGCCAAGTAAGCACCGATACTGACCCAGGCACCCTTCTCGCCCTGTTTAATCTCTTCATACTGATTCAGTTTCAATACCCTCCCAAGCATAATAACGTATGTATTTGTAAATCTCGAAAATAACCTATCGGTATCATACCCGAACGAACCCATGTGGGTCTAGAGAAACAGTGTTGACCAGGTGCGTACTTTTATGCACCGGTGCAACAATTCGCATCAGCTTCTAACAATATTGTCCAGTCAGTCATTTAATTAGAACCGGCAGATTATACTTGCTATAAAAGGCTGATGGGGTGAAATGTGATGTCATTTCATTATAATGCCATTCAATGGTGCGAGCGGTTAAGCGGTGTACAGCTGTATTCGATAAGGAACGAGCTGGAAAAAAACGTTCCCCAAACGCTTGTAGCCTTATCCGCCGCCGGTTTTCGCGAGGTGGAGTTTGCCGGCTACTATCAAACTCCTCCCGGGCAAATGAGAGCGCTGCTTGAGCAATCACAGCTGCGGGCTGTGTCGACGCATGTAGGGCTAGAGCAGCTATATACGGACCTGTGCGGGCAGCTTGACTACGCCCGCTGCTTAGGCGTCCGCTATATCGTTCTGCCGTATGTTGCACCCGAGATATTCGCAGACCCTTCGCGGTTTGCCGAATTGCGGCAGTGTCTGATCTGTATTGCCAGGCAAATTCGGGCATGCGGGTTTCAATTTCTTTACCATAATCATGAAGCGGAATGGAAGCGAAGCGGATCAGGCTTCATTCTCGATGATCTGCTTCAGGCCGTAGGCCCGGAATGGATGCAGCTTGAGCTGGACACGTATTGGATCGCAAAAGCGGGACTAGACCCGGTTCTGATGCTTAAGCGGTATGCCGGACTTGTTAAAGCGATCCATTTGAAGGATATGTCGGCGGATGGAGAGATTGCCGAGGTTGGGCGCGGAGTGCTGGACTGGCCGTCCATTCTGGCTGCCGCCCGGGCGGCAGGCGTCTGCAATTATTTCATTGAAATGGATAATGCCGTGGTATTGAACAGCGCGCGTCCATTAACCGGTTTAACAGGAGGCATGCAATATATTCAGTGCATCTGCCGATGCGAAGCGCTGCATGCGCCGCTTAAGCTAATGGACATATCATTCATTCAAGCCGAATGAAATAAATAGAACAGCCGGAGAATACTCCGGCTGTCCTAGAGGAATCATTTATTCGATTTCATAAATCTTATAAAGCTCATCGAGCATGAGATTAGCCGCAATTACGCCACCGGCTGTGTTCCATACCGCATCGCTCACTCTGATTGCTTTGTTATTCTTCACGGCTTGAAGACTTTGCCATAACGGGTCCTTCAGCATTTCTTGCTCCATCGCTGTTCCCTTGCCGTCACCAGTCTCATAAGTGAAATAGAAGATCATATCCGCATCTACCTCGGGAAGACGTTCCTTCGTAATTTCTTCTACGAAAGTATCTTTATACTTTTGGCTGTCAGGACGTGTAATGCCGAGCTTGGAGAAAGCAATACCTGTAAAAGTATCCTCTAGGTAAATACGGGTTTTACCTGCCATAAAACGAACGACAGACACTTTCTGGTTCAGCTTGTCTCCGGCTTTCCCCTTAAAGTCAGCAGTCCGGCTGTCGTACTCAGCGATGACTTTTTCCCCTTCAGCTTTTTTGCCGATTGCGTCTGCATACAACAAAAGGTTAGATTGCCATTCACCGCGAAGCGTTTCCGAAAAAACGGTTGGCGCGATGGCATTAAGCTGATCGTACACTTTCTCTTGACGCAATTTATTACCGATAATAAGGTCAGGCTTTAGACTTGCAATCAGCTCCACGTTCGGCTGGCTTTCTTCACCTACCACCGTAACGCCTTCCATGTCCGCTTTAATATGCTCATACCATGGGTCGCCTGTCCACGATTTTACTGCGCCTACCGGCTTTACTCCAAGCGCGAGCAATGCTTCCGTTCCTTCGTTCGTCAATACGACGATACGGGCAGGCGTTCCTTCAATTTTGGTCTCGCCCATTGCATGCGTGATTACTTTTGCTTCCTCAGTCTTCGCCGGACCCGAATCCTCCGAGGCTGCCGTGTTTCCATTGCTATTGTTTGAACCGGATTGACCGCATCCCGAAATAACTACGGCTAGCGCAAGCAATACGGCCGATACTGTCCAAGTGAACTTCCTTTTTAATACATGTAACATTTGTTTTTCTCTCCTTCTTAATGAAAATCATTCTCACTGCTATCCCAATCGAAACTATACCAGCACTTTAAAACAAAGTCAACATCCGGTGATAATGATTTTCAGCTTCATTGACACTTTTTGAATGTTACCCTAAAATGTTTTAGTAGCATTCAATTGTTCAAACGTGTACAATTATTAATCTTTATCCGCTTAACTGGTAAATTCCGCCAATGAAAGACACAGATATTCATAATCGGCTATTCATATTCAGCACTGAGGAAAGAGGAAATTATGGACACTTTATTAAATACTCGTTCACTAAAAGTGGCAGGGCTTGGCGCAGGACTGCTTCTTTTTGTCGCGGGTATCATTTGCAGCATCGCTTTCGGAGTGACCAATATCAGCTGGCGGACTATCCTAGCCTCCTATACCGCATTTGACGGCTCGCAGGAGCATCTTATTATACAGACGGCTAGAATGCCGCGGGCGTTCATTGCTGCCACTGTTGGAGCAAGCCTGGCTGTTGCCGGCTCACTAATGCAGGGTATAACCCGTAACCAGCTCGCTTCGCCGAGTATTTTCGGCATTAATGCGGGAGCTGCTTTCTTCATTGTCACCGGTTCCGCCTTCTTCGGAGTAAGCGGCTTAACGGCGTTTGCAACGCTTGCCTTCATTGGCGCGGCTTGTACAGCTGCCCTTGTCTATACGCTAGGCTCAATTGGAAACGACGGCCTGACCCCGCTTAAAGTTACTTTGGCAGGCGCCGCCTTAACCGCATTTTTCTCGTCGCTTTCATTAGGTGTTCTGCTAACGAGCGGTCAAACGTTCGATCAGGTGCTCTATTGGTTTGTCGGCACTGTTGCTGGACGCGATATGCATATATACACTGCCGCTGCTCCATACATGGGAATCGCCCTCATAGGCGCGGTTGTGCTTGCTAGACATATGAATGTGCTCACGCTCGGAGAGGATGTAGCCGTGGGGCTTGGACAGAAAACGGTTTATATTAAAATGGCGGCAGGAATCATTATCGTTTTGCTTGCAGGAGGCTCGGTTTCCATGGCAGGTCCGATTGCTTTTGTAGGCATCATCGTGCCTCATTTGATGCGTTATTTGGTAGGCATAGACTATCGGTGGGTCATTCCGTACTGTGCGGTGTATGGCGGCGTTCTGCTTCTGGCTGCCGATATCAGCTCGCGGTATATTTCTTTTCCGAAGGAAGTTCCCGTAGGAATTATGACGGCTATTATCGGCGTTCCTTTCTTCGTCTTTATCGCCAGAAGAGGAGGACGTTCCTAATATGAACAAGTGGATCACGATCAGAGGCAACAGGCATTCCTTTCAACTAGACCGCCGAACCGTTCTGATGATCATATTATTAGCCGTTGCCAATTTAGCGGCAGTCGTCATTTGCGTTGGTCTTGGCAGCAAAACGATAAGTCCCGCAGGCGTTATCCGCGTTCTTCTTGGAATAGGCGACTCATCAGATTCAATGATTATTTTCTCGCTTCGGATGCCCCGCGTTTTGATTGCGGTTATGGTGGGTTCAGCCCTCGCAGTCTCGGGCGCATTGCTGCAAGGGATTGTCCGCAACCCATTAACTTCTCCTGACATGATTGGCATAACAGGCGGGGCTTCCCTCGGTACCGTCGTGTTTATTCTGTACTTCTCGCATCTCAGCATCCGCTTCATGCCGCTGAGCGCTATCATTGGAGCTTTTGCCGCTGCGTTCCTAATTTATTTGTTCGCTTACCGCCGGGGGATCACACCGCTCAGACTCGTCCTGATCGGCATTGGCATGGCTACTGCATTAACAGCCGTAACCTATATGCTTATCCTTACGGCATCATTTACGCCTACAGCCGTTGCGGTTAAAGCTTTTACATTTATGACAGGCAGTATATTCGGCGTCTCTTGGGAAAAGGACGTTTCGACTCTGCTTCCTTGGATTATCGTGCTATTTCCGATAGCTCTTATTTACGCCAGACATCTTAACGTACAGGAGCTCGGCGATGAGGTTGCAACGAGTGTAGGCAGCTCTGTCCATGTTAAACGAACGATTCTTCTTATCATCAGCGTGGCGCTTGCAGGAGCGGCCGTTGCCATCGGCGGCGCCATCAATTTTATCGGCCTGATGGCCCCCCATATTGCTCGAAAGCTTGTTGGGCCATCCTATGGAGGCGTAATTCCGGTCTCCGCTCTCATTGGATCTCTCGTATTGCTGCTCTCTGACCTTGTAGCGAGAGTAGCTTTCATCCCGCTCGACATTCCCGCTGGCGTGTTTACTGCGGCGATAGGGGCACCGTTTTTCATTTACTTGCTGTACCGTCATCGAAACGGGTCGTAACCGCTCCGGCATGCATTTTAAATAATCTGATAAATAATAAGGAGTGGTTCTCGTGTCCTCCATTCAAGCGCACAACCTTACTTTATCCTACGGTCAAAAAGCGATTTTCAACAATCTCGATTTGCTTGTTCCTCCGGGTAAAATCACCGTGTTCATCGGCAGCAACGGCTGCGGCAAATCAACGCTGCTGCGTTCCCTCGCCCGCCTCTTAAAGCCTCAGGAGGGCTCGATACTGCTTGATGGCACCGAAATTGCCAAGCTCTCGAGCAAGGAAATCGCCAGACGTCTCGCCATCCTGCCGCAAGGTCCTATCGCACCGGAAGGGCTGACCGTTCATCAGCTTGTGAAACAAGGCCGCTATCCTTATCAAAGCTGGCTGCAGCAATGGTCCCACGAGGATGAGAAAATGGTGAAGAAGGCGCTGGAGGTCACACATATGGACGAGTTATCCTCCCGCTCGGTTGACTCGCTCTCCGGGGGACAGCGGCAGCGTGCTTGGATCGCGATGACGCTGGCTCAGAACACAAAGACCATTCTGCTCGACGAGCCTACGACCTATCTTGATATGACGCATCAGATAGAAATCCTTGATTTGCTCTTCGACTTAAACGAGCAGGAGGGTCGTACGATCGTTATGGTGCTGCATGACATTAATCTTGCTTGCCGTTATGCGCATCATATTGTAGCCGTGAAGGACGGCCGCATCTATGCGCAAGGCAAGCCGGAAGCCATCATGAACGAACAACTCATCCGCGCCGTGTTTGACATGGAATGCCAAGTGACAGCCGATCCAATATTCGGAACGCCGCTTTGCATCCCTTACGGCAAAGGCCGCAAACTTCCGATAAAACAAAGCCAAGTGATGACCCACGCTTAAGCAGCCGGCTCCTCATTGACGTTATATAAGCCTTATTATAAAAGTGAAATTGCATATCCTAAAAAAAAGGAGCTGTCCGTCCGGGTTATATAAACCTGGAAGGGCAGCTCCTTTTGCTCTGATCAGTCATTAAAAAAAACGCCGACCCGCAAGGTTTCCCTCACAGGTCGACGCTTCTTTATAAAAATAGCGGATTATACCGCGTACATACGCTCGCGAAGCGCTTTAACCTCAGCACTCTCAAGGTACTCGTCATACGTCATCATCCGGTCGATTACGCCGTTTGGCGTAATTTCTACGATGCGGTTTGCGATCGTTTGCACGAACTGATGGTCATGCGAAGTGAATAGAACGGTACAATCCGTGTCTATCAAGCCGTTATTCAAAGCCGTGATCGATTCAAGATCCAAGTGATTCGTCGGCTCATCCAAAATAAATACGTTCGCGCCCTCAAGCATCATCTTGGAGAGCATGCAGCGAACCTTCTCGCCTCCAGACAATACGCTTGCTTTCTTCATCGCATCGTCGCCTGAGAAGAGCATACGGCCAAGGAAACCGCGAATGAACGTCTCATCCGGATCCTTCGAATATTGACGCAGCCATTCCACCAGGTTCAAATCTACTCCGTCGAAATAAGCAGAGTTGTCTTTCGGGAAATAAGCCTGCGTCGTCGTTACGCCCCATGAGTAACTGCCGGCATCCGCTTCAACCTCGCCAACGAGGAGCTGAAACAGCAATGTCTTAGGCAGGCTGTTCGGGCCGACAAAAGCGACCTTATCGCCTTTGTTCAGGGCAATCGTCAGGTTGTCGATCACTTTCTCGCCGTCAATCGATTTCGTTAAGCCGTCAACAAGCAGCAGCTGCTTGCCCGCTTCACGCTCTCCTTTGAAGAGGATAAACGGATATTTACGGTTCGACGGACGAATATCGTCAAGCGAAATTTTCTCAAGCAGCTTCTGCCTTGACGTCGCCTGCTTCGCCTTCGATTTATTCGCGCTGAAGCGTTGAATAAACGCCTGCAGCTCTTTAATTTTATCTTCCTTCTTCTTGTTCTCACCGCGCATCAGCTGCAAAGCAAGCTGGCTGGATTCGTACCAGAAGTCGTAGTTACCGACGTACATTTGAATTTTGCCGAAGTCAATGTCCGCAATATGCGTACAAACGGTATTCAGGAAGTGCCTGTCATGGCTGACTACGATTACCGTGCCTTGGTAATCGGCAAGGAAATCTTCCAGCCAACGGATGGATTCAATATCCAAGTGGTTGGTAGGCTCATCGAGCAGCAGAATGTTCGGAGCGCCGAACAAGGCTTGTGCCAGCAATACGCGAACCTTCTCGTTACCGCTGAGCTCAGCCATTTTCTTATCATGAAGGTCAGGTGTTATGCCGAGTCCGTTAAGCATCTCTGCCGCTTCTGACTCCGCTTCCCAGCCGTTCATGTCTGCGAACTCGGCTTCAAGCTCGCCAGCGCGCATGCCATCCTCGTCGGTGAAGTCCGCTTTTGTATACAAGGCGTCCTTCTCCTTCATCACTTCATAAAGACGCTTATGACCCATCATGACCGTCTCGAGTACAATGGACTCGTCGTATTCATAATGGTTTTGCTTCAGAACGGCTAGCCGCTCGCCTGGCGTTATGTGCACTTCTCCATGCGATTGCTCCACTTCACCGGATAATATTTTCAAAAAGGTCGATTTACCAGCGCCGTTAGCGCCGATCAAGCCATAACAGTTGCCTGGCGTAAACTTAATGCTTACATCTTCAAAAAGCGCCCGCTTCCCGTAACGGAGCGTTATGCCACTAGTGCTAATCATTCGTTTAATCCCGTCCTTCACTACAAAATCACTTTATCTCGAACTATTATACCACAGTATGCGCGGAAACCGAACCTTCTTTTGCCTACTCCTTAGCCTGACGGCCTTCACTGCAGCAATTATCGGAGCATTTTTTCAAAGGTCATGCTGCAAAAAAAGCCTCCCCTAAGCGGCCGCCATGACGTCGTCGCAAAAGAGAGGCTATTATGCATGTATTTTGTAGTGAATCTGAAGCTTAAGATATTAGTCCCAATTCAGCTTGACTTCATTGCCTGTGCGGGATGATTCATAAATGGCGTCAAGAATGCGGTTGTTGGTGTAGCCCGACAGTGCGGACGTAATCGGCTGCTTGCCTTCGCGGATACACTCCACGAAATGACGGCTCATTAAGATTCGCTCCTCTTCGCCCTCAAGCGGCGTAATGTCACTCTCGTGCACCTCATTGTCCGAATGGGTAACGTACCTGCCATTATTTCCAATAACCGCTACTCCGCCCTGCGTTCCCATCAAATGAATGAATGGTTCCTCCGGCAAAAATGCGGAATGCGCTGCCCAGCTTACTTCCAGCGACAAGGTCGCCCCGTTATCGAGCTTGATCAACGCCGAAGCAAGATCCTCAACGTCATAATAACCGTCCCAATTCGGCGTTCCCCATGTTCCCGTGCCTAGGCGCTTCGGTCCGAATTCGGCATAGGTCGAGCCGTATACAGATATCGGCTTTGGATTGCCCATCAGGTAAAGCGACAGATCAAGCATATGAACGCCGATATCGATAAGCGGGCCGCCACCGGCCTGGTCTTTGCGTGTGAACCACGAGCCCCAGCCGGGAATGCCCTTTTTACGGAACCAGCCTGCCTTAGCATTATAAATATGGCCTACATCGCCATTGTCGATGCGCTGCTTAAGAGCGCGGCTAAGTCCGGTCCAACGCATCTGATGCGACATCATCAATACTTTACCGGATCTTTCGGCTTCCTGTACAATCGTGCGCGCTGCTTCGGAATCGATTGCCATCGGCTTCTCTAGAAGAACATGCTTGCCTTGCTTTAGAGCCTCAATAGCAAGCCCTGCATGGAATTGGTTCGGTACGCATATAACAACCGCATCGATGGACGAATCCTCAAGCAGCGATTGCGGGCTAGCATGTACCGTCTCAACCCCATACTCCACAGCGCGCTGCCCGGCAAGCGGCAGGTAGGCGTCCGTAACGGCCGCGATCTCGATCCCTTCTACCTTTTTGAACGTCTGCATGTGTATGCTACCGATCGCACCCGCGCCGATAACTCCTAAACGTATGTTTGCTTGACTCATATTTAGTTCCTCCTTAAGGTTTGCTGACGCAAACCTAATTCGTAAGATTATACCGAGGTTTGCGTGAGCAATCCTACATCGTAAGATTATGCTAAGGTTTGCTAAACAAACCTGATTCTTAAAATTAAGCTTAACGTTTGCACATGTAAACCTGAATCGTAATCGACAGGAAAGTTTTCTTGCTTAGTATACCGCTTTCGCATACCGGCGTCATTGTGCTCTTTTGGCGCACTCTTTTCCTCGTTTGTCATTTGCCGGACAAGCGCCAAGTCTCGCCATGCGGCAGGACAAGAATGCGTTCATCCTCGATGCAGCGTTTTCTGCGCTCGGCCTCCAGTCTGTCAAGCGCTTCGCGCGGTGTATCATCAGCCAGCTTGAAGGCGCCGTAATGCATAGGAACGAACCAAGAGGCATCCAAATCATCGAACGCTTGAAGAGCCTGCTCCGGCGTAATATGCTGCGGCCCCATGAACCATTCCGGCTCATAAGCTCCGATCGGCAGAAGCGCAACGTCGATCGGGAAGCGATAGCCGATCTCCTTGAAGCCTTGAAAATACCCGCTGTCTCCGGCAAAATAGATCGTCGGCGACTCCGCTACGACCGGTCTTTCAGCTGGGCCGTGCCCGCAGAAAAATGGATTAGTCCGGGCTGAAGCCGGTTCGGCTGCGCTCGCTACCTGTGCCCGGGCTTCTGCAGCCGCTTTGCCCTTATCAGGTGCCGCCGATTTGCTGCCAGCATGGCTCACAAGCTTCCCGCTTCGCGTGGCTGGACGCTCAATAACAAAGCCGCCCCAATGCGAGCTGTTCGTATCCCACGGATTACGTCGGGTGGAATGCTGAGAAGGGACAAAGGTGATTTTGACGCCGTTAATGATAACCGACTCCCACCAATGCAGCTCCTTGATTCGGATAAAGCCTTTTTTCCGGAGCTTTGAGCCGAGGCCTGCAGGCACAAGCAGCTGACTGGCGCCGCTGAGCCTGCGCAGCGAGCTTATATTTAAATGGTCATAATGGGAATGAGAAATCAGTACGACTTCAACCGGAGGGACATCCTCGATAGGTATCCCCGGCGGCGAAAGCCTTTTTTGGAAAGCCATTTGGTTCGACCACACAGGGTCCGTAATAATATTTAATCCGCCAAGCTGTATAAAAAAAGTCGAATGCCCCACCCATGTAATGGATGGCCATTTTCTATTATTTTCCAAGTATGCGATGTCAGGCTCGACATTCGGAACGGTGAATGAATAATCTTTCATTCTCACCCTGCGAATGCGTTCCTGACGCCACCTGTTGAATTGCTTCAAGGAAGTGTGCTGCTCGATAGGATCTATGTTTGCAAATCGTTTTAACCTCAACCGTCCATACCTCCCTCGCCATGATCTGTTGTTTTATTAAGATACCAAGCGGGCGGCTCACATTGCAAATATGATTTGTGCGTAAACGCCTGAAATACCTCATTAGTTCGCATCCTAACATGAAATCAGTTACACTTAACAGTATAGCTTATACACTTAAGACTACGCTTTCGATGCGGCATTTGTTACTCGGAAGCAGCAAAAAAACGACTGTTACATCCATTTCCAGGAGGTTTTCTTATGAAATTAATTTCAATAGAGCCGACGCCTAGTCCTAATTCGATGAAGCTGAACGTCGATGAAACGCTTCCGCGCGGACGCAGGTTTACCTATAAAGCTGGCGAGGCAAGCGATGCCCCGGGGCTGCTTCAGCAGCTTTTGCAAATAAAAGGCGTTCGAAGCCTGTTCCGTACCGCTGACTTTATTGCGCTTGACCGGATGCCGGGAGCGGATTGGGCGGCCATTCTAGCTGAAGCAGGGCAATTGCTGCAAAAGGATACAGCGGACGGGGAACAGGATGGCGGCGGACATGGACCCTCGGCAAGCTATGGCGAAGCGCAGGTTTTCGTTCAAATGTACCGCGGTATTCCGATGCAGGTGCGCGTGCGTATGGGAGACAGCGAGGTACGGTCTGCGCTTCCTTCCCAGTTTGGCGAAGCGGTTAGCCTGGCTGCCGGCTCCGGCATGATCCGCGAGCGAAAGCTGGAGGAATTCGGCGTCCGTTACGGCGAGCCGGATGAGATCGCGGCCGAAATCGTACGCGAGCTGGAAGCCTCTTATACGGGGGAACGGTTAGAGGCGCTCGTTCAAGCCGCCATCGCCCAGGGAAATACGGGCGGTGAGGAAGGAGCGGCGCCAGCGGTTGTAAGGCCGGCTCCATTAACGTATGAAGAAGCCATGGCGCAATTCGCCTCTCCCGATTGGCAGGTTCGCTATGCTGCCCTGGAACGTTACGTCTCCTCGATCGAGGGCTTGCCTCTGCTTGCTGCAGCGGTTAAGGATGAGAACACGTCCATTCGCCGATTGGCGGTCGTCTATCTGGGCGATCTGCGGTCTCCCGAAGCGCTGCCTTATTTGTTCACCGCGCTTCGCGATTCGTCGACGTCCGTCAGACGGACAGCCGGCGACACCTTATCCGATCTAGGCGATCCAGCCGCAACGGGACCGATGATCGAGTCGCTCCGCGACAAGAACAAGCTTGTCCGCTGGCGTGCGGCAAGGTTTCTATACGAGGCTGGCGACGAGTCGGCAGTCGAAGCACTCCGTGAGGCAGCCAAGGACAGCGAGTTCGAAATTCAGCTCCAAGCCCAAATGGCGCTGGAGAGGATCGAGCGCGGCGAGGAAGCAGCCGGCTCCGTATGGCAGCAGATGACCGCGGCCCGCAAAAGCGAGCAGTAAGTGTACTCCTGTTCATAATGCCAAGGATTATACATATATATGAACATATATATGGACCCGAAGGATGTGATCAGCGATGCAAACCTATATCGCTGCAGCTGGGGATACCCTTAGAAAAATGGCCATAAGATATCATTTTCAAATAGAAAGCCTTCAAGCTTTAAATCCTCACATTCCCGGTATTGATGGGAATATCACGCCGGGTACGTTAGTGCATCTTCCGTCCCCGGGCATTCAAGTCAAGGAATCTTTCGAAATATGGCGCAAACCGATTACGATGTTCTGATCATAGGCAGCGGAGCGGGCGGCGGTGCCGCCCTCTGGAGATTATGCGAGCAATGGGGAGACAACGGTAAAAAAATCGGAATGGTTGAAGCCGGAGATTTATTATTGCCTACGCATGGACGCAATTTGCCTACTTTTGACGAAGAACGCCTCAATCAATTTATTAACAATCCGAAATTTTCAGATGCCAGAGCTTGTTCCATACTACCTCATCGCCGAGCAGGTTATGAAGGTCAATCAAAGCTACGCCGACGGATCCGATCTGCAAAATAAACTGCTCGAGCTTCTTCGTTTCCGCGATTTTCCGGAGGCAACAGACTTGCCTATAGCCGTCAACCTTTCAGCGACTATATAAGTTGAACGAAAGAATTTCATCCTTATCGGTCCGGTCATCGCGTGTTATCGATCAGTATAAATCACTATATTGTATTTTTACAGGATAGAAGACCGTTTTCAGTGAAATGAGATCTCTATACTGTATTTATACAACATAGAGGCCTACATTTCTTCCTACAGCCGAAAATTACAGCTTTTTATTGCAAATGTGCAGGATAGAGCTTGAATTGGCGCTAATAAAGGCAAAGTTACTGCAAATGTGCAGGATAGAGATTCATTTGATGTTAGTTCGAGGCAGTTCAAAGCAGGAGCTGCATTCAAAAATCATTTACAACTAATTAGAATGAGAAAATCTTGCTACACGAGGCTTAAACCCAAGTCTAGCTCAACAAAGAGAGTCTGTTCCTATATGCGACGCTACGTACATTCAATCTTTAGTTCAACTTATAAAGTTATGGCCGGATTCAATCCAATGTCTATTTCAGCTCCATCGCTTTTCTTGCTTATGCGTTAAATAAAAGACCGTTTGACTTGGCCGTAAACGCCCGTGCGGTAAAAGTGTTAACAGAAGAAGGGAAAGCGGCAGGCATTGAGGTCATCACACCCGATAAGAAAAAATATGCGATTCGCTCGAAAGTCGTTAATCTTTCCGCGGGCGCTTTCGAACCCCCCCTCCCGTTTGCTGCTTCATTCCGGCATTCCTGCCTACATCATGATAATGCCGGAAATCAGCACCTTGATTGAGCTTTTTCCTAAAGCTGCTCATTCGAGGCTTCGCATTCTCATTTTTTCTCCTCCAGCTTTAAGCCACTTTGATCGATTTCAAATAATCAAGGCTATTTTTCACGCTTTCCAAAGGATTCGGACTGGTGTCCCGCTCGACAAAATAATTTTTCACCCCAACTTCCTTGAGAATACGAAAAATGGGCGGCCAATTTATAATGCCGGCCCCCACATCCTCAAAACCGCCGCTTTTATCCATATCTTTGACATGAATAAGCGGACTGAGGTCTTTATATAGAATAAGAGCTTTCAGCGGATCCAATCCGCCTTTCTTCGCCCAGTACAGATCCAGCTCCAGCTTCAATAAGTCGGTACCGACGCCTTCGAGCAGTTGGTCGATGATTCGCTTGCTGCCGACAAATTTATACTCGTGAGCATGGGGATGATAGAGAAGCTGAATACCGCTGCGCCTTGCCTCTTTGCCGATTTTCTTTAAAGAGCTGATAACGTCCTGAATGGATGATTCATCTTTGAATCTTTCCTCAGGAAAACCGGTCGTAATATACCGGACGCCTAACACTTCAGCGTACTCGATTTGGTGATGAAGGTCAGATTCAAGTTCTTCCCAACCGATATAAGTGGAAACCGTTCGTAAGCCGAGCCGGTCCATTGCTTGTTTTATTTCATTCACAGGAATGTCCTTATAGAGAAAGCTGACGAACTCCACGATCTTATAGCCCGCCACTTTCTGGAGCGTACCGAAAAAGTCGGTCTGCATTTCGTTACGTAAAGTGTAGAGCTGCACCCCCGGAGGAGTTTTGGACATATCCCACATTTCTTTTCCGAATTTCAGAAATTTCAATGCTGCACCCCTCCCCCGTCTATTTAAGCTGCTCCGCAATATAATCCGCCGTGCGTATGGCCAAGGCAACGGTGGTAAGCGTCGGATTGGCGGTACCGCTGGTCGGAATGACACTGTTGTCAGCAACATAAAGCCCTTGTACACCGTGGATTTGGCCGTATTGGTTCGTTGCGGATGTCATGGGGTCAATTCCCATACGGCATGTGCCCATCTCGTGAATTTCCATACCAGGGAGCTGCTGACAAATATCCGGCATCCCTTCCATGGATACACCCATCGCTGCTGCAGCCCGGCGTATCCCTTCGGCCATGTTCTGTATAATGCGTTCATCCTGTGCACTGTAAGAAAAATCGATCCGCAGCTCCGGTACGCCGTATGCATCCCGTTTTACCGGATCCAAGGTAACTTTGTTTTCATACCGGGATTCGACTTCTCCGCTTGCGAAAAACCTGACCGGCAGTTGCTGAACCAAAGGCTCCACTTGATACTGCGACCAAGAATACTGTCCCCTGATTTGGATTTGGTAAGGCCGAGAAGCGGCACCCGGAACAAGAATATGGAGCGGCCCCAGAACCTCCGGGAATTCGCTGCGGTTCACGACTCCTTCAGCTATTACTCTGGAGTGACCGGCTAAATAATGGCCGATCGCCCTTCCTTTAATGTCTGAATTCAGCAGGATTTGCGCAGAGCCAAGCGTGCTGGCCGATAGAACGACATGCTTTGCTTTAATCAAATGTGATATTTTGTCAGGCGTCATCACTTTGACGCCAATCGCCCTGTCTCTCTCCATAAGGACTTCCACGACCCGGGCGTTTACAGCCATATCGAAGGAGGCGTTCATCGCTTGTGCGAAAAGAACGAGCGAGCTAAAAAAAGGGTTGGAGCGAAGCACGCCGGTAAAGGAAGGTTGAAGGTTAATAGCCACCGGTTCATTAATCGCATCGGGGAATCCGTTTTTCTGAAGCCTTTTTAGAAGGATTTGGGTAAACGACGCCTCTTTGGTATAGTCCTGATTGACGCTCATCGCTTTTTCCGCAAGATCATAAAGAATGCTCATTTCTTTGATGGATACAGGCCACTCTGCAATATAGCTATCCGGCATACGGGGACTCGTGGCATCCCAGAATAAAGTTCTCCCTCCCAAAGCATAAACTTGAGAGGATGGAAAGTGGGGGGCGGCGATTTCCGCTGCTTTGGAAAAGAAGGCTCCGAACCGGTCATTCATCGTCGCGATATTCCAAGCGTGGGTCGGCAGCAGGAGACCTCCTCTTTCGACGATTCCTACTCGTTTCCCGCTGCCTTTCAACTGCTCGATTAATCGCCAAAGGACAGCTCCTCCGCCTGCCCCGGTGCCTACAACGAGCACATCGTATTCGGTTTGCTCCATCTTCTCCAGCGTTGTAAGAGGAATCCATTCCTCTCCTTCTGTTCCGCCAACTGCTATAACGCCTGCAGGAATGACCGGAGGGTAAGGACATATAGGTACTTGGCTTTGGTTTCGATCATGCGCAGGAAGCTCGGAAAGATTAACATGCCTGCCTGCCAGATTCAAATCAGGATCTCTAATAGCAGGATTGAGGGAAAGCAACTGCTCTAATGGGAAGGAGATCTTTTGGGATATTTTCCGTAGGGTGTCTTCAACATCGGCGATGTAAATTTTCACAGGATTCACCCTTTCATAGCAACCGTTGCCTACGTTATTCTTACGCTTCTTTCCTATCACATATGAGTGCAGACAATTTGTCCGGACCAAAAAAACCGCTCCGCTTCCGTCAAAGGAAGCGAGCGGCGATATCATTCGTCTGTACTGCGGATCGAACTATTAACTTTCTATCAATCTTGCTTCTCTCTCTCTAAAGTAGGATACCGTTTTTCGCACCAAAGCATCGAGCAGCTCTTTATCCGGCCTGCCGTACATCGCCGGATAAGGATCGCCTCCCGGGCCCAGCGGTTCAGGCGTAACAAACCGTCCCTCCTGATTGAATCCGATTAAATAAAGCGCCATGATAATCGTATCCAGATCCATATGCCCTTCCCCTAAAGCACCGCGGTTGCTGTCGGCCAAATGTAAATTTACCAGTTGGTCACCCGCCTGCATAATCGCTTCGCCAATATGGGTTTCTTCTACCTGCATATGATAAATGTCTCCGTTGATATGCCCGATGCCGGGATGGTTGACGTCTTTAATATAGGCTTGAGCTGCAGCAACGGTGTGAACAAGGGAGGTTTCGGCCGCCCGAATCGGTTCGATTGCGGCTTTAATGTTCCAATTGAAAAATTCAACTGCAACCGTTTGAAGAGTTTCGATGCTTCTATCCCACTCCATGTCGTCATATTTCTTAGCTCTGCCCACGGCTCCCGGTACGACTAATAAGTAATGACCTTTTACAGCGGCGGTAAACTCGGTTTCCCTGCGGATGTAATCGATCGCTGCTTGACGGTGACGGGCAATGTTGCTCGAGAGATCGTTCTCTTTCGAAAACATTCCGCAAACACCCGACACCTCAATGCCCCAGTCGTGCAGCACCTGCTTTACTTCGCTCGGCCGGTATCCTAAATCCTGACCATAATGATTCCCATGCAGCTCAATATACTTCACGCCATATTTATTTAACCGTTTGGCGGTGTCATCCAAGGCTTCAACTCCGAATCCCCAGTTGCTCCAAGATAGATTCAATTTATTCGCGAGCCGCTCCGGCTGGTTTTGTTTTAATTCCCGAAACATCTTTCGAATTTTCTCGCTCTTTTGTTCGTAGTTTTGCATGGATGCTCCCTCACTTTCCCGTTATGCCAGCTCCAGCAGCTGTGTATACTTTCTCGTCAGTTGCTCTAAATCTTCGCCTATAATCGGAAACTCAATCACCCGGGGGATTTGTTTTGAAAAATAAGGAAGCACATCCCGCCACTCCGCATGTTCACTAGCAGATAACGGTGCGGCCGCTTTTAGGCCATTCCGATCCTCGGACCATTTAAAATGAACATAGATAACGTATTCGGCAAGTATTTCGGCAGCCTTGCAAATATCCTCTCCGGCCCAAAGCCAATTGCCCACATCAAACGTCATGCTGACCGGAATTCGCTCTTCTGCACAGTCATCGAAGAAGCCGCGCAATATTTGCGGATTGCCTCCGTGATTGCTTTGATCGTTCTCTACCGTTAATTGCACGGGAAGGTTCATGTAACCCGCCTTCTCCAGACAGCCCCGAAGGGCGTTTAAATCCGATCTTCCCGGCACGTACGTTCCAAGCGTCGTTTTCACAAATGCTGCGCCCAGCTGCTTTCCTTCGACTAATGTTTGATACAGCTGCTCCTCGTTTAAGTCTCCTTCGGGGGACCATATTTCTACGGAAGCGGATATCGCACAGCGCAAACCGTTATCCTCCAATACTTCTCTAAGCTCATCAAGAGGCGGCTCCTCTTCAAGAAACAGCTCGCGGCGGACTTCGAATCCGGCTGCCCCGGAGCGTGCCGCCATCTCAGCGAAATAAGCTTGCCCATGCTGCTGCACTAATTCGGCACCGTATACCGATGCCGCTATAAATATAGATGGTTTCATGCTTCTTCTCCCCTTAAATAATCGTCTGTTAACCTTTAATTCCTGTTGTCGCAATGCCTTCGACAAAATAACGCTGTGCTAAGAAGAAAATGATCAAGCACGGGACAATGGACAGAACCGACATGGCCATCACTTGGTCCCAGTTTGAAATGGACGACGTGTCGAGCGACATCCGGAGACCTAAGGAAATTGGGTATTTTTTGACGCTGTTAATATAAATTAATGAGTTGAAGAAGTCATTCCATGTCCAGATAAACTGGAATACCGCAGCGGATACGAGCGCCGGTTTGCTGAGCGGCAGCAGTATATGGGTTAAAATTTTAAACGAATTGCAGCCGTCCACGACCGCTGATTCATCCAAATCGCGCGGCAGGCCGCGGAAAAACTGAATCATCATGAAGATAAAAAACGGATACGTCGCAAATACGGATGGAATGATAAACGTCCAATAGGTGTCGAGCCAGCCTAAGTTACGAAATAAGAGATAGCTTGGAATAATGATAACGGCATTCGGAAGCATAAGCGTTGCAATCATCAAGGAAAAAAACAGGTTTTTCGTCGGAAACCGGAAACGGGCGAAGCCGTAGGCTACGATCACGCTCGATAAAACGGTCGCGATCACGGTCGGAACAACAAGCAGGAACGAATTGGTGAAAAAGGTGCTGAACCCAAACTGCCCTGTGCCCTTCCACCCATTAATATAAGAAGTGATTACGAATCGGGAAGGTATCAAATTTACGCTCGAGAATATTTCGGGCAGCGGTTTAAACGACGCACTAATCAACCAAATGATCGGATAAATTAAGATAATGCCGAAAATCGTTAGAAAGCTAAACCTGCCCATACGAATCAGAGATGTCATTAGAATTTTCCTCCATCCTCGTAATGAGTCCAATATTTCTGGGATTTAAACGCTATGATCGTAAACAGCATAATGGATAGGAACAGGATCCAGGAAAGCGCTGACGCATAACCCATTTTGGAAAATTGGAATGCATCTTGATACAGCTTTAAGCCGAACAAATAAGTGCTGTTAAGCGGTCCCCCGTTCGTAATCAGAAAGGCTGCGGTGAATTCCTGAAACGCATTGACGGTCTGCATAATAAGATTGAAAAATATGATCGGCGTAAGCATCGGAAAAGTAATGCTGAAAAACATACGCAGCTTCGATGCCCCGTCAATCGTTCCCGCTTCGTACAAGTCTTTCGGTATTTGCTTTAGACCGGCCAGGAACAGCACCATCGATGAACCGAACTGCCAGATGGCAAGCAGGCTGATGGACATCAAAGCTAATGAAGGAATTCCGAACCAGTCGATGGCCGGCAGCCCTAGGCCGGTAATAAAATGATTGACCACTCCGTCTTTCGTGAACATCGAACGCCATAGTATGGCGATCGCTACGCTTCCGCCTAGAATAGACGGAAGGTAGTATAGCGTACGGAAAACCGAAATAAATTTCATTTTCACGTTCAAAATAACGGCTATCAGCAGCGCAAATGCCAGCTTGCCGGGAACGGCTAACAGCACATAAAGAAAGGTTGCCTTGAGCGCCGGGAAAAACAAGGGATCCTGCGTAAACATATACACATAATTGCTCAGCCCGATAAATTTTTCAGCCCTCAATAAACTGAAATCGGTAAAGGAATAATAAAACGAAGCGAGAAACGGATACATCTTAAAGATCAAAAGTCCGATGATGAAAGGGGACACATACAGCAAGCCTATCCATTGCCTGTTATCTGAGTTTCTAAAAACGATCCCTAGTTTGTTCATAGTTTTTCCACCTTAGACCATTCTTTTATTTTGTAGATGCATTGATCTCTTTCAGCTTAGCTTCATAACGTTCGATCATTTCCGCTGCGGCAGCTTCAGGAGTCAGCTTTCCAAAGGCCACTCTCTCGATCACTTCATTGGAAATTTTCATCAATTCCAGATTGTTATTTATAAAGCTTGGAGCGGCCGCTTGATTGGCTAAAGCCGTCTCTAAGGAGGTTGCAACGACCTGATCAAGCTTGTCGTTTTCGAGCAGCAGCTTCTGCGAAGACGGCTTGACCGGAATCGACCGCTCCACGCCAAGCGTCAGAATGGCATCTTTATCCGCAAATAACCAATTTAAAAATTTAGAAGCCTCATCAATATGCTTAGAGTTTTTGTTAATGCCGATCAGCTGCGAAGGTCTGGTATTTATGCCGGAAGATTTGGCATTTTCCTTGACCGGAAACCGTGTTGTCGTAATATCAAAGCCTGCTGCTGTTCCGCGAAGCTTAGGGATATCCGCAACATTCGCAATTGTCATGGCCGTCTCGCCGTTAATCCACTTCGGATTTTGCTCGGTTTTAGAGTTAAACAACGCGCTCTCGCCGAGCGGCTGCAGTACGCCTGTGTCGAATAACGATTTAAGGAAGGTGAAGGTCTCGGTCATCGACTGTTGATCAAAGCCCAGTGTATTGTCTGCATTAACTAAATACTTTCCTGTAAGCTGGCTGTGATACGAAGGAACTATTTTTTCAGAAAGCGTCGGCAAATCCGCGTTGATCAAAAACATCTTCGGATTTTTTTGATGCAGTTTCTGTCCTTCCGCAATCATTTGTTCCCAGGTCCAGTTATCGTGCATCGGAATGCCTTCGCGCTCCATAAAGCTTTTGTTCACAATCGTCGTCAGCGCGTTCATTCCCGTTGGTACGCCTTGAAGCTGGTCATTAATGATCGCCCAATCGCGCAAAAACTGTTCATCGAATTCGGTTAGATCAATCGTGTCCTTCAGTGTGTACATATCGACAAACAAATCGGCTTGTCTGACCAAATCGTTTATCCATAAATAGTCCAGCTGGATTAGATCGGGAGCCGTTCCCCCGGAGAGCTGTGTCTGAAGCTTTTGATAGTACCCGTCGAACGTCCCGTATTCCGCTTCAATGGTCACATTCGGGTTTTGCTTCATGTACAAATCAATCGCGGCTAACGTTGCTTTATGTCTGGACTCTCCGCCCCACCAGGAGAAGCGCAGCGTTACCTTTTCATTTTCTTTCTGGCCCGCAGTTTCCTTACCCTCCGAGCCGTTTTTGCCGGTATTCGAATTCGAGCCGGAACAAGCCGACAGCGTAAGTAGAAGGGTAAGCAGTGTGATCAAGCTTAATGTCGTGAGCCTGCTAAATTTTTTCAACATGTTATTCATCCCCCTATTTTTTTTAGATGTAATTAACAGATGAGTTTACACAAGACGGCAGAGGCTTCTTAGCGAGTCCTGCTAATAAGTTGTCCACTGCCAACATTGCCATACTATTGCGGGTCTCATACGTGGCACTGCCGATATGCGGCGTTACTAATATATTGGGCAATGCAAGCAGCGGATGGTCGCCCGGCAAAGGCTCCGGATCGGTGACATCTAAAGCCGCATACGCGATTTGGTTCTGTTTCAAAGCGTCGTACAGCGCCTCTGTCTGTACCACCGGCCCTCGTGAAGCGTTTACAAAATAAGCCGTCTTTTTCATCCGGTCGAACTGCTCCTTTCCGAACATTCCTCTGCTATGATCGGATAACGGTACGAGTACGACAATGCAGTCCGCCTCTTCCAGCAGCCCTTCAAAGGAAACGTATCGTGCTCCGAGCTGATCGTCATCCTGCTTTCGCGTACGATTATGATAGATGATTTGCATGCCGCTCGCCTTCGCTCTCTTTGCCACCGCGGTTCCAATATCACCCATACCATAAATGCCTAATGTTTTGCCATAAAGATCGGTGCCCATCACTTCACGCCATTGGTCTGCTCTTACAAGGTCCCAACCTTCGTGAATGCGGCGCATTGCCGATAATAAAATGCCAAAAGTAAGATCAGCTGTCGCCTCAACCAGCACGCCAGGCGTATTGCCGAACGGAATCCCTATCTTTGTGCATGCAGCAACATCAATATTGTCATAACCAACCCCAGATTGCGCAATAACCCTAAGCTTTCGAGCAGCGCTGAGCAGCTCCTCGTCCACCTTTATGCTGTGACCGACACTGAGCAAGCCTTCCGCATCTTCGAGCCATTCCAGCAGCAGCTCCCTTGGGATCGGGCCGGGGCCTTCCCACTGCCTCACATCGCAATGTTCTTGAAGCTTCGCATAAGGGATTGGCCAGGTTTGTCCTGTTAACACCACTTTAGGTTTCATGAACAAAATCCTTTCATCATTAATCATCTATTTCCAAAATATGTCGTTACGCAAATGGCATTAATTGCTCTTTAACATAGCGGGCGTTTTCCATCATGGCGCCATCCGGGTCGATGACCGCTTTCTCGGATTCTTCTTCTACCATAATCCATCCATTATAATCGGTGTTCCGCAGATGTCTGACAATACGGGGAAAATCGATCACCCCTTCGCCCATCGCCTTCCACACATGATCAGCAGAAGCATCTTTAAAGTGTACATGCTTGATAAGCGGTCTATACGTTTCAAAAATTTGCGCCACATCCATGCCGCCGCAGGCGATATGTCCTGCGTCAGGGGTATACCCGATCACATTCGTATCTAATCCGTCAAACATAATCTTATAATCCTCTTCGTTTCTGAAAACCGAGCCTGGCGGAGAGTTGGGATGAAAAGCTGTAACTACGCCATGATCTGCTGCTCTTCTTGCAATTGCATTGACGCATTCCAGAACGTTATGCTGCCTCGTTTGCAATTCATCACGATTTTTTCCCGGCATTTGGACTACATTAAGTAAAGCATTTGGAAACTGCTTGAGATACGAAATAAAATAGTCGGCCGTGCTTTGTTCCTCGTCTGTTTCCCCCTTATGAAGCCAGTGCAAGGAAAGCGTCAGAGCCGCGAGCTCCAGATTTCGTTTTTGCAATTCCTCCTTGAGAAGCGCCGGATGATTATAAAATCTGCCCAGCATCGCTACCTGCGTATCCAGCCCCTTAAAACCGCCGTCTGCAATGACGTCCAATATATGAGGCAAATTATCAGACTGCGTTTCGTAAGACAGCTGCCATGTATAGCCATGACACCCAAACTTTATCCCCATTGTTCTTTACCCCCTTATCTTTTTTTGGGTTGAACCGTTGCTGCTGACTAAATAATAGCGCTTACATTTCTAAAAAAACAGGCATTCGATTTGCTATTCCGTACCTCTAGTTATGCATCTTCTGTCCCTGTTCCCGCAAAAGGTATCATTACTTGCTATATATTAGCTTAACTTAACATTTCGCGAGTTGATCTGATTTTTAGCGGCACGATACTGGTATACTATAATCAACATAAAAGTTAAACAACTGGGGGGCCTTTATGTACAAGCTTCTGATCGTCGACGATGAAAGAGAGACCCGAACCGGATTACGGAACTATTTCCCATGGCAAGAGATCGGATTTGAAATTGTAGGCGAAGCGGAAAACGGGGCAGAAGCGCTTACTTTTATTGAAATAGAACGGGTGGATGTCGTGCTTAGCGATATTAAAATGCCTGTAATGGACGGTCTGGAACTTGCCCATGAAATTCACCGTAAGCGCTTACCCGTTAAAATTGTATTTTTAAGCGCTCACAGGGAATTCGAGTATGCACAAAAGGCAATCATATACGGTGTGAAAAACTACATCATTAAACCTACAAAATACGACGAGCTGGTTGAAACGTTTATAAAGCTGAAGGAAGAGTTAAATCAAGCGACCGCGACTGAAGCTGTCGAATCCTCATTAACGGAACATAAAGTGATAGCAGCGGTCCGCCAATACGTAGACAAGCATCTTTCTACTGCCAGTCTAGAGGGGGCTGCCGAGCATGTCTATATGACGCCCCAATATCTCAGTAAATTTTTTAAAGATAAGACGGGGCAAAATTTCTCTGATCTGCTGCTCGATAAACGAATGAGCAAAGCTAAAGAACTGCTTGAAGACTTTCAATACAAAATTTATCAAGTGAGCGAGCTTGTCGGCTATGCCAATTCCAAAAATTTCACCCGGGCGTTCGGCAAATACTACGGAAAATCGCCGCGTGAGGTTAGAAATGAGTAGCCTATGAAAACCATTCATACTTTTTTTATCAAAAATTTTGTAGGCGTCATCCTGCCGATGTTTATCCCGATCTTGGTACTCGGCATATTGTCCAATCTTATTATCGAGAACTATATCAAAGATGCTATTATAGCCAATAACGAAAGCTTGCTTCGGCAGGCCAAAGATAATGTCGAGTTGATTTTTAACGAGCTGGATGCGATCTCCCTGTATTTTATAACGAATCCGACGATCAATCAGAATATGAATCGCGTCTTGAGAGCGCCGGTGCTGCAGTCGGGCGATATCACGCTGTTCGATACGGTTCGCGACTTTATCGATGCTCCGGCAAATGCCAGACCCTATATTGATTCCATTTATATGTATATCCCAAACGACTATGGCCGTTATTACAACAGCAACAACGGGATTGACTACTTGCGCACATCCCATGATGTTTCCTGGCACCGGAGCATTACGATGCATGAGCACGAAATGATGTGGGCCGAGTCCCGCACAGTTAAGGTGTATTCATTCGAGCCATCAAAGAAAGTTATAACGCTATACCGCAAACTAACCCAAGCGCAAAATTCCGGCGTGCTCATCCTTAACATTTCCACCGATTATATTGAAAAGCAGCTCGAGCATCTGAAGGTGCTTCCCGAGCAGCAAATTTTCATTATGGATCAAAACAATCAATTAATGACCAGCCAAGCCCAGTTGACTGATTTCACAAGCCGTGAGTTTGAAGACATCGCTTTAAACAAGGCGTCCGTATTTACGATTCAATCTGCTAACGGGCCAAGTCTCGTTTCGAAACAAAAATCCGATAAATACGGTTGGAGCTTCGTTACGGTCACTTCACAGAAAAGCTTATATAAAGTGCCCAATTTCTTAAGGAAATTGACATTTTTTCTGCTTATCGCCTGTTTTATTGCGGGTACGCTGCTCACCTATTTACTCACTAGAAATAATTACCGCAACGTCAAATCCATTCTGAACATTATCCACTCTGCCAAATATGGCACCGAGCTGTCGACGGTCGAGGAAAAGCCTCATAACGTCTACAATTACATCATTCAAAACGTATTGCGGACGTTCGTGGAGCATAACTATTTGACCGTCCAGCTTTCGGAACGCAAATACCGGCATGAGGTGCTTGAGCTTAAAGCGCTGCAAGCTCAAATCAATCCTCATTTTCTGTTCAATACGCTCCAAACGATTTATTGGAAAGTGATTGGCCTCACCGGGAAACCCAATGAGGCCAACGTCATGCTGGAGCATTTATCCGACATTCTTAAATATGCGCTTGATGTGCCCATGCAGCTTATCCGCCTCGAAGAAGAGCTGCAATATACCCGCAGCTATATCGAAATACTCAAATACAGATATTCGGACAAGTTCAAAGTGATTTGGGATTTAGAGGAGAACCTTCTTGATTATCGGGTGAATAAGCTCATTTTGCAGCCGTTGGTTGAGAATGCGCTGTATCATGGCATTAAAAACAAAAACGAGCGTGGGTTGATCAAAATTAAAATCCGAGCAAAAGGAAACCATCTGCTGGTAGCGGTAATAGACAATGGAATAGGGATTGCACCCGTCCGTTTGAAGCAAATCAGGGATCGGTTACAGTACTCGCCGGTCAATGTCGATGAAGATTCATCCCATATCGGCCTTTACAACACTTACAAAAGAATCAAAATACAATTCGGCGCCGCTTCTCAGTTCATTATCAAATCCAAAGCACGCTTTGGAACAAAAATAGAGATTACACTTCCGCTCATCGATCAGGAAACAGTCGTCCCTTTCTCTAAATAATCATTCATCGAACAATATTGCCGCCTACCGCCCATATTCAAGCTGTATACGAACAAGCAGCGAATCATCGCCGGCATACGGCTCGTAGCTTGCCCGGTATCCGACTGCTAAATTCACACTCTGAAAGGCAGCCTTCAAGGCAGCGGGAAATTGATCGCCTTGCTCATATCTGAAAGCTAAGCTTGCCGTGCGGGAATCAAGCGCCGATTGAATCATCTGATTAAGCTGCTCCTCGCTCGACACTGTATACTCCGGCTCCAGCCAGTGCAGGCCCAGCGCCATCTTCAACTTGCTGAAACGACTGCGCTCTGTCGCCTTGCCCTGCTGCTCCAGCTCCCGGATCGTATCCGCATAGGATATGGTTGCAGCAGGATATGTTTTTGTCCATTGATGATCTGCACGCAGCTCTTCATCCGTCTTCAAGTAATAATTGTATCTAATCGTGTTCTCGCCCGATTTGGCTGTTTTCGCTGACGGGTCCTTGCCTGCAGCCGTTATCCCTACCGGATCATCCCAAGTTAGATCAAGATGATACCATATGCCGTCCAGCTGAACCATATTCCAAGCATGCTCGCCTGTGTTCACGGTGCCCTCGGCAATTAATACCGTAATGCCCGCTTCCTTCAGCATTTTGTAGCCAAGCAGCGCATAGCCCTGGCAGACTGCCTCGCCTAAAGTTACCGCTTCATATGCGGTGTAGTGCGACAATGACTGGTCATATTCGATACGATTAACGATCCAATCGTGAATCGCTTTTACTTTCTCATGCTCGTTCATCCCCGGTTCAATGATCGTCTGGAGCGCCTTCGCTGCTTCCCGGTCTACGACGGCTGTTTGCGCAAGCGTCTCGCGGTATCTGGCTTCTAGGGCAATCGTCGATTTATTTCCCCAGCTTCGGATCGTATAGATGTAGGATTCAAGGATGTAAGCCGAATAGTCATCATGCCTAAGTGCAGCGTGAATAATATCCTTGAGCTTATCCGAAAGCTCCTGCTTGTCCCCCGTGTATGTAACCGAAAAATGCTCAGAACGGGCTTGGAACTGTTTGGCGATTTCTAGTTCCAGCCGCTCAAGCTTATTCGTCTCATCCATGGCGACGGCCTCCTCCGACTCGGCTGCGGCAGGAAATAGGTCCAGTTTTAAGTCAAGATAGAACGCGGCTGCTATGACGACTACCACCACCAACAGCTTGGAAGCTACTCTTTGCATGCGTACCTCCTATACGGGTTTGAAGCGAACAGCCCCGGGATCCGCAGCTCTTCTTCACAAGTCTATTTGTTTCTTGCTTCATCCTTGAATAGTATCATAATCAACCAGCTGTCCATAGACCGGTTAAAAAAAATGCAGCATTAGTATTCATCGGAAAACTCAGGCATTATCCAATATATATTCTAGAGGATACACCTCTATAACTATGGAGTCCATTTCAAATTATTCCCAAAATTTCTATACGGTATAATAACTGTTGCAGCAAACTGTTGCAGTAATTGACTAGCTGTAATTCATAGTTTATCCGGTGACCTTAAAGAACCGTTAGGCAGAATACTCCCTAACGGTCTGTTTTTTCCATGAAACATCTATGAAAATTGAGCGAAGGAACCAATCCAATCCCTTCCGATCAGATTGTCGTTCGTAACTGGCTTACATACTTCCCGTTGTCCCTTGTCGCTTCATCAGGATGAATTTCCGCGAAAGAAGATTCCTCTTCCACCATAATCCACCCCTGATAATCCGATGCTTCTAACAAAGATACGATATCAGGATGAGGGATGGAGCCCTGCCCCATCGTCTTCCAGTCTCCGGATATTTTATCATAATCTTTGAAATGAACATGCTTGATTCGAGACAGCTGCTCGCGGAATACCTTTAAGGGGTCCATGCCTCCCCTGGCGATATGGCCGGAATCCGGACAATAGCCAAGGTATCTGTCATCGATTCCCGCGAATAATACCCGGTAATCCTCTTCCGTTCGAAACACCGAGCCTGATGGCGAGTTCGGATGGTAAGCGGCGGTAATCCCGGCTTCAAAGGCGCGTTTGCTTACCGCATTCGCGCAGGAAATCGCCGTTTGTTGTCTGAAGGCGAGATCCTTCCGGTCTTCGCCCGGCAGCTGTACCAGGATAAGCTTAGCCTCGGGAAAATGCTGCAAATACCGGATCAGCCTGTCGGCGTTCTCCCGTTCTTCGGCTGTTTCCTCCATACCGAGCCATGGCTCCGCCAAAGTTAATGCCGCCAGTTGAAGTTTGCGTTCCTGTAAAGCATTTAACAGCTTTTCAGAATCATCGTAGTAGTTCCCCAGCATACACACTTCAGCCTCCACGCCGAGGAAGCCTGCTTGCTGAACCACATCCAGAATAGCAGTTAAACTGTCTTTGTAACGTTCGTAGTTCATTTGCCAAGTATAGGTTTGACACCCGAAAGAAATCTTCATTGCATGCTCTCCTTCACTGCATTTCGAATGAAACCGACGGCTTGCTTACCCCACGCCTCAACTTCGCTATTAAAGCAGAAATCTACGCACCACCATTCCAAAGGAAGGAAAATATCATTCGTCTCTCTCAAAAAACTCGTGAAATCGATTTTTCCCGCGCCAAACTCCGCATGGGTGCTCGTTTCTTCATCATGCAGCGTTCCGTCCGAATCGATCAGGTGGAAATGTCCGATATGGCCTTCAAGCAGCCTGGCATATTCGGCAATTCCTCCCTGCAGCAGTTCCTTCTGACCCGCTTGTCTGGCGCCGGCTACACCGCTCATATAAGCATGGCTTGTATCGAAAAGCACCTGGAAGGCCGGATGATTGACCTCTTTCACGGCGCGAGCAACCTCGCTTGGCTTATTCAACCAGAAGCCCGGCTCGAATTCCCAGACGATTCGTACGCCAGCATCTGCCGCAAGCTCTGAGGAAGCATGCCAAGTGTCGATTAATCTCGCGAACCGGCTGGCATAGGTTTCTTCGCTTACAGGAACCGGCGATGTAACCGTGTCCACTCTTAATATCTTTGTACCAAGATCCACGGTAAAATCAAGATAATTTTTCAATAATTCCAGGTACGATTCTTTGTCCGCTGCGGCCGGAGGGGCATGACGGAAGTCCGGAGCATACGCGGAAACGCCGAGACCATGCGAGTGGATCTCGCCCAGCAGCTCCTTACGTTTGGAGACTGTATCGTATACATCAGGGACGGGATGCGGCAGAAAGCCATTTACCTCGACCCCTGAATATCCGGCTTCCCTGGCATAGCTTAACACCCGGGAGAAAGACCATGGCTCGTGCTCAAATGGACCAAAAGCAAATGCCCATGAGCCAATCGATAGTTTAGGTTGCATATTCAGCCTCCTCCTGCCTTAACATGAAATCCAATGTCAATTGATTGAACTTGTCCAACTGGTCCCAATGATGCGTATGGCCGCTGCCTTCGAACACAACAAGCTCCGCATGGGAAATCTCACTTGCGATCATTCTCGAAAAGCGAGGCGGCGTAAACATATCAAGCTCCCCTACCGTAACAAGCGTAGGAACGGCAATCGTGCCTAAACGTCCTGCCGTATCATGCGTTTTGCATGCGTCGCATTGGGCCTGGAAAGCATAGGGCGGCATAGGATGCTTATTTGCTTCGGCTGCCAGCTGCCTGGACAATAAATCGTCCAACCTGTTCTCATGATATTCAGGCGTGAAAATAATGAGCTGAAGCAGCTTCTGAAAGTCGCTTGCGTTCATTGCCTCATATGCGCTGCTCAACGTTTCGAACGTTCTGCGTGCAAATACATCGACTTTGGGCCATGGACAATTTAACGTTAACGAGATGATTCGCTCCGGCGACAGCAGCGCAATCTGCTGCGCAATTGCGCTTCCCATCGATATTCCCGATACATGGGCCCGCTTTATCCCTAGCGCATCCATGACGGCAATGGTATCTTTGGCCATCTCGACCGAGGTATAGGTTCCCTTTGGCTTCCCGGATTGACCCGCTCCCCGGTTATCTACCATGATGCAGCGAAAGCGCGATTCGTACGCCTGCACATGCTGCTCCCATGCGCTGCCATCAGCACCAAGCCCCATAAGCAGTACCAAGGGAGTACCTGTCCCCCGCTCTGTGTAATAAATCCGAACACCTTCGCGATCAACGGTCGGCATGGCGGTTCGCCCTCCGTTCCTTGGCCTTTGCCAGCTGCTCCCGGATATAAACGATTCCTTCCGCAGCCGCAGCATCCGTATGCGGAGCATATGACCGCCAGAGATGCAGCCGTGAAATTAATCCCGGCACAGCCTGACTGAAAGCTTCGATCGTCACCCATCCGTCATAACCAATCTCCACCAGCAGGTCAAAGATTTCCGAAGAAACGGCATGGCCCGTTCCGGGCACCCCCCGATGATTCTCGGAAATATGCACATGAAAGATATGCGGAGCTGCCTGCCGCCACGCCTCAATGACATTTCCTTCTTCAATGTTGCTGTGATGGGTGTCCGCCAGCAAGCCCACATTCGGAAGTCCGACCTCCTTTACAAACTGCAAGCCGGCTTCCATCGTATTGACCATATACATTTCAAAACGGTTTAAAGGCTCAAGGGCTATTCGTATGCCAAGCGAACCCGCATACTCCCCGACCTCCCTGATCGTCTCTACCGCATACCTCCATTCATCCGCTTGCGGTGCTTGCCCGCTGAATCGGCCCAGTCCTTGAAACAGCGGTCCGCAGAGCAGCTCAGCCCCCAAAATATGCGTATGATCCAATGCGTTTTTCAAGATATCGACAGCTTTCATGCGCAAGGCCGTATCCCGGCTTGCCGGATCGGCCGTCTTCGCATCAAGCGCCGCGATTGTTGTTCGGTCCAAACCATATTCGTCAAGTAAAGCGCGGAACCCGGCGGCTTCCTCACGATTCATGGCGTCAGCCGCCAATTCAACGCCGTCAAAGCCCCAATCCTTGATTTGTCTCAGAAGCGGCGCATGGACATCAGGTTTAGCCTGATCTGTCCACAACAGCAAATTCATTCCGATTCTCATTGTTCACTCACTCCCATGGCTTCAGAATAATTTTGCCGCATTGGCCGGACGCGGAAACTTCGAAAGCTTCCTGGATGCGGCTGAACGGAAATGTATGCGTAATCAATTCATCCACTGCCGGAGAGTTTTTTATGATTTCCATAATACGATTGAATTCGTTCAGATTGTAATGCCAGGAGCCGATGAGCTGAATGCCCTTGCGAAGCATATCGTCGCTGATCCGGATTGGCGTTTCCGTGCCGGACTCACCGACGAAGGTGACTTTTCCTTTACGTTTGACGGCATCAATCAGTAATCGATGCGCGGAAACGACACCGGAGCAGTCAAGTCCGTAGTCGGGCCCAAACCCGCCGGTCCATTCCTTAATCTTGACGACAGCTTGCTCATCTCTTGGATCTGCGATGTAATCCACGCCAAGCTTTCGGGCCAATTCGATACGGTATTCATTCATCTCAACCGCAATGACTCTGGCTCCCCGATATTTGGCTGTAATGATCGCTCCTAGTCCGACTGGACCCAGTCCCGTAATCAGCACGGTTGAAAAGGCATCGACGCCCATCCCAGCAAAAGCGCCATGCGAAGGACCGAGCGCGCAGCAGGCAAGGGATGCCTTTTCATAAGAGACGCCTTCCGGAATTTTCGGTAGAATCCAGGACGGTTTCGCGATAAATTGCGTCATTGTAGCGCTGCTGTATGGCAGATTATGCTCGCAATGAATATAATCTCCGGCTACGCAAAGCGGGCACTTGCCGCACGGGTATCCCGGCATGACCACTACTCTGTCACCTACGTTAAGCTTGCTGCCCGGAGCGACCTTCACGATCTCGCCCGCCGCTTCATGCCCCAAACAATCGGTTGCATGTCCATGCACGAAGCTTTTGTATTCCGCGCACATCGGCGCCGCATGAATCTTGACCAGAGCCCATCCGTCTTGCAGCTCAGGCTCAGCTTTTTCCACAATTGAGGTAAGCTTCTCGCCAATAATCGCGATTTGTTTCATCATAATTCACTCCCTTTTATTAGTTTGCAGAGCCCAGAGCATACTATTGGTAACCAATTTACGAAAAGCGGGATGTTCAAAATCCTCCGGATGCCCCAGCGTCGTCATAAATACATTGCCGCCCCACCGGTTGGTAAGGGTCCATGCGACCGGATGAACTTTGGAGGCGTGGACCCTGCTCTCGCTGGTAAGCTCGGGATCGACCGTGCTGCCGTTCAATAGAATGACTGCCCCTTCCGGCGGATAAGGCAATGTCAGATAAAGCCAGCTTCTTACATGGAAAAAAGCAGGAACATCCTGGACGATCGGATGATTTTCTGCCCCATGGGCAAGTGAGACATCCGTTGAAGACGAATGTCCGAAATGATCAATCCACGGAGCTCCCAGAACATCAATTCCGAATCCTGCATTCAGGCTCTCCCGCGTATGTCCCGCTGGATATCGGAAGGCATGCGTGCTCGTGCGAAATGCAATGACCGGTTTTCCGGATTCCACATAGTTCAGCAAATGAACAAGCTGCTCTTCGGGCAGCTCGCGAAAACGTAAATACAATACGGCCAAATCCGCTTCATCCAGCTTGTCCAGCTGCGGTATATTAGAAGGATTCGACGGATCCGGATAGGATGCCAGAACCGTAGTGCGGGCACCATACAGCTTCCCAGTCTCCAGGGCAAGTGCTGCCAAAGATACCTCAGAGTTGTATTCATCTTCACCGGCTACAAAGACAATATGCTTTCCCTTTAGCAAGCTATTTTCGCTCATGTAAATCCCCTTTATTTGCACATTTTTGTTGTACACGTTTATTATATCGCTTGCTTTCTTTATATAAAATGAACTTACCCATTATCAATTTGCACTTTTCCTTTAACCATTTTTTGCTTCTAACGTTGAAATGAAAGGCGGTTTGCCATTACAATTGTATGTATCGAACACTGCACACAGTATTGGAGGATATGCAATGCCTGCTGCATTTGACATCCATATATTCGGAATGAACACGCCGCATGATCCCGAATTTGTTATTGAACGTCCCTTCGGCTGCGATAATTATCTGCTTATGTGCTTTTCTACCCCCTTCTTTACGCAGACCATTCATGGAATTGAACTCGGACAGCAGGGAGATTGCATTCTCCATGATCCGGGCTTCCCCCAGTATCATGGAACGCCGGAGGGGATGAGCGACGGATTTCGTAACGACTGGATTCATTTCACAGGCGACGACGTTCCCGGGCTGGCAAAGCGTTATGACGTACCCTTTAATCAAATCATTAGTACGGGAGAGCCG
Organism: Candidatus Udaeobacter sp.; assembly: GCA_035491515.1. Taxonomy (GTDB): domain Bacteria; phylum Bacillota; class Bacilli; order Paenibacillales; family Paenibacillaceae; genus Pristimantibacillus. The sequence continues at coordinate 6,918 of DATJKM010000337.1, read as the reverse complement.
CATTTGCTCGGGCCCTATTTGCGTTCGATTGAAACGGAGCTGTCGCTGCGCAAGCCTTATTGGAAACAAAAAACCAGCCTGGTATTGGAAGAAATTTTGTTATTGCTGAGCAGACATAAACAGATGCACGATGAATTCGACAAGCTCACGGCAGCGGAGCAAGAATTCAAATACAAATTTATGACGGCACGAACGTTTATTCATGAGCATTACGAACAGGACTGGACAGTGAACAAAATGTCGGAGCTGGTGAACTTAAGCGCGGAACGGTTCGGGGTGTTATATCAGAAATATTTCCATATGAGCCCAAAGGATGATCTGATTTCGAAACGCCTGGAGGAAGCAAAGATTCAGCTCCTAAACAGCCATCACAGCATCGAGCAGATCGCCCTCCGAAGCGGTTTCAACAGCTTGTATTATTTCTCCAGACTCTTTAAAAAACGTGTAGGCCGCACGCCAAGCGACTACCGCAAAAGCTTGGGCGGCTGATACCGAGGCCGCCAATAAAACTGCGTGAACAAATCCTTGTGACAGAACCCCAAAAAAAGACCGCCTAACCGGCCAAATGACCGGAATAGGCGATCTTTCTTCATTTATATACAAGAGCTTAAATGAGAGCGAATTTACTGTTGTTTACCGACTCCAACCAGACATTCGCAATGAGTTCATGTCACGCGACTGTCGGATGAATGCCATGGGATGTCCAGAAAATTTACCAAAGGTACAAATCGTTGCCCTTCAGCTTGAATATCGCTTCCATAAAATAATAGTCCCCATAAATAATTGGATGATGATGAGACTTGGCATAATACGCCCCTGAACCGTATTGCAAAATGCAGTCATTATCCCTGGACCAGTCGCTGCGCGATTCATCCAACGTTCTGAGCAGCTTTAGCGCAGCTTCGATATAGGAGCCTTTCTCGTACGTTCCTACTGCCTTGGCAATTTCGATCAATCCGCATGCCGCAATCGCAGCAGCCGTGTCATCCTCTCGCCTTGGCTCTTTCGGCTGTCTGAAATCGACCGGAATTACCCCGTCTTCAGGGATATTGGCCATAAAATAATGCGCAACACGCTTGGCCGTGTCCAAATATTCTTCTTTTCCGGTATGAATATAGCTCATCATAAAGCCATACAATGCCCAGGTTTGTCCTCTCGTCCATGAAGAGCCCTCTTCATAGCCTTGTCCACCGTATGTTTTGACCACTCCGCCGTTAAACGGATCGAACTCCACAATGTGATTCACGGAACCGTCCGGTCTTACGAAGGCCGTCATGGCCGTATCCGCATGCTTCATGGCAATCTGCTTAAACCGCGGATCCCCCGTTTCTTCCGACGCCCAGTAGAGAAGTGGAATATTGAACATGCAGTCGATGATCGCCCAGCCCCTCGTGTCGTTGTCCGCCACATCGTTCCATGCACGGATAAACCCGCCAGCCAGATTAAAGCGTCCCGCCAGAAGGTTTGCGGCATGCAGCGCTCTTTTCCGGGACTCTGCGTTCTTCGTTACTTTATAATTGGCCACGCTGGTCGGAAGCCACATAAACCCGACATCATGATGCAGCCCGTAATAATCCTCGAAGCATTGATCCAACATGGCTTCGGAAATATTGGCGATCTCTTTATATTTTTCGTTGCCGGTTTCATGGTGCATCAGCCACATCATACCGCCCCAGAAGCCATTGGTCCACCAGTTGATGCCATCTGTCTCAGTACCGGTCGGGTTGTCTGAGTTTCGGTCGTCATGCGTTCCGTTAATCGTCGTGTAAGGAATTTTGTTTCTCGATTTTTCGCTGACCCCATCCATTTTCGCTGTAATCTTTTCGATTACCCCGTTTAACCACATTTGTTCCTTTGCTTCTAACATGTCCATTTACCTTCTTTCCTCAGGCTATTTCAGGATTCTTAAGTAAATCATAGCCCGCTTCCGTCTAGAGAAGTATCGTTTTACAGACGAAAAATGTTGTTTTCTTGCGCACTTCTCACGATCCAAATGCTTCGACTTCAGGATACATCGCCTATGCCCCTTAAAACAGACCCCAGGTTTCCCTGCGGTCTCATGTTGTTTTTCGTCATGTATTAACCCTTATAAAAGTCCGGTGAAAAAGTCCGCTTCGCGGACCATTTGATCTTCTTTTCCAGATTCAAATGGCAATTTCTGCTCGTTTTTCATCTGCAAACGAAATAGTTTCATCTAGCCGAACTAATTTGCACAATCCTCAGGTTATGAGGCAATTAGTTTCGTTTTGCCGAATTAAACAGCCTTACTTTTGTCATCTCGATAAAATAACCGAGTTTAGTTTCGCAAAATCGAACTAAACCGCTAGTTTCAAAGGTGATCGTCAAATTAGTTATGCAAAATCAAACTAATTTCACAGCAGTCTCAGAAGCTGCCGGACCAGCACCGGACAAAAATGAATATTCTTAACTTCCTTCCTTAATCAAATGAATAATTACCTTATAACGGAAATTAGACCGCCAGGAATACTGCTTCCGGGCGGTCTAATTTCGTCTATCTCGTTATCTATTTATCCCGTAAAAACGGGCGCAGTTTCCGCTAAACACGTTCTCCCTTATCTCTTGCGGAAAATACGCGATATTGTGTCCGTAACCCGCTTCTGATACATACTTCATCAACATGCCATCTAACAGTCTGGCACCCCCTAGAATATTATCGGATTTAACTCAGGGGTTTTTCCAATGTCTATTCTAAGGGGGCTATTTCATATCGGTGAGTATAGGGGACTATTTAGTCGGAACAGCATTACTATTTAGACTTCTTCTTTGCTGCTGATCGTCCCTGCTTTTTAGGGTCATCCGATGGTGGAGCCACATGCTGGGAACCGTTCGGTTTGATGTTACCACTGCCACTGCCCATGTTGAATCCTCCTTTCTGCTGATCGAGCTTTTATAGTTATGTGTCCTAAAAGAAACCTTCATACATTGGTCTCTTAAATACCGCTTATACCTACATCAACCCGCTTGCCTTTCCCAGTACCTTTCCCTGGTGAGGAATCCTTCAGCGATGAAGCGATGAAGAGCGGCGAGAACGCCGAACGGCAGGTTAATGTAGAAAATCCATTGCCAGGCCAATTTGTCGACGATAAATCCGCCAACGGCCAGCCCGATGACAAACCGAATACGGTGCCGAAAAGGCCCTGCATTTTGCGTTCGGGCGGGATGAGGTCGCCGATGATCGTCATACCGATCGGCATGAGCGCGCCGGCTCCGATCCCCTGGATGGCGCGGAAGATGATAAGCTGTCATGTCCTCCGACAAGCCACACATCGCCGAGCCAGCGAGGAACAGTCCCATGCCCTTGTAAAGACGTACTGTACAGACTAAAATGATCAGCAAAAAATAGCCTTGGCCGACTAACGGCCAAGGCTGTTTGCAGACGAGCGAATCAGAGCCGATTCGCGATTAATGACCCATCATCGCCGGGTCCGGATTGTCCCCGCCGGCGGTTCCGTCTTCTTCCTGCTGCTTCGGTTTATGCAGAAGGAGCGACAGTGCGACACCCGCGGTGGCGAGGCACGCGGACAGGAAGAACGTGTCGCCATAACCCGCGACGACGGCGTTCAGCGGATTCGCGTCCGCTCCCGCGCTTGCGGCGTGGGAAGTGATTTGCGACGTCAGATAACCCGTCAGGCCCGCGACCGCGAACGAGACGACGACTTGCTGAGCTGCTGTTGTCAGCGGTGTGACGCGGCTCACCAGACGGCGAGGCGCAGAGTTCAGGACATGCGTGTTGAGCGGCATCATGGAGAAGCCCATGCCGAGACCCATGATGCCGATGCATAGGATGATAACCCACAGCGAGGTATCCACCGATATGCCGGACAAGATGAACAGGGAAATGGATACGGCGGCAAGACCGGCGAAGGCGAGCGGACGCGCGCCGATCTTGTCGAACAGCCGGCCGCTGATCGGCATGCCGATTCCCGCGCATAGCGCCTGCGGCATCAGGATCCAGCCCGTTTCAAGCGCGGTGTAGTGCATGACGCTTTGCAGGTACAGCGGCACGATCAGCATTGCGCCGAACAGCGCGAGCTGTACGATCCACGTCAAGATGATGCTGCGTGTAAAGTCGGACGACTTGAACACTTTCAGCTCCAGCAGCGGCTGCTTCTGTGCCAGTTCAACGAAGATGAAGAGGATGAGCGCAATGCCGCCGACGGTCAAGCCCGTGATCGTCGAAGCGCTGGACCAGCTGGTGCCGCCTTCACTTACGCCGTATGCCAGCATGGAGAAGGCGATCGGCGCGAGGCACATGCCGATGACGTCCAGATGCGGCGCCGCATGGCGGCCCGATTTCGGCAAATATTTATACCCGAGAATGAAGGCGATAATGCCGATCGGCAGATTGATGATGAAAATCCAGTGCCAGCTGACAGAATCGACCAGCCAGCCGGATAGCACCGGACCGAACGCCGGCGCCATCAGCATTGGGATGCCGAGTACGCCCATGATGGATCCGCGGCGCTCTGGAGGCGCGAGCTTGAACACCATGGCCATCCCGATCGGGGCCACCATGCCGCCGCCCAAGCCTTGAATGATGCGGTAAATGATCAGCTGTTCCGGCGTTTGCGCGATGCCGCACAGCACGGAGCCGATCGTGAACAGGGCGATCGTAATCATGAAAATTTGCTTGGAGCCGAATTTATCGGTCATCCAGCCCGCAAGCGGGATAACGGCGGATAAGGCCAGCGTATAGCCGGTGACGGTCCATTGGATCGTCTTCAGATCGGTGTCGAAGTATTCAACGAGTTTCGGAATGGCATTATTGACGACGGTGCTGTCCAGAATAACCATGATCATGCCGACAATAATCGCCATGAGCGGCGGCAGAATGGCTTTCAGCGAGAAGTCGTCCCCGCCGGCTGCCATCGGTTTTGTTTTTTTAGGAGCTGACATAGGTCCCTGCTTTCTGCTCATCGAGCTGTGTATGGATGAAAATAATGGTCGAGGAACAAATTGATCTGTTCGAAGGTGGATGCCGACACGCGGAAATAGGAGTCGTCGTCGGATTCTTGCTTACAACCGCCCTTGATGACGGGCTACAGGATGGCATCGAAGATTTGCTGAGTAATAAGCAGCAGCTTATCGCGGCCGACGTCACCCCCGGTCCGTCAATATGTTGCTTTCTCATACAAATTCGCAGGCAATGCCTGCACGAACGGCGACCAATCGCCCGTCGTGTAAAGATGAAGCCGGTGCATGGCCCGCGTACACGCCGTATAAAGAAGCTTGCGTTCGTTGTCCCGGCCGTAAGCTTCGGGCGAAGCATCATAGACCAAGACTGCATCGAACTCGACACCCTTGGCGAGATACACAGGAATAACCATCACTCGTTTTTCAAAGCCCAGCGTCTCCTTCGTAATGAGCTGCAGAGCTTCGCCTCCTTGAATCCGTAACGATTCATGGGCCTCCCGGCTTTCGGCTGCGGTCTTCGTAATGACGGCGATGGAATCGAAGCCCTCGGCCCTGAGCGCCGCGATGTCTGCCAGAATTTGCGCATCGCGCTTCTCCCCGCCGTCCAGTCTCGTCAGAAGGGGCATTTTGCCTCCCCTTTCAAACGGTTCAATTTCTTCCCCGCCGGGAAGCATTGATTTCGTAAATTCAACAATCTCCCTGGTTGAACGATAGCTGCGTACAAGGCAGACGAGGTTTGTTTCGGCTTCGCCGAAAAGGCGTACCAACGGCGAATCGGATGCGGCCAAACTTGTAGCCTGCATGAAGATCGCTTGCCCAAAATCGCCGAGCACCGTCATCCGGGCACGGGGAAACAGCTTTTTGAGATATTCATATTGAAACTGCGAATAATCCTGACCCTCATCAACGAAGACATACCGGATTTCCGTGTTCGTCCGGACGCCTTCAATCAGTTCTTTTACATACAAGTACGGAGTCGCATCCTCGTTGAACAACTCGTTCCGGCTCAGCTTTTCCTTGGTTTGCCTGCAGATTTCAGGCCATAGCGGGGGAATGACGGCCCCATTCGTTTTCTCCCGATAAGCGTCTCCGCCCTCAAACAATTGGCCATATATGCCTTTAACGTCTAAAAACGAGAATTTTTTCACACTTTTCCTTAGCGGTTTAAAGCTTTCCTTCACGATCCTTCGGCGGAGCAGACCTTCCTCCCGCCGGGCGAAGTCAAAGTCGCCTTCATCTTCCCGTCGCTTGTTATTAATTTTCTCGCGAACCGCGGCGTAATGTTCCGCAAGGTCGAATACTTCCTTCTCTTTATGCAGCATGCCGAACACTTCCGCGTACTGTTCGGTGTCGAGATAATTCAACTCTTCATATACCCAAGGTGCTTCCCGCTCCCTGCGTTCCAGCGAAGCCAGTTCATTCAGCAGCCATTCCTGCAAGAGAACGACACGATTGAACAACGGCAGGGAACGGTCGTAACCGTAAAATTCCGCTCTCATTCGCTCCGTGGTAATCAAATCGCGGTCCCGAAACCGAACGCCGTTGAATCGCATGCCTTCCCGTCCCAACCATACTCCATAGTTCTGCAGGGCTTGCAGGAAAGCCTCAGAAGCTTTATACTCGATCCCCTGGAGACGAGCCTCATACTCCGGCGCCCCTCGTGCGGTCAGTACAAATTCGATCTGATCGAAGGTATCCTCCGGCCGTAATGTTGGACCCAGCGAACTGTCGAGATATTCCTGAAAAGTAGTCTGCTGCATATTCTCTTCGCCGAGCTCCGGAAGGACCGTGGAGATATAGCTGGTAAACATCGGATTGGGTGAGAAAAGAACGATCTGATCTGCCCTGATCGTCTGGCGGTGTTTGTACAGCAAGTACGCCACCCGCTGCAATGCCGCGGAAGTCTTCCCGCTTCCGGCCGCCCCCTGTACGATAAGCATCCGGCTTTTGTCGTTGCGGATGATCGCGTTTTGCTCCTTCTGG
>DATJKM010000336.1:0-8120 GCA_035491515.1 Candidatus Udaeobacter sp. | reverse complement strand
GACTGGCTGTTTAAACTTGAAAGGTGTTTTGATCCCTGTCTCACAAACAGGGGTCAGTCCCGTTATCGACCTGAATGGACAGCTCTTTTCTATATTTATTAACCTTTCACCGCACCGGCGACAACGCCTTTAACGATGTATTTCTGCAAGAAGATGAACACGATGATCGACGGCAGCACGGCCATTACCATGGCGGTCATGGCATATTGCCAATCCGATGTGTATTGACCGACGAAGGTGTAGGCGGCAAGCGTCAACGTTTTTGTATCGGGAGAGCCGTTAACCATGAGCAGCGGAAGCAGGAAGTCATTCCAAATCCACATCACGTCAATGATGATGATCGTCGTCGTAACCGACTTTAGAAGCGGGAAGATGACGAGAAAGAACAGCTTGAAGCCGGAAGCGCCGTCAATCGTCGCGCTCTCGTCAATTTCCTGGGGAATACCCTTTACGAAGCCGTGATAGATAAATACGGCGAGCGGTGCGCCGAAGCCCCAGTAGAGAACGCCTAGTCCCCAAGTGCTTTCGGAAAGGTTTAAATCTTTGGCCAGCTGCAGCACGGTGAGCATGATCGATTGGAACGGAATCAGCATCGGCATAATGCAGACCAGGTAAAGCAGCGCGCTCCATCGCGTCTTCGTCCTTGCCAGCTTGTAAGCGGCGATCGAGGATACGAGGATGATCCCCGCAAGCCCGACGGCTGTAATAATAAAGTTGTTAAGGAACAGCTTCGGATAGTTGATGAATGACCATACATAGGAATAGTTTTCGAATACGAGCTGCTTAGGCAAGGCAACGACATCGGTCATTACCTCGCCGAAGCTTTTGAGCGAGTTGTTAATGGCCAAGAACAACGGATATAGAAACACGAGCGAGAGGAGCACCATTACGATCTCTAGAACGATGCGCCCTGCTCTTGCTTTGCTTTGCGTTTTCATTAGGCTTCAACCTCCCTGCGTTTGAAGAGCGTCAACTGGATGATCGTAACGAACAATACCGCAACGAACAGGATGAGCGCTTTCGCCGTTCCGTAGCCGTAAAGGTTGTTCTGGAACGTATCTCTGTAAATGTCATAAGCGATGCTGTAGGTCGTGCCGCCGGGGCCGCCGCCTGTCAGCGACAGGATTACATCAAATACTTTGATGGAGTTCGTTAAAGCCATAAATACGGAAATCGTAATCGATGGCGCAAGAAGCGGCAGTGTAATGCTGAAGAAGCGTCTTAACGGGCCGGCACCGTCAACGGTCGCAGCTTCTTTCAAATCATCCGGCACGGACTGCAGTCCGGCGATGTAAATCACTAAGTAAAAGCCGATGGACTGCCAGATGGAGACAAACAATATGGAGACGAATGCCAGTCCCGGCTCTCCGAGCCAGCTCATCTCGAAAATGCCCCAGCCTGTACTCGCCGCAAGCGACTCAAAGCCCTGCATGAAAATGAATTTCCAAATGAAGCCGACGATAACTAAGCTAAGAATATACGGGACAAAGAAGGCAGCCCGCAGCCACGAGGACGTTTTGAGCTTCATGTCGAGCATGACAGCAAGCAGGATAGCCAGTACGTTCACTAAAACGATGTACAAAACCGCGTATTTGATCGTAAACCATGCGGAGCTGGCAAAGTTGGCATCGCCCATAAAAATTTGCTTGAAGTTATCAAGCCCGACAAACTTCGGATGCTTGGAAATACCGTTCCACTTGGTCATGGAATAACGGATGGTCATTGCGAAAGGGATGTAAAACGCTACGGCGATACAAATTAATACCGGCAAGGTAAAGATGCCGAATTCGAGCTTTTCGCTCCATTTTCTACCTAATGCTTTAAACATCAACGCACCTCTTCTCTTTGCAGTTCGTCTAGCGGTTCTAGTTTGCTGAGCTATACAAGCGTAAACAGCTTGTGCCATTATGTAATGGCAAGACTCGTTTCGCCGAAAAAATATAAGAGCAGTATAAATGTGAGGCTGCAAAATCTTATATTTCAAGAAATCGGTATCAGCTATAGTGTGTATTATAAAGCAGCCGCCTGCCTGCAAAAATGGATTTAACAAATCAGTTAGGGGTAAAAAGGTGAACGGAATAACGAGCAGAAGGGATGGAGAAAACCATTATAAATAAACTGTTTAAGGCTAGAAGGGACCTCGTCGAGCGCTTGTCGAGAAGGCTGGTGAACAAGCTTATTTTGCTTTTCACATCCATTATTATTCTTGTTGTCGGGTCGCTCACTTTTATTTCATATCAGATGCTCCAGAAGGAGTCGGTCACGAACAGTATCGCCAGCACATCGAATAACCTGCTGCTCGTGAATCAGAACATGGAGGATTATTTGAAGGGGATGGAGCAGTTGTCGCTGCCGCAAATCCGGTACGACGAAATTACGTATGCGATTATGCACGAATCGGAGGATTATGCGTCGAAGATGTATTTGGAGGATTATTTGCGCGAGCTTTTTTATTCCCGCGACGATCTTGAAGCCATTTATTTGTACGTTGTGAAGGAGAAGAAATATTACTCGGTTTCGCAGGAAAATTACAATATTACCGTACGAACCGGCTCGGATCCTGCTATAAGCGAATTGTCGTGGTATAAGAAAGCAATGGCGAGTCCCTTTAACCGCTCCTATCAATCCTTTGTAGAGCCGGGAAATAGCCCGGGCTACCCGGTAAGCACGGAAGACAGCTTCATGGCGTACCACAGAGTGCTGCGCTCGATTGTATCCAGACAGCCTCAGGCCGTGCTGTCCTTTTACTTCGATTCATCGGTGAGAGATGAGATTCTGAAGGATATTCCATTCGACGAAGGTCAGCATTTGCTGTATTTAAGTCCAGACAATGAACCTTTTTATGCGGATGATGTCGGTTTCTACGAACGTGCGAAGGCGGCTGCCCTACCGGACAAGCTGACGAATAAGCCTAACGGCCAGCTGACATGGTCAGAGGCCGGGCAAAAGTATCTTGTCGTTTACGATATCGGGGAGCAGGAGGGCTGGAAGCTCATTAAGCCCATTCCTTATACGCAAATTTATGAGGCAGCCACTACGACCAGAAATATTAACTTCACGATCGGCTTCCTCTTCCTGCTGCTGTCCGTCATAGTCGTTACGTATTTCTCCAATGCCATTACGAAGCCGCTGCAAAAGCTGTCTTATCAAATGAACCGCTTTAGTACAGGAGACTTCGATGCGGAGGCAGCAGTGAAGGGCAGAGATGAGATTGCCTACTTGTCGCGTCATTTCAATCAGATGGTCAGACGGACAAATGATCTGATCAATGAACGGTACAAAATGAAGCTGGTTGAGAAGAATGCAATATTAAAAGCGCTGGAAGCGGAAATAAATCCTCACTTCTTATACAATGCGCTGCAGGCTATTTCGACAAAAGCGCTGAAAAATGAACGCTTCGACATTGCGGATATGGTGGATGCGCTGGCGCTGACGCTGCGGTACTGCATCAGCGGGAAGGATATCGTGCAAGCGCGGGCGGAATTAAAGCATATTGAAAACTACATGTCGCTGCAGAAGGCGCGTTTCGGCAGCCGGCTGCAGGTTACGTACGAATGGGATGAGTCGCTTATGGAGCTGGAAATTCCGAAGCTGTCGCTTCAGACTTTAGTCGAAAATTCGATTAAGCACGCCCTTGAGAAGGTATCCAGCGCGATCACGATCGACATTCGCGCGGGGCTGACTGAGTCGCATGCCGTTATTTCCGTAAGCGACAACGGGCCGGGTTTTTCACGGGAGAGATTGGAGCAGGTGAGAAAATCATTTCTGAGCGAGTGGAAGGATCGCGGAAGCGAAGAAGAGAGCATTGGTCTCGTCAATCTGAATACGCGACTTAAGCTGCTTTACGGAGATGAGGCGGAGCTCGTCATAAAGACGGATAATGCAGGCACGGAGATGGAAATGTTATTACCGCGAGGAGGCGTCAGCCATGTACAGAGTGCTCATAATTGACGATGAGGAGCCGCTGCGCGAAGCGATTCGCATATTAGGCGACTGGGATGGGTTAGGCATCGCAGAGGTATTGGAGGCGACGGACGGCAAGGTCGGACTTGCGATGCTGGCCGAGCACAAAATCGATCTGGCGATGGTCGACATGAAGATGCCGGAGTTAAACGGGGTGGAGCTGCTGCAAATCATTGAGCGCGATTATCCCGATCTGCTGACGATCGTCATTAGCGGCTACAACGATTTTGAGTATACGAGGCAAGCGATTCGCTCCAAGGTTGTCGATTATTTGCTGAAGCCGGTCAATCGGCATGATCTGAATCAGTCGCTGCGCAAAGCGGTCGACGTGCTGGACGCCAAGCGGCAGAAGGACAGCGATTTTATAAATCGCAACATTACACTTAATATGTCGCTGCCGCGTCTTAAGGAGAAAGTCTATCAGTCCATCATTGAGCGCAGCTTCAAAAGCCAAACGAATGAAGCCTTTCTGCCGTTAATCGGCGCGGACGATCCCGGCAATCGGTTTACTGCCGTCGTGCTGCGGGTGCTGAATTTGGAGCAGATTAGAAAAAGCCGCTTTCACGAGGATACCGATCTCTTGCACTTTGCTGTGGCGAATGTCATCAACGAAATTGCGGGCGACCATTTCGGCACATTCAGCTTCGCCAGCCCGAAGCAGGAGCGGGAGCTCATTGCCATTCTCACGATGAAGGGCGGATATCCCGAAGATATCGCCTATCGCTCCCTGCATCAAATGAATAAAGTTACGGCGACCTTAAAGGGGCTGTTCGGTATTGTTGTGGCGGCGGGAATTGGTCATTCGAGCCCGGATGCGCTGGAAATTGCTTCTTCCTATGAAGCGGCCAAAGCAGCCGTTAACGGAATCGATCTCTTAAAGCTAAAGGGTGCAACCGTCACAAGCACTACAGACAAAGCTGCGCCGCCGAAGGACAATCAGTCTCTGACCAGCCGAATTCTCATCATTCGCAGCGCTCTCGAAAGCGGCAATGTCCATCATGCCAAAACGATACTGAGCGAATACGTGAAAAAGTGGAGATCGTCCGATCGCTTTAGCATCGGCGAAGCGGATCGAGCGCTGCAGGAGTTTGTCATTTTGCTAAATGATCTGTCGCTTGAGCTTGGTGTAGCGCCCGAGGTGCTGCCGCTTACCGGAGAACATCCGCTGCGGGCGATCGGCATTTCAACCGATTTCGCCAATTTAGAGCAGTTCGAACAGCTGCTGAACGGCATTTTAGATTATTTCAGCGGGCAAATCAGGAAGTCTCAAATGACGAATCAGCCCTTTGAAGTAAGAGATATTAAAACATACATCGACAATCATTATTTTGAGGATATTAAAATTTCGATGTTTTCGGACAAATATTTTTTGAGCAGAGAATACTTAATGAAGCTCTTCAAGCAGCAGTTCGGCTTTGGCATTCATGAATATGTTCAGAAGGTCCGGATGGACAAGGCAAAGGAACTGCTGGACGATCCCAGCTTAAAGATTCAGGATATATCCGAAATGCTGGGGTACAAGGATAAGAATTATTTTAGCAAAGCGTTCCGCAATTATTATTCGGTGTCGCCAACCGAGTATAGAGCATCGAATGCGGGCGGATAAAAAGTGAACAGGAAGCAGTCGAACACTTTTTTACCCTTAACTATTCACTTATGTGCATTCTTATCCGTTTCCTTTTTCTTTAAAATAGGCAGCGTAGACCACAATCAATGATGGAAACGGGGGCATTACAATGTTCAAAAGATTTCTGGCACTGTCCGTCAGCTTAGTGCTGATTATCGGAATACTAGCCGCTTGCGGCAGCAGCAAGAACAATACGACTGGCAATAACGAGGGCACGGCTGCCGAGGGCGCTACGGAAACATCCGATCAGCCTGTTACGATCAACATGTTTACCGCTTCTCCAGAATACACAGATGCTTTCAACGCATATATCGCAGAATACAAGAAGGTTAAACCTAACGTAACGATCAATCTTGAAATTATGCAAGCGGACTACAATACGGTCTTGAAATCGAAGATCGCTTCAGGCAGCACGCCGGACGTGTTCCAGACGACAGCCGGCGGAGACATCGACACCTTCGCTGAATACAGCGCGGATCTGACAAACGAGCCGTTAGCGGCTGCAATGACCGATTCCGTCAAAATCAATATGAGCTCGAAAGACGGCAAGGTACTTGGCTTCCCGGTCAAAGGCAACCTGATGAACATGGTTTATAACAAGAAGCTGCTTGCTGAAGCGGGCATTACTGAAGTTCCGAAAACAACTTCCCAAATGGAAGACGCTATTGCAAAGCTTGAAGCCAAAGGCATTACGCCATTCGCCAACGCTTATAAAGAGTGGTGGGTATGGAAGCATATTTTCCAAAACTTCGTGAATGCGGCTGCTGAGGATGCAGGCATTACGCCGAAGGAACTGGTTAATCAATTTATCGCCGGCGAGACAACGTTCAAAGATCATCCTGTACTGAATGACAACTTCTTCAGCTTTATCGACACAACGGTGAAGCATGGCACGAACAAGCCGCTTGAGCGCGACAGCAACGCAGAGGTGAGCGACTTCGCTACCGGCAAAGCAGCATTCATGACAGGCAAAGGCGCATGGGACGAAGAAGCGATCAAAAAAATTACCCCGGACTTTGAGCTTGGTATCGTAGGTTACCCGGTTAGCGAAAAGGCAGAGCAAACGCTGCTCGTAACAGGCGCTGACCAGGCGCTTCGCATTAACAAGGATTCCAAAGTGGCTAAGGAAACGATTGCATTTTTCAACTGGCTGTACACATCGGATTACGGTAAAGCCTGGTTCTCGGGCGTAGCTAAGGTTATTCCTCCGATTAAGGATGCTCAGCTTCCTGACCTGGATATGCCGAAACAAATGGAAGAGATTTTGAAAACAGAAAAATCCGGCGATTTGTCGGTTAACTACTCCTTGGATACGTTCCACCAAAAGTTTGGTGAGTTGATGCAAGCTTACATCGGCGGCAGCAAAACGAAGGACCAAGCGATCGATGAAATTCAGAAGGCTTGGGTTCAGTTCGGATCTGCAGAGTAAGCTTACCCATAAGCAATTTCTTAACTTTAACTCAGCGCTTTTACAGGGCTGAGTTAAGTTTTTTTATAGACCTATTCTCTTGAATGACGCCCGGTTTCAGCGGCTGCGCCCCGAAGTGAGGAAACAAAACATCGCCGCTATCCGTTACTTCAAACGTTAGGTACAGCCCATTTTGGGCTGTTCGAGCTTCGGCGGGTTCAAAGCGCAGCTAGAAAGTGCAAGTTCATATTGGAGATTGAAGATTGGAGATTGAAGATCGAAGATCGTCCCACTAGTGATGCTGCCGCATGAAGAGCGGGGCAACATACCGGCAGCAATAAGGAGCAGTTAAAAACGAGAAAATGTCGTTTTTGACTGCTCCTTTCCTTTAAAGTCGCTGTAAGCGCTCCTGCATGTTGACCGCCGGACCATTTCGTCTATTCTAGCTATGTCTAATTTCTGCCGCGGCACTGGTGACAAGGGTCTTCTTGTGAGCTTTCTATCTATAACGGGAAAACCTCCCGCTAATTATCCGTTTGGGCAGCTTCTGCTGAACATAACGGGAAAAACTCATGTTAATTAAAGCAATTCTCCTCATTTCCCCCATCGAGCGCTATTTTAACGGGATATTTTCCATGTAAGTTTTATGCAGCGGCAAGTGATACAACGATTAGATGGAGATATTCCTTCTAAATGCAGGATGGGATAAAAGAGAGTCCGCCAAAGCGCCGGATTCATCCAGACTGCTGCATCGCATGAGGTGTGGTTAGCATGATGATCGGTTAATGATCCAATTAAATACCGTAGGAACGGACGCCCACTCACTCACTCACTCACTCACTCACTCACTCACTCACTCACTCACCCACCGACTGACCGGCCCAATGACCGACCGACCCACCGACCGACCGACCGATCCACCGACCGACCGATCCACCCATCGGCCGACCGACCCAACCACCCATCGACCGGCCGGCCCATCGACTCACTAAGAGCTTTGCTGCTGATTATACGGGGAGCCTGCATCAGTGATGCGCCAGCGCAGCTACTGCGGTAGTAGAAGCGATGGCGTGTAGCGCCGTACCGACGCGATCAAGAAAGGAATCGTATTCGCCCGTTTGG
>DATJKM010000335.1:0-5967 GCA_035491515.1 Candidatus Udaeobacter sp. | reverse complement strand
GATATGATTATGAAGTATTTGTCGACCAATAACGATACGTTCGGGGTCGGCGTATGGTTTGAAGCCAATCAATTCAAAAGCTATGTGAACTATTTCGGACCCTACGCTTACCGTTATAACGGGCAAGTGCTGTACACGCTCGATTACAGCACCAAGGAATATAACTACCTGAATCGCGACTGGTACCTTATCGGGAAGGATACGGATCAATCCGTGGTTTGGACGAAGCCGTATTTTGATGAAAATTCCAAGTCGGCGGTGCTGACTACGACAGCGCCGTTTTATCATTTTAACGGTGACTTCCGGGGTGTTGTGACGGCCAATATCGACCTGAAGAATTTGCAGAAAATGATATCATCCATCGAGGTAGGCATAAGCGGCAGAGCGTTTCTGGTGGACAGCGAAGGCACATATATCGCAGACCGCGATGAGCAAAAGCTGTTGAAAATAAACGTATCGCAGGATCCGAACGCAAGTTTGGCAAACGCAGGTCAGACGATGCTTAAAAAAGAAAGCGGTTACGCGACTTATGAGGATACAAACGGTCTGAACCGGATTTATTATATGGACATTCCGGTTACCGGATGGAAGCTCGCGATGGTTATTCCTGAGAAGGAGCTGTACGAACCGCTTAAGCAGCTGCTAATGAAGTCCGTTATCATTATCGGGATTACGCTTTTTATTGTATCTTTCGTGATTTATTTGTTTGCAAGGTATATGAGGAATCAAATAAGGGCGGTGAATGTGCTTTCCTCCGACATGGCCTCGGGCGATTTAACCCGTTCGATTGAAGTCCGGTCACGGGATGAATTCGGCTCCATGGCCCAAAATTTAAACCTCATGACCCGGCAGCTTAACGAAGTCATCAAGAAAATAACGTCGGGTGTCGAGATGGTTGCCGGCACGTCGGATCAGCTTACGTCAGGAACGGAGCAAACGACCAAAGCGGCGGAAGAAATTGCGGGAGCAGCTCAGTCGGTTGCTGCCGGCAGCGAGCAACAGGCGCACATGGTGAATAAGGCCAGCGATAAGGTGGATGAAACATCCGCGGGCTTGAAAAACATGGCTGAGCGAATGACGGTCGCTACAGAAGCGTCCCGCATGACACTGCAGACAGCGGTTGAAGGAAAAGAATCGATCCAGATTGCGGTCAGTCAAATGCATATGATGGACGAAAAGGTACAGCATGCGGCTCAAATTATCGAGTCCTTGACTGCCAAGTCCAAAAAGGTCGACGAAAGCATGGAACTGATTGGGAAATTAGTCGCGCAAACGAGAATACTCTCGTTAAATGCAGGGATCACTGCCGTGCAGGCAGGCGCTCACGGAAGAGCCTTTACCGTTATTGCAGAGGAAATCCGTTCGCTTGCCGAGAACGCTGCTAAAGCAGGCCATTCCATTCAGGAAACGATCGCGCAAATGCAATCCGAAGTTCGGCTCGCTAAAGAACAGATGGATTCGAACCGCGATGCCGTTCGCAGCGGAAAAACGAAGATCGAGCACGCCGGCGCATCGTTCGAGCGTATTGTGCAGGCAGCTCAGGATGTGACCGTAGAGACCGAAGGAGCAGTTAGCTCCATAACAGAGATGCACATGTATATGTCTGAAATGGAAGATGCCATTAAGAAAATCACAGTCATTTCTATGGAAACCGCCAATCAGACAGTCAGCGTGTCCGCCGCCGCGGAAGAGCAAATGGCATCGATGCAGGAAATGACGGCCGCAGCTCATACGCTTGCTTCGCTCGCTAACGATATGAAAGATTTGATCAGTAGATTCAGCGTATAGAAATGACCCTGATAAGCGAATAGTCGTTATCAGGGTCGCGTTTATTACGTAATCGTTTACGCAAACGATTTTCCGAATAGTTGCATGAGCTAAAATATAAGGACAGGGGATACCATTTCTATGATTACGAATATTCGTAAATTTCGTAAAGCGAATAAGTCAGTATCACTCCTTTTGGCTTTGTTGTTAACCTTTACCGGAGTTATTGCTCCGGGAGCACCGTATGACCTTGCCTTTGCGGAAGAAGCTTCCGCCATTACTCATGAAATCGTGAATCCCGGTTTTGAGACGGGAAATTTAGACGGCTGGACCGTGGCAGAAGGGGAGGCTCCGGGGCGTGTCACTTCGGACGTCGTTTACTGGCATAAGGATCCGGTCAATAAAGCAGGCGAATATCACTTCTGGGGAGACGATTTTAAAGCAGGAGTTCTCGAATCGACCCATTTTCAACTAGGGGGTACGGGGGAGATCAATTTCCTGATCGGCGGAGGGAACTTGGCTGATACGCAGTATGTTGCTTTGGTTCGCGAATCAGATGGGGTAGAGCTCATCAAAAGCACGCATACAGCCTTTGCCGACACCGAAGGCTATCACCGTGTTGTATGGGATGCATCCGCTTACCTTGGCGAGCATGTATTTATCCGGATCGCAGACAAGGCTGCCGCCGGCGGCTGGCAGCATGTGAATGCGGACGATTTTCACGTCTATAATACGGAACAGATCGACATTGTGAATGCAGGCTTCGAGGAAGGTAATTTTAACGGGTGGACTACTGGAGGAGAGGCCTTTACGGTTTCAAACGAAGCCGCGAGCAGCGAAGGACAGGCTTATGGCCATAGTGGAAACTACCACGCTTCTGCCGGAGCGGATGATGAGCGAAGCGGGACCTTAACCTCGTCGGTCTTTAAACTTTTCGGTTCGGGCGAAATTGACTTTTTGATCGGCGGCAGTAACGATCTTAATGGCCAATATGTGGAACTCGTGCGGGAGGATTCGGGGGAAACGGTTTTCAAAGCGACGGGCAGCGGTTCAGACCGGTACAAACGGATCGTATGGAATGCCGAAGCCTATCTCGGCAAGAAGCTGTTTATCCGCGTAGTCGACAGCGGGGCTGGACATGTCAATGCGGATGATTTTCATGTACAGAATAAGAATAAGGGCTCTTATACGATGTTGAACGAAGATTTTGAAAGAAACGGCTTGGAGAGCTGGGTCGCGGATGGTGATGCATTCACGGTTGCAGAAGGCAATACGGCTGTCATTCCCGGTTATCAGCGTCATGTGTACGCACAAAGCAGCATAGAAGGAGTGGGCTCGCTAACTTCCAGCATATTCCGGCTTGCGGGATCGGGACAAGTGAACTTCAAGCTAGCCGGCGATAACGAAGCTGATCTTTATGTGGCACTTTATCGGGCTGGTAACAACATCGAATTAAAGCGGGTGGCTTCTTCAGGAAAGAACGCTTTCGAAACGGTAGAATGGGACCTGTCTCCTTATATGGATGAGCAGCTCTATTTCAAGGTTGTCGATCAATCAACGACCGGCCGCTTGTATGTGGACGACTTTAACTACTATGTTTCAGCGACCATCCTGAATCCGAACTTCGAAACCGGGGATTTGCGCGGCTGGCAGGTCATAGAAGGGAACGCTTTTGACAATGTGGTGACGAACGAGGCCCTGTATCACGGAACGAAGTCGTTTCAAAAGGAAGGCACCTATCATTTGTGGGGCTACCAGGGCGGCGGCGACGGAAGGAAAGGGACGTTGGAGTCTGCCCACTTTATTTTGGAAGGAGACAAACATATAGCCGGTGACGGCAGGGTTACCTTCCTGATCGGCGGAGGCAATAAACCGCAGGAGCTGGCGGTACAGCTCGTACAGGATTCCACGGGCGATGTGCTCTTTTCCGCAACCGGCCATGAAGACGAGAAATATATTCGGGCGGATTGGGATGCCACGGCCTACGCGGGAGAGGAATTATTTTTTCGAATCGTGGACAAATCGGGCAGCGGCTTCGGCCACATGAATGTGGATGATTTCCGTACGGTCACGCCATTCGTTGACATGCTGAATTACGGTTTCGAAACCGGGGACTTGACCGGCTGGACGCAGGAAGGCGATGCTTTCAAACAAGCGGTAAGCAGTGCGCCCGGTTTTGGGCAGGAAGGCGCTTTTCACTTGTATGGCAAAGCTGCAGGGGATGACAGTGCTACGGGTTCGCTTCAGAGCAGAAACTTCGAGCTTGCGGGTACGGGCAAAGTGACTTTCCTCATCGCGGGAGGACAGGATCAAGGCAAGCTGTATGCTGCTTTAGTCCGTGCCGGCGACGGCGAGATCCTGTTCCGTGCAAGCGGATCGGATTCGGATATTTACCGGGAAGTAACCTGGGACGCTGCCGCGTATGTCGGGGAGCTGGTGTATGTAAAGATCATCGACGAGAAAACCGAGGGGCCGTACGGTTACATCAGTGTCGACGATTTCAATCTCAGCAGCCCGGATTCGTATTACGGCGAAAAGTATAGACAGCAGTATCATATGTCGCCGGAAAAAGCATGGATGAACGATCCGAACGGCATGGTGTACTACGAAGGAGAATACCACTTATTTTACCAGCATCACCCAAATGCTCCGACGTTTGGGCCGATGACTTGGGGGCACGCGGTAAGCAAGGACTTGATCCACTGGGAGCATCTGCCGATCGCTCTGCGTCCCGGGGACAATGGGGTTGTGTTCTCTGGAAGCGCGGTAGTTGACCGCAATAATACGAGCGGTTTTTTTGATGAGGAAGGCTCAGGGCTGGTTGCCGTCTTCACCCATGCCGACAACAAAATCGTACCGGGTAAAAATCAGGTGCAAAGTATAGCGTACAGCAAGGACAAAGGCAGGACGTGGACGGAATTCAGCGGAAATCCTGTGCTGCTGCCGACGGCGAATGCGGATTTCCGCGATCCGAAAGTGTTCTGGCACGAACCGACCTCTAAGTGGATCATGTCGCTCGCCGTTCAAGACCGGGTGGAGTTTTACACTTCCCCGAATTTGAAAAATTGGACGTATGCAAGCTCCTTCGGACAAGACGCAGTAGGTTCGCACAAGGGAATATATGAGTGTCCGGATTTGTTTGAAATTTCGGTGGATGGCGATCCGGCGAAGAAGAAATGGGTGTTAATGTTAAGCGTTGGCGACAGCAACGGCACGAATCCGAACGATCCGCTGCCACCTGCCGGCGGGTCGGGCATGATGTATTTCCTCGGAAATTTCGACGGAGAGACCTTTACGCCGGATCAGCCTGTCCTTTCCGCAGCGGATCTGAATTGGGTGGATATGGGCTCCGATTTCTATGCGGCTGTAACGTGGAGCGATGCTCCATCGCCTGAAGGACGCCGATTATGGCTTGGCTGGATGAGCAACTGGAGCTATGCGGGCAATACCCCAACGGGCGGATGGCGCGGAGGCATGTCCCTTCCTCGGGAATTGGAATTGAAAACGTTCCCTGAAGGTATCCGTTTAATCCAGAAGCCGGTAGAACAGCTAGCGCAATTGAGAGAACCGGTCGTCGAGGTGAACGACGCTGAGGTAAATGCGGACAGTGGGATAACGGGCAATATTTCTGGAACTAAAATGGAAATTGTCGCGGAATTCGAGCTTGGAAACGCTTCCGAATTCGGGTTTAAAGTCCGCAAATCAGAAACGGAAGAGACTGTAATCGGTTACGATACGGCTGCGAAGGAGCTGTTTGTCGACCGCACGAAATCCGGGAATACGGGTTTCCATGCGAATTTCGCCGCTAAACACGAAGCCGCGCTGCTTCCCGAAAATAATCGGATCAAGATGCATCTGTTTGTGGATGCCTCGTCGGTAGAGGTGTTCGGAAACGATGGGAGAGCGGTAATCTCCGATCTTATTTTCCCGGATCCGGAAAGTACGGGGCTGGAGCTTTATGCCGCTGACGGCGATGTTCGGGTTGTGTCGATGAAAATCTATAACATAAAGAGCATCTGGAAAAATGAACAGTTTACGAAAATCCGACTGGACGACCGCGATTACAGCCTAAATGCAGCCAAAACCCATCAAACCGCTGTATATGCCGTTTCCGTATCGGAAAATGTGTACGAGTACGGAGCGCCGATGACGGATGTATCAGAGCAGGCTGCTTATCAATCATCAAATGCTGCGGTAGCT
>DATJKM010000334.1:0-9187 GCA_035491515.1 Candidatus Udaeobacter sp. | reverse complement strand
AAGCTGGCGTTTTACAAGGTCGGAAATGAGTTCGTTGATCTTATCGAGCATGTTGTTAATTCCTCGGTTCAATACATTCATTTCTTCATAAGGACTATCGCGATTAATGCGGATATCAAGCTTTCCCTTACTGACCTCTTTACAGGTATACCAATATTAGAACATGAACCTCAATATTTGACGATATTCAAAATGAGCTCTTGCAATTAATATAAGGAAGCGGTTACAACAATGAAGTGAGTGGGTGGGAATTTTGGGAATGAGAAACGGCATTTTAGCAGAATTATGGAAAAACCGAGCTTACTATTTAATGGGTCTTCCGGGAATGGCACTTATTTTTGTGTTTGCGTATCTCCCTTATCCAGGTATGATCATCGCATTTAAAAATTTCAATCCACTGAAAGGAATTTTCGGCAGTCCCTGGTCAGGCATTGAAAATTTCAAATTTTTTCTGACCAATGGAGATTTCCTGCGAATTACTTTTAACACCATTTGGATTAATGTTAACCAGATTGTATGGGGAACCATCCTTGCTGTCATGTTCGCGCTCATGCTGAATGAGATTCGAAACCGCACGATGAAAAAATGGTTTCAGAGTATTTTATTTTTACCTTACTTTTTCTCCTTTGTGATTGTAGGAAAACTGGTTTTGCTTATCTTCAAGAACGATCATGGGTTAGCGAATGAATTGATCCATTACTTTCACGGTGATGCTGTAGAATGGTACACGCAGCCTCAATATTGGGTGAAGATCATCGTTTCAACAAGTATTTGGAAAAACATTGGTTATTCCGTCATTATTTATTTGGCAACGATTACAGGTATTGACGAGGAAATGTTGGAGGCAGCTTCATTAGACGGCGCTTCCCGTTTACAAAAGATACGCTATATTCTAATTCCAAATCTTATACCGACCATTATTATCTTAACCTTACTGTCGATTGGAAGAATTTTTTTCGGGGATTTTGCACTAATCTACGCCATCGTACAAGAGTATGGCGCGTTGTTTCCAACGACGGATGTCATTGATACCTATATCTACCGTGCGCTGATAAATGGCGGACAAGAGTATGGGATGATTACTGCGGTGGGTTTATGTCAAGCGGTTCTTGGTTTCATTGTTGTTGCAGGAAGCAATTGGGCTGTGAAACGTCACGACAAAGACAACTCATTATTCTAGGAAGAGAGGCGAGTGCATTGAAAGAAAGAAGCAAGCAAAGTTCAGGTTTGATGGATTTCATGATCTATGCTGTTTTCATTGGATTCTCATTGATTACCTTGATTCCCTTTATCTTGGCCATTATCGTTTCCGTTTCCGATGAGAACTCCGTTGTTCTGAATGGTTACCAGTTCATCCCCCAAAAGTTTTCATTATCCGCATATGCAGTCGTCTTTCAAGACGGTATCGTGTTAAATGCATATAGAATCACACTTATTGTGACGGTGTTAGGCACATTCATTTCCTTGGTTTTTTCTTCCATGCTGGGTTACATGATGTCTGTTCAAAAAGTGAGGTTTGGTAAACAGATCGCCTTTTTCACCTTTATTCCAATTGTCTTTAGCGCAGGGCTTGTTCCTTGGTATCTCGTGGTTACCAACATCCTTCATTTGAAGAATACGATTTGGGCACTCATTCTTCCGATTGCGATCAATCCATTTAATGTGTTTTTGTTACGCAACTATTTTAAAACGATTCCTCCCTCGTTATCGGAATCGGCAGAAATTGATGGAGCAGGTCCTTGGTATACATTTTTTAAAATCATTACTCCGCTATCCGGACCGATCTTGGCCACTATTGGCTTGTTTGCTTCCCTGAGCTATTGGAATGATTTTACAATGTCGCTTTGGCTCATTGATGATAGAAAATTATTTTCTGTTCAGTATTTACTCTACCGAATCAACTCGATGATTTCTTATATGAGTCAGCATGCCAATATGTCAACTACGAGCCTGCCTTCGGAAACGATCGTTTTCGCAATGTTTTTAATAGCAATCGGTCCTATTATTCTGGTTTACCCCTATGTTCAAAAATATTTTGTTAAAGGCATCATGATCGGTTCAATCAAAGGTTGATCCCGGTACATCCGGCCAACATAAAAACTCAAAAAAAGGGGAGCTAGCTGCATGAAAAAGAGCAAAATGTTGTTAGTCAGTGCGATGTTATCAGTCGTATTAGTAGTATCTTTATTAGGTGGTTGCAGTTCGTCAACCAAAACAACCGATGAGCCCAAAACAACGAATGGAGGAGAAACGACTTCTTCTGAGGTAAGTTTGAAGATTTTATTTCCGGGAGATCCGCCGAAGGACTTGGATGCAGTTAATTCCGCTATCGAAAAGAAATTAAAAGCGGACGGATTAAACATCAAGCTGAATTACACTTGGGTACCATGGGATACGTATTGGAACAAGCAAAGTCTTGTTGTTGCTGCAGGAGAATCATATGATCTGACTTGGTCCCATGTATCCATGTTGCCGCAAAGTGCGGCCAAGAATGTGTTAATGCCGATTGATGACGTTCTCAAAAGCAGTGGACCGGAATTGCTTAAAAACACGCCGGATTATGTATGGAAAGCAGCTCAAGTAGGCGGAAAAACATACGCAATTCCTCGCGTAGTGCCTTCAGCTCAAAGCAACGACACCTATCAAATCCGTGGCGATTTGCGTAAAAAATACGGCTTGCCTGAAATCAAAAGTGCAGACGATTTTGAAAAATATTTGCAGGCTGTTAAAACGAATGATCCATCCATTACTCCTTTGTTCGGAACTGATGGTCTTGTTAGAGAATTTGCGCCTAGTTATTATACAAACGGTGATTTTGCCCAGAGTTTCTTCTACGTAGACGTAAATGATAAGCCGCTTACGTTTAAAAATATGTTCGAATCGGATGCTTATGAGAAAGTTGTAAACAAATCAAGGGATTGGTATAAAAAAGGGTACTTAGTACAAGATCCTCTCGCTGTCAAAGACCAGGGTGGCGATTTTACAAGAGGCAAGATCGCAGCAATGGTTTCTAATATTTTACGTCCTACCGAATATATTGACGCATTGAAGACAAATCTCCCTGGGGCTGAGCTTGAATTCGTACAGTTTGCGCCGGACCAACCGAAATATATTTTCAACAGTGCAGATAACTTGCTGGCTGTAATGTCCAACAGCACACATGCAAAAGAAGCGGTTCAATTCGTGAATTGGGTGCATAGCAGCCAAGAGAACTATGACTTGTTCTCGCTTGGCGTAAAGGACGTTAATTATAAAGTGGATGGGAATAGTGCTTCTTACGAAGGAATACCAGCCGATAAACAGTACTTGCCTATCAGTTGGGCATGGACGGATATGAGGTTTCACAAATTCAGTAAACATTTAACGCCGCAGCAGCTCGAAACGATTAAAAATTGGGATAAAGGCGCTATCCAGACCCCACTCATCGGGTTTTCCATTGATACAGAGCCCGTCAAAACAGAAGTTGCCAAGATTACAACCATTCTCAAGGAATATAATCCCCAGCTTCTCGCCGGTATGGTGGATTTCTCTAGCGTCAAAGATAAATATTTAAGTCGGTTGAAGGATGCCGGGATAGACAAGGTGCTTGCGGAATACCAAAAGCAACTGGATACGTACTTGGCTAGCAATAAATAGTCATTTGCATCAATCGACTTGCCAATTTCAGCCTAAGTTTGGAATCGCACCGAACTTAGGCTGGACATCTCGGGTCAAGCAAACCCTTATATTCTGCTGAACTGGGGCAATAGTCAGACGATTAATGAAGTCGTACTCTACAGTAAAATGAACATAGAATTAATGGTGACAAGGGAGAGGACCACATATGCATCATCAAGAACCAACTACTTTAAAAAGGAAATGGAAAGTTTACATGCTTCACCATTCGCATACCGACATCGGCTATACCGAGAGACAGGAGAAGATCGAACGCTTTCACGCCGATTTCATTCGTCAAGCCGTTCGGACTCTAGAGGATATCCAGTCCGGCAAACGTTCCGAATGGAAAGGTTTTCGCTGGATTTGCGAGACCTTCTGGCAAGTAGAAGCCTTCCTGGCTGCGGCGACCGCCGATGAAATCAAACGGTTCGAAGCTGCGATCCTCGCGGGAGATATCGAGCTTTCCGGTACTTACTTGAATTTGACCGAGCTGATCGGAGACGATGTGCTTCGGTCTATGCTTAATCGTCCGCAGGAATACGGCCAATCACTCGGCATTGCGGTCAAATCCGCGATGACGGCCGATATTAACGGCTATAGTTGGGGATATTCGCAGGCGATGGCGGATGCCGGGATCGAAAACTTGATGAGTTGCATTCACTCGCACCACGGGACGTTTCCGCTCGGGCGCAAGCAGACTCCGTTCTGGTGGAAGACGCCGAAAGGCAATCGCATCCTGGTCTGGAACAGCGAGTACTATCACATGGGGCATGAGTTGGGTTTGGTTCCGAATGCGATGACAACCTATTTGCTGAAAGACGAATTCGTAACGTCACCCATTATGGAGAACCATCGGGAAGTCGCGACGACCCGCATGTTCCGTTATTTGCGCAATCTGGAGCACGAAGGTTATCCTTACGATTTCGTGCCGATTTTCGTCTCCGGCTTAATTACCGACAACGCGCCTCCGAACGGCGCGATTATCGATTACATCCGGGAGTGGAACGCGCGGTTCGGAGACGAGGTCGAATTGGAAATGACGACGCTGACGCCTTTCTTCGAAAGAGTGAGGCAAGAAGCAGGCTCCATACCGGAATATGAGGGGGATTGGCCCGATTGGTGGTCGGACGGACTGGCCTCGACGCCGTTATCGACGCAGCTATTCCGCGAAGCGCAACGCAAGCTGCAGGTCATCAGACAGCTCGATTCGGAAGGGAAGACGGCCGGCACCGACCGGATTGCGCAGGCGGAAAAGCTGTTGACTCTGTATGCCGAGCATACATGGGGCTATTCGTCTTCGATTTCCGAACCGTGGAACCCGATGGTGCTTCAACTTAGCGCAAGGAAAGAAGGGTTGGCCACGAAAGCTCATGAACTCGTCTTGACTATGTATGACGATGTCCTTCAAGCGCGAGGCGAAGCGTTGTTGTATCCGGAAAGGCCGATGCGATACCGGGTGGTCAATTGTTCGGACGTCGAAGTGACGGATTACGCGCAATTGTACGTCGACTACTGGGAGTACTCCCGAATCGCCAATGGGCTCGAAGTGAGGGACATCGCGACGGGCGCCGTATACCCGCACCAATTGATATTGGCGAGCCGGGGGAATGTGGCGGTCGTGCAGTTGACGCTAAGGGCCGGGGAAGAAAAGCACATGGAGCTTGTCCCTTGTCCGAAAGACATGTCATTGATTTCGGCACCGAGTTCAACGTTGAGGGGCATGGATAGAGTAACGGATATCGCTCCTATTGCCGGTTTGCATGGAGCTCTTGCTGATAGCGCAATTATCGTCGACGGCTCGATTCTTGAAACGCCAGCCGTAAGAATCGAATGGTCGATCGGAGAAGGAATCGTAAGCTGGACAGATAAACGAACGGGACACGATCTGCTGCGTGAAGATCGGAAGCATTCCCCTTTTGCTCCCGTGTATGACTATACACCAGTCAAACGAAATGAGGACATGTATCCCGTTCGTACCATGATGGGACGAAACCGCAAAGGAACGAATGCCGTCATTTCGTCCGGCCAATTAATCGCTTCCAAGCTTGTCTATCAAGGCGATTTGTTCGTAACCGTGGAGCTGGAATATGAGGTTTCCGGAACGAGCTACTATGCGGTCCAGTTAACGGCTTATGCGAATACGCCGCGTGTCGACGTATCCGTTCGCTTGCACAAAGACAGCAGATGGGAGCCGGAGAACCTGTATATTTCGCTGCCTTTCGGAGGGAACGAGCTGTGGATCGAGAAAACGGGCATCGTCATGAAGCCGCATGAACACCAGCTGCCGGGAACGGGAACCGACTTCTATTGCCTTCAGGAAGGGTTTAGTTCGAACGTGAAAAACGGATGGGTGTCCGTGGCCATGCCGGATACACCGTTGCTGCAAGTCGGACCGCTTGAGCATCATCGCATCCTGCTTCAAGGCCATCCGGACTTGGCTGAGCGACCGAAGCTCCCTTACGCTTGGACCATGACGAACTACTGGGAAACGAACTTCAAAGCGACGATGGGCGGCTTCTACGAGTTCCAATATCACATTCTTTGGGGCTCGGATCTCCAGTCGGCTCAAGATGCCGTACACCGATGCCGTACCGTCAATTCCGGGCTCGTCTGTTATCGCAGCGAATAAGAAGGGATATGGATATGAGCACAATTAAAACCGTTCACGTCATCTTCAAGACCCATCTCGATATCGGGTTTACGGACTTGGCGCGGAACGTCGTGGACCAATATTTTAAAGCCTATATCCCGAGCGCCATTCAGCTGGCTGAACAATTGCGGCTTGAAGGCGGTCCTGCCCAATTCGTATGGACGACCGGCTCCTGGTTAATCCACGAATACCTGAAACAAGCTGACGAAGAACAAACAAGAAATATGGAAGCAGCGATTGCTGCCGGGAGCATCGTCTGGCATGGATTGCCGTTTACGACCCATACAGAGCTGATGGACCCCGCTTTATTCGAATATGGATTGTCGATCGCTCGGAAGCTGAATGCCCGTTACGGTAAAAGCACGATGACGGCGAAAATGACCGATGTCCCCGGACATACGATCGGGATGGTACCTCTTCTCTCGAAACACGGCATCCGCTACTTGCACCTCGGCGTCAATCCGGCGTCGAAGGTGCCGAGCGTTCCGGAAATCTTCGTTTGGAGAGCGCAAGATGGCTCGGAAGTGGTCGTCAATTATGCGAACAATTATGGAAAAACGGTACAGATTGACGGATTTGACGAGGTCATGGTATTCGCTCATACGGGAGATAATTGCGGGCCGCCTGCCAAGGAAGACATCCAGGCGGAATTTGCCCGGCTGTCGGAAAGGTTCCCCGGCGCTGTGATTCAAGCTTCCACGATGGAGGCCTATGCTTCCAAATTGGTCGCCCTGAAAGGCCGCTTTCCGGTTGTTGAGGAAGAGATCGGCGATACGTGGATTCACGGGGCCGCTTCAGACCCGGCGAAAATACAGCAATACCGGGAGATGTTGAGGCTTCGGGACAGGTGGACGGCGGAGGGACGGTTCGATCCCGGAAGCCGGGAATATGCCGATTTTTGCGATAAGCTCATGCTCATCCCGGAACATACGTGGGGATTGGACGAGAAGAAGTTTTTAACCGATTTCAAGCATTATTCCTTGCGCGATTTTCAGGCGGCACGACAGGCCGATACGGTATCAGCAGACGCAATTCCCGACAAGTACCGTTATATCGGATCGTTCGCCATGGATGAGCTTGACAGTCTTTCCTCGGAATTGTTCGCCTCTGAAAACAGGAAACAAAGCTTTCGTTTCTTCGAAAGCTCGTGGCAGGAGCAGCAGGCGTATATTCAACAGGCCATTCGGTGCTTGTCTGAAGATAAGCTGCTTGAAGCGGTGGCGGCGATTCAGGCTCTGGCGCCTGTGCGGGAAGCGTGCAGGGAGGACCGCATGCTGTACCCGCGAACGGCCTATTCGTTCGGCTTGTTTCAGGTCGAGTTCGACACGGACGGATCGATCCGCAAGCTCGCCGACCAGAGCGGGAAAGTGTGGGCAGACGAATCCCACCGCTTGGGTCGCTTCGTATACGAGGCATTCGGTCTCGAAAATTACAACCATTGGTTCGGGCACTATGTGGAGCAATCGAGCCAAACGTATCATTGGGCGGACGCCGACTTCGGCAAACCCGGCATGGAATTTGCGGAGCCGAGGCCGGAGCACAGGCGGATTTCTCCGGATCTGATCCGCTTGACGGCTTGCTCGGAAGAGAAATATGATCGGGTGCAAGTTCAGCTTGCCATGCCTTCGGAATGTGTTCAGATACACGGAGCGCCCCGGGAAATTCGCATCGATTACAGGTTCCATAAGCACCAGCAGAAGATCGAAGTCGAGCTCAATTGGTTCGACAAGCAGGCGAACCGCCTTCCGGAAGCTTGCTGGCTGTCGTTCGCGTTGAAGACGGACAATCCGAACCAGTGGAAGCTGGACAAGATGGGGTCGAGCATCTCGCCCTTGGAGGTCGTCAAGAACGGCAACCGGAATTTGCACGCGGTCCATTCGGGCGTGTACTATCATGGCAGCGACGGCAAGGCCGCGATCGAGACGTTGGATGCGCCTTTGGTGGCGCCGGGTGAGATGAGGCTTCTGCAATTCGACAACACCTTCGTCTCGCTGGACGGAGGCATGCACTTCCTTCTGTACAACAATGTATGGGGTACGAATTTTCCGATGTGGTACGAAGAAAACGCCAAATTCAGATTTTCGATCAGCTTGAAGTAGCTATCATAGATGGAGATTAAGTGCTCCATCTTTTTTTAAAATGTTTGAAAGCGCTTTAACAAAAAAGAGATTTGAGGAAGACAATGAGAACGCTTTGTGTGGGGGGTGATTATCTTCTGATGTTCAACCCAATTTTAAAAGTGGCAAGCAAGACTGGAATGCAAGAAAAAACCTCCTAGAGGAGAGTGAGTGATTTAAGATGAGCAAATTTTCGATCAAAGCGGGCGGCATTTGGACTTCTGGAATTGGAAAACGTATATGCACGCTAGGTTGCCGCGGGTCAAATGTACGGCATGCATAAAATAACGCAAGTACAGGTGAAGTGGTCCCGATCGCTTTCGCATTTCACCTTGCTCTTCGAAGCATGGGCGATGCGGCTGATGGCGGAAATGTCCGTCAATGCGGAGTATTAATTGAATTCAATCTAAAAGATTCAGGGAGGCGTAAATATGCTAAAGGTGAAAAAAGTAAGAAAAATGTTTAGTATAATGATTAGTTTAATGATTTTGTTTAGTACACTCGTATTTCAAACAAGCGATGTAAGTGCCGCAAGCGATGTAAGTGCCGCAAGCCAACTTGTCACATATTCCGACCCGCCTGCTGGTACACCAAGCGTTTCAAATTTTACAGCACAGGTAAGAATTCCCGGAGGAACATACTCGAATTTATTCACATATGCTGCTCGTGTCATGAAAAGCGGAGTCACTGACGGTACAGCAATTGTAGGGTTTGTAATGTTTGAATGTTCCGATCAAGTGCAAATGCAAATCACATATAATGG
>DATJKM010000333.1:0-14744 GCA_035491515.1 Candidatus Udaeobacter sp. | reverse complement strand
CCTGAAATAGCCAATATATGCGTTAAGCCAAGCCGCGAAAATTGCTGAAACTGCTCGGGGTCGAGGTCCTCGCGGATGCCGAGGACGAGACCTTTCATGTATCCGGACTGCGAGGACGGATACAGCATGTCCATCCGCGCGCCAAGCCAGGCGCGCGCGGTATCAACGCGGCCGAGCAGAGCGGCCGCGGTCCACTGAGGGCCCGGCGCCGGGTCGACGGCGGCGGTGCCCTGCACATTCAGCAGCCAGTGGATTCTCTGGCTGCTCAGGTAGCGGCGGTAGTCAAATCCGCCGCTATTGGATGCGCCGGCCGGCCGCGTCAGCTTGCCGGCCAGGCGCACTCTGTCGCCGCGATGCCACGACGCGGCGATAGCCTGCTCCGGCTGCTCTGCCAGCCGGACATACACAAGCAGACGCTCGCGCACCTCCCGCGCGGCGGCCGCTCCCTCCGCGCGGACGCTGTGCGCCTCCACGCGAAACACGACGCGGTCACCGTCGATCTCGACCGCGGACACGATCGTGCCGACCGCCTCCGCCGCATACGCAGCTCGCGGTCCATCCGCCTCTGCGGCGGCCAGCAGGGCCGGCAGCTCGGTCACGTTGCGGGCATCCGCCCACAGCCTCTCCCCCGCGGCAAGGCCCACAGCCAAAGCGCAGGCTGCCGCGAGCTGCCACGACGCCTGCCTGCACAGCGCGGCGGCCAGCGCCAGCAGCGCAGCGGCGCCCGCCGCAAGCAAAGCCCCGCGGCTGCTTAGACCTGCTGCCGCAGCGCTCCCCAAAACCCAGCAAATCGCGAACCAGATCAACGGCCGCCGATTCATTCTCATCTCTCCGCCCTCCAAATCTTTGAAAAACAAAAAAAACCTCCGACGCATCCAAATGATGCAATCAGAGGTTCCTCCTCCAGCTTATAAACTCGTATTATCGTTGCTATGAAGTAACATCCATATGCGCTTGAGCAGGCGGTTCGAAATGATCCAAACATCGGAATATAATGCCCTTCTGCTCCATCAGGCTAATCACCTTGTCACTATCCTTAGGATAGCTGCGGTGATAGACGATTTCAATGACACCGCTATTAGCGAGCATATTGGCGCAGGTCCAGCAAGGCTGGTCGGTTACGTAAACGGTTGATCCTTCGCGATCGGCACGATCCGTGAACAGCAGCAAATTTTGCTCTGCATGTATCGATCGTATGCAGCGCTGCTTCTTGAACAGCTGCTCCTTGCCGTCGATCTGCTTCATCTCTACTTCCTCCGTTATCATGCAGCCTGCCTCGAGACAGTCCTGCACGCCCATCGGCGCCCCGTTATACGCCGTACCTAACAGTTTTTTTCCTTGCACGAGAACGGCTCCGACATGTCTGCGCGGACAACGCGAGCGCGTCGAAACCATATAAGCGATATCCATAAAATACGTGTCCCAATCCTTGCGGACGGCATCCTGCGTTTGGGTGTTCATGACTCCATCTTCCTTTCTCTTGCTGCATCTGATGTTCTAGCTGCTAATATATTAATCTTAAATTTGTTGGCTGGCTGTTATCGCCTGCGTTAGATCCGCCAAAATATCATCGATTCCTTCTGTACCGACCGACAAACGAATCATGCCCGGCGAAACGCCCGCATTCGTTTGCTGCTCTGCGGACAGCTGAACATGCGTCGTGCTGGCCGGATGGATAATAAGCGACTTCGAATCGCCGACATTCGCCAAATGCGAGAACAGCTTTACGGAGTTGATCACTTTCTTGCCCGCTTCCACGCCGCCTTTAATACCGAATGTCAAAATCGCGCCCTTGCCCTTCGGCAAATATTTTTGCGCAAGCTCGTAAGTGGGATGACTCGGAAGGCCCGGGTAACTGACCCACTCAACCGCTTCATGCCCCTCCAAAAATTCGGCAACTTTCTGTGCGTTAGAGCTGTGATGTTCCATCCTGAGATGAAGCGTCTCAAGGCCCTGCAGCAAGAGGAAGGAGTTAAACGGCGAAATTGCGGCTCCCATATCCCGCAGCAATTGCACGCGCGCTTTAATAATATAAGCGATTGGACCAACCGCTTCCGTATACACGACGCCGTTGTAGCTGGGATCCGGCTCGGTCAAGCCCGGGAATTTGCCGCTTGCACTCCAGTCGAACTTCCCCCCGTCTACAATGATGCCGCCGATCGAAGTGCCATGACCGCCAATAAATTTCGTGGCGGAGTGGACAACGATATCGGCGCCATGCTCAATAGGTCTGCTCAAATACGGGCTTGGGAAGGTGTTGTCTACGATAAGCGGAATGCCGTTCTCGTGCGCGATTGCAGCGACGGCTTCCAGATCAATGACATCGCCCTTCGGATTTCCAATCGTTTCGGCATAAACCGCTTTTGTGCGCTCATTGATAGCCGCGCGGAAGTTTTCAGGGTTCGATGGATCTACAAATTTAACGGTAATGCCAAGCTTCGGCAAGGTGACCGAAAATAAATTATAAGTGCCGCCATAAAGGCTTGTAGCGGATACGATTTCGTCGCCTGCCCCTGCAATGTTAAGTATTGCATATGTAATCGCCGATTGACCAGAAGCAACTGCCAAGGCTGCCGGAGCACCCTCAAGCTCAGCTACGCGTTTCTCAAAAACATCCGAGGTCGGGTTCATAATTCTGGAATAAATATTGCCGAATTCCTGCAGGGCAAATAAATTTGCCGCATGATCGGTATCTTTGAAACCGTAGGATGTCGTTTGGTATATAGGCACCGCGCGCGACATCGTTGTCGGATCAATTTGCTGACCTCCGTGGACGGATAGCGTATCAAGAGAAAGCTTGCGTTGTTCTGACATTTTCTCGACTCCTTCTTATAAATTTTATAAAGGGTGCAAAATGGCAAGCGAAAGTGAAACAGGCCGCTTCCTTCCATTCTCTCACAATTATGGACGAGCTACAATGCTATCCCGAAGACCAAACAGCAGTTTTTCGCCAATTCCCTTGACTCGGAGCAAATCTTCAACCGACGCATATTTCCCATTTTTATCTCTGTCCTGGACTATTGCCTGAGCTTTGGATGGTCCGATACCCTTAAGTGTATCTAGCTCCGCTGCCGTTGCGCGATTAATATCGAGCCTGCCCTCCTCATTTGCTTCCGCATCCGCTTCCGATTCAGCTTTAGTTTCGGTCTCTGCCTCCGCCTGAGCTTTTCCTTTCGCGATTGCCTCAGCTTCCTGCTTTTCTAAGGCAGGCTTTTCCGGACCTGTGCTTTCATCTGCTTCCGGAATGGGAGAAGCCTGCTGTACGGTTTGATTTATTGCCTTCGCCGTTGATTGTTTATTGAAAGGCTCATCCGCACCTCCCTTTTCATTTGGTTTGGTTAACGAAGCAAGCGCTGTTTCTACAGCGTCATTTAGCGGCACCCATTCTCCTGCAGCAGTCTGTTTAGGCTCCATTAAAGCAGCTGCCAGAAAAATGACGGCCGCCATAATAAGGATTGCGGCTAGTAAAAGCTGTTTATTAGATATTCGATAAGATGAACTCTTCACTCGGCACGTCCTCCTGCAAACGACAAAATAGTTGGTAGTTAGTGACATATAAAACAAGTTCTGCGGAATAAGGTAAGAGAGCAAACGAAATGAATACGGATATTTTGACTCGGGATTTGCTCGCGCATGGCCTTAAATCTTTCATTTGAATCTGGTTATGCAAACGAAAGTCCCATAGGAGGGTTCAGCATGAATGTCGGATTTATCGGGACGGGCACGATGGGAAGCCTGCTTATTGAAGCTTTTATTGCATCCGGCGCCTTATCGCCAACGCAAATTGCCATCAGCAACCGCACCTTTGCAAAAGCGCAAGCTTTGGCCAACCGTTTTTCCGGAATGAGAGCCGAATATACGAATGCTGAAGCTGCCTGCGGCTGCGATATCATTTTTTTGTGTATCAAGCCTCTGGAATTCAAAAAGGTAGTCGACGATTTAAAAACAGTCATCAGGCCGAATCAGATCGTCGTATCCATAACGAGCCCCGTGCTCATTTCTCATCTTGAGGGTGATTTGGAATGCAGAGTTGCCAAAGTTATTCCTAGCATTACGAATTATGTAGGGAGCGGGGCATCGCTTTGCATATACGGTCAAACGATGCAAGAGGATGACAAGGCGCAGCTGGAACAATTACTCGCCCATATTAGCGAGCCGCTTCGCATCGATGAGAGCTATACGCGCATCGTATCGGATCTGTCAAGCTGCGGACCTGCCTTCATCTCCTTCCTGCTGGAGCAATTCGTTGATGCAGCCGTCGAGGAAACGGGGATCGGCCGCGAGGAAGCTATGCGAGTGGCAAGCGCTATGCTGCTTGGCACGGGCATGCTGCTGAATGAAGGCGGTCTGACGCCGGCGGATGTCCAGGAAAGAGTTGCTGTGCCCGGCGGAATTACGGCCAAGGCGCTAAACCTGCTTCGCCGTGAGACGGATGGTGTATTTAACCAGCTTATAAAGACGACGCATGCCAAATTCAATGAAGATTTAGCCAAGGTTTCGACCTCATTTATAGGCGAAGAGGTGAACGGTCAATAGCTGTTCTTCAGCTAATGCCCGCTCACCTCTTCGATTTGCATTAATTTGCGACTATGTTGACCAGCTTGCCTTTTACTGCAATTACTTTGCGGATCGTTTTACCGGCTATTAGCTCTTGTACCTTCTCAAGCTCTTTCGCCAGGCTCTCCATTTCAGCAACATCCATATCGGCTGCAATGGAAACGCGGTCCGCGATTTTGCCGTTGACCTGAACTACGATCTCCACTTCCTGATCGACAGTCCAAGACTCCTCGTAAGTCGGGAATGAGGCGTAAGTCAGCGAGTCCTTGCGTCCCAGCTTCTCCCACAGCTCTTCAGCGATATGCGGAGCAATCGGAGAAATCAACTGAACGAATTGCTCCATCGCCGCAAGCGGCAGCACTTCGGTTTTGTAAGCCTCGTTGACGAAAATCATCAGCTGGCTAATTACGGTGTTGAAGCGTAATGCCTCGTAATCCTCCGTAATTTTCTTAATTGAACGATGCCAAGTACGCTTGAACGCATCGCTCGTTTCGCCGTCGCCGATTTTGGCGCTCAGGCTGCCGTCCTCGTTAATGAACAACCGCCATACGCGGCTAAGGAATCGGTACGTTCCTTCAACGCCGTTCGTGTTCCATGGCTTAGTCGCCTCAAGCGGTCCCATAAACATTTCGTACATACGAAGCGTATCCGCGCCGAACTCATTTACGATATCGTCCGGGTTAATGACATTGCCGCGCGACTTAGACATTTTCTCATTGTTATTTCCGAGAATCATCCCTTGGTTAACAAGTTTATGGAACGGCTCCTTCGTATCGACTACGCCGATATCGTAAAGCACCTTATGCCAGAAACGGGCGTAAAGCAGGTGAAGCACCGCATGCTCGGCACCGCCGATATACAAGTCAACCGGCAGCCATTGCTTTTGCTTCTCCGGGGAACAAATCTGCTTATCGTTTTTTGGATCGATGAATCGCAGGTAATACCAGCAGCTTCCTGCCCATTG
Organism: Candidatus Udaeobacter sp.; assembly: GCA_035491515.1. Lineage (GTDB taxonomy): Bacteria > Bacillota > Bacilli > Paenibacillales > Paenibacillaceae > Pristimantibacillus. Next base: position 9,223 of record DATJKM010000333.1, on the reverse strand, counting down.
CGGCATCGTATTCGTCTCGCGGCGGGCCTTCATGCCAGTCTCAGGGTCGATCGTATTTACCCATTCCGTAACGTTCGCAAGCGGAGACTCGCCCGTTCCTGAAGGCTTTATTGCATCAACATCAGGCAGCAGCAGCGGCAGCTGATCCTCGGGCACCGTCTTCATCGAACCGTCCTCCAGGTGGAGAATCGGAATCGGCTCGCCCCAATAGCGTTGGCGGCTGAACAGCCAATCGCGCAAGCGGTACGTAATTTTACCTTTTCCTTTGCCCGATGCGTCCAAATGCTCGATCATCTTCGCAATCGCATCCTCATTCGTCAAGCCGTTCAAGAATTCGGAGTTGACATGCGGTCCATCGCCCGCATAAGCTTCTTTCGTTACATCTCCGCCTTGCACGACTTCAACGATCGGAAGGTCGAATTGCTTCGCGAATTCCCAGTCGCGGGCATCATGGCCCGGAACCGCCATAATAGCGCCCGTACCGTAACCGGCTAGAACATAATCAGCTATCCAAATTGGCGTTTTTACGCCACTAACAGGATTAATTGCATAAGCACCGGTGAAAACGCCCGATTTATCCTTAGCCAAATCGGTGCGCTCCAGGTCGCTCTTGCGCGCTGCAGCTTCTTGGTATGCTTCAACGGCCGCCTTTTGATCTGCGGTCACGATTTGTGCAACAAGCTCATGCTCAGGCGCCAATACGCAGTATGTCGCTCCGAACAAAGTATCCGGACGAGTCGTAAATACGACTAATGCCGAATCGTGACCGTCGATCTCAAACGTAACCTCAGCGCCCTTCGACTTGCCGATCCAGTTGCGCTGCATATCCTTAATGCTCTCCGACCAATCAAGCTCTTCCAGATCATCCAGCAAACGATCCGCATATTCAGTAATTTTCAGTATCCATTGGCGCATTGGCTTACGGACGACCGGATGGTTCCCCCGCTCGCTGAGGCCATTGATGACTTCCTCGTTAGCCAGTACGGTTCCCAGCGCTTCGCACCAGTTAACCGATACCTCCGCTACGTATGCAAGTCCTCTATTGTACAATTGGATAAAAATCCATTGTGTCCATTTATAATATTCAGGATCCGTTGTGCTTATCTCGCGGTCCCAATCGTATGAGAAACCAAGCGATTTAATTTGACGGCGGAAATTATCGATATTTTTGAACGTAATGTCGCGCGGATGCTGTCCCGTATCGAGTGCATGCTGCTCCGCAGGCAAGCCGAACGCGTCCCAGCCCATAGGATGAAGCACGTTGTAGCCTTTCATTCTTTTGTAACGGGAAACGATGTCCGTAGCTGTATAGCCCTCCGGATGGCCTACATGCAAGCCCGCTCCGGATGGATACGGAAACATGTCTAACGCGTAAAATTTCGGTTTCTCCGCGTCCTCCGTCGTTTGAAAAGTTTTGTTCTTGTCCCAGTATTGCTGCCACTTCGGCTCGACAACAAGCGGATTGTAACCGTGAAATTGCTGTTCTTGACTCATTTGTGAATATCCTCCTAAAAATATGTGCTATAAGCTTGCTGCAGCAAAAAAATAAAACCTCCCGCCCCTAGCGATTATCGCTAGGGACGAGAGGTTGTTCTCCCGTGGTACCACCCTAGTTAGCGGCAGGCATGCTTTGCCCGACGCTCACTTGTCGCCTTTATCGCAGGCCAGACGGTGCTTTCCGCAGCCGATTACTTGCATCGACCCCTTAATCGCACAGCTCCAAGGCGAGCTTCATTTCGCAGCAGGACCGGCTTGCACCATAAATCACCGGCTCTCTAGACCTTACAAACGAAATTACTGTTCCTCTTCAACGCTCCATATGCATAAAAATGGTTAGTTTCGATTATAAAGATCGAGCGGTACGGTGTCAAGAGAGCTCCCCTGTCCACAAACCAAATAAATGCCGACCACAACGGATAAAAGAATGGAATCACTCTCTACGTTAACCGCCCGCAACATTTGACAGTCCGCTAACAAATACTTTAACTGCAAAATACAGAAACAATACCGCGGACATTAATGATAGGACACGTACGAATACCGGCCCTAACGCCTCTCCGGTCTTGGCGCTGATTAGCGCCATCATGAGCGACCATAACAAGCCGGCGGCAAAAAAGCCGGCTACAAACATTGTGATCACTGCTCGTCCTTCCCCGTCAAGCTCAGCTACGATTGGCCCCGCAGAGGCCACGAACCAAAGCATAACTGTTGGCGAAGATAACGCGGCTCCCAGCCCAAACCAAAAATCCGTCCTGCTTCTCCTCGTCTCAGCACCGCTTCCGTTCCAGTCGATCAATTTCGGATGAAACGATTCCTTAATCATTTTATAGGAGAGGAACAGCAGTACAAGCGTGCCCGCGATCCATAAGGTCCATTTCACTGCCTCGAAGTCTAAAATAAAACTAAAACCGAATAGCGCCAACGCCAGGTAAGTTATATCGCCAAAGCAAGAGCCGAATCCGATCATGAAGGAGGATTTGAAGCCCCGCTCCACTCCCGCCTTGACGATTGCCGCATTAACGAGCCCTAAATCAAAACATAACGAAAGAGAAAATAAAAAGCCCTGTATAAACGAATAAAATAAAACCATTTGTTCCTCCATGCACGATGCGCTTATTGCTGGTTCTGCTTTGCCCTATACCAATATTCATATTGCGGCACGTAACCGATTTTTTCGTAAAGACGATTGGCCGGCGCATTATTTTTTACGACGAGCAAATAGCTGTCAGCCGCGCCCCGTCCCTTGCCCCATTGGAGCAAATGCAAAATAAGCTGCTCGCCATAGCCTTTATTCCGATTGCCCGGACCGGTGACGATATCGTATAGTCCAATCCAGCCGTCCTCAATTACCGCAAATCCGCAAGCCACCGGCAATCCATTCTCGAGCAATATAGCAAAGCATTTCTCAAGCGCTAATTGCTCCAGCATTTTGCGGGTAATCGATCTTTGCTCTTCCGTTAGACCGCTAAACAGGGTGAGGACATCCAGCCAGTCTTCTGCAGGCATATTTTCGAGCCGTATATCAGCATGGGAGGGCGAGAGCACATCGGCTAAACGTACCGTCTTCACGATCGTTCGGTCGATAAGCTCATAACCGCGGGATGCAAGCTCTTCGTCAAGCGAGGCCGGCTGGCTGAATGGCGTAATTTTGAAAATGGTACGTATCCCTTGCTGCTCATACTGCTTCTCGCAGGCGCGTATTTTGGCGTCCAGCTCCAGCGTATGGCCGTATATCGGATTAATCGAATTAGAACGCTTCGTATAGCCTTCCGCAAACCGCAGCAGCCATCCATCGTATAGAAGCGTCTGCAGCGCAGGCCAGCCGTTCAAGCTCATTTCCTCTAGACGAAAATGTTTCAGTTTCATTATCGGCTCAATATGATGCTGGTCATGCCAAATAAAATCCTTGATATATTGCGCCATCTGGAAAGGATGCCCGTCCGCATCCGCATAAGCCGCTTCATATTGCTCATTTGTTAGTTTAGCTACAGCATCTATAATTCGTTTGCGGCTCTTCGCCGACTGCCCGGCTAGCTCTGCAATTGGCGTGTTCTTCCCGTATGCCTTAGCAGCCTCATTGAACGTATCGTAATCGAGATGCTTGACCGTAAGCGGCAGGCCCGCTGCCGCCTTGGCAATCGCTTCGTTATAAAAATAATCATCCCATCGCAATATATGCGCTACGACCTCGCGAACCGTCCATTTTCCGGTTGCTGCACTCTGATTCCATACACGTTCACCTTCGTTCGCCAGCTCCGTCACAAACGATATCCATTCGCCAAAGCTGCGCAGCAGCTGCTCTTTTTCGGTAGCCATTCGAATTTCCCTCATCCCTTAAAATATGTAAACTCTTCCAAGCGTTTCTCTTATCATACTAGAAGCTTCGTTTACGAGCGAGATGATATTTATGTCTCCACAAAAAAAAAAACGGCTGCTCCTTGAGCAGCCAAATGCGCTTTCTATCGTCACAGCATGCCGAACCGCTCAAGCTGCTCCATTTGATTCGCTTGCCGTAATACTTCCCTCTGCTTCGGACCTAGTAAATCGAAATGCGGATATTGTGACCGGGCATGAATATAACGGGGATTAAGGCCGTTATCCAGACACCATCGCGACAGCTTCTCCATGTCGGAGCAGCCGACCTTCGTCACCGTTCGCATGTTTGGAAACCGCGGATCCTGCCAGTAATGCGTGAGAAAAGCAATCTCCCCGCGCTCAACCGACGCCTTCCATCGCTCCATCTCCTGTCTCTTGATGCCGAATGCCATCGCACCGCGCTCCTTTAATGTTCAGCTAAGCAAATCTTGTTTTTAAGTTTAGCCGCATCGCCATTAAACAAGGATGTTCTTGACTCTGCCTACCTGACCATCGGCAAGCCTTACTTTAATGCCATGCGGATGCTTTGGCGAATTCGTCAAAATATCCTTTACCACGCCGCGCGTCAGCTTTCCTGTCCGTTGATCCTGCTTTAATACAATATCGACCTCAAGCCCCGCTCTAATGGCGGAGCGCTCTGTTCCATTCATCGTTAACCATTCCTCTGCTGCTCTTAATGTTGGCTTCTAGCATAGCATAAGCAAAGTAAAGATGCACATTATAAGGACAGCTGTTATACTAAATATCAAACGATGTAAACGAAAAGAGGAACTATATTAATGTCTAACGCATTTAACGCTTTGGGTATCGTACCTAAGCTTAGCGAATTGCTTCAACAAGATGGAATTACCGAGCCGACACCGGTTCAAAAACAAGCTATTCCGCTGCTTCTTAACGGGCAGGATGTCATTGCGCAAGCACAAACGGGCACAGGCAAAACGATTGCGTTTGCTTTGCCTATTCTGCAACGGATTAATATAGAAAAAGAGCAGGTACAGGCTCTTATATTGACACCGACAAGGGAGCTTGCCATACAAATAACGAGCGAGCTTAAGAAGCTTGTACCTGCTGTTGGCGTAAGCGTTCTTGCCGCCTACGGCGGACAGGATGTTGATGCTCAAATCCGCAAGCTGCAGCGCTCGCCCCATATCGTCGTTGCGACGCCAGGCCGTTTAATCGATCATATGAAGCGTGAAACCGTCAGCTTAGGCAAGCTGCAAATGCTTGTCCTCGATGAAGCCGACCAAATGCTTCACATGGGCTTCCTGCCTGATGTAGAAAGCATTATTTCGCAAACGCCGAAGGCGCGTCAAACGATGCTGTTCTCCGCAACGATGCCTGATGCCATTCGCAAATTGGCAGCGGATTACATGAAAGCGCCTGTCGATATTCGCGTGCGCAGCACGAATGTTACGCTGGACAGCATTACGCAAATCGTCTATGAAACGACGGACAGAAACAAGCAGCAGACGCTGGTTCATTTGCTTGAGCGCCATCAGCCGTATTTGGCCGTTATTTTTTGCCGGACGAAGGTTCGCGCAAAGAAATTGAACAAGGAGCTTCAAGAACTCGGTATCGAATCCGATGAGCTGCACGGCGATCTGACACAAGCGAAGCGTGAGCAGGTCATGAAGCGATTTAGAGATGCGCGCCTTCAGGTACTGGTTGCGACTGACGTCGCTGCGCGCGGCCTCGATGTTGAAGGTGTAACTCATGTTTATAACTACGACGTGCCTCAGGACGGAGAGCTTTATATTCACCGTATCGGCAGAACCGGCCGCGCAGGTCAAGAAGGAGCTGCCATTACGCTGGCGACGCCTTATGACAAAAACCACCTGCTGCTCATTGAACAAAGCATTAACGCTAAGCTAGCTCGTCGTGCGATCGACAGCGAAGGGACAGAAACTGCAGTACGCTCGCAGCTTGGCGATCGTCCGGAGAAGGGTCGCGGTGCAGCTGGCAAAGGCGGTGCGCGCAGCGCCAATGGCAAACCATCCGCGGACGGACGTCGCGGCGGTCGTGACCGTTCAGGCCAATCGGATCGGAGCGCCAAGCCTGGCGGCCGCAGAGGCCAGCGCGAAACCGTTCGTCCCGCTTCCGGCCAACGTAACGGCAGAACAGCAGCGGGTCGCGGTCCAACTGCCGAAGTTGCTGGCGAAAGCAACGGCTGGGCAGTTGGCCGCGGCGAACGGTTCGAAAGCGGCAGCGCAGCTCGCGGCGGTGAACGCCCAGGCAATCGCGGCAAAGCAGCTCGCGGCGGCGAACGCCGTAGTGGGGGCGTTAGCACTCCGCGAGTGGCAGAGCATGCTGCAGGCCGTTCCGCTTCCTCGGTAGAGAGTCCTTGGGAAGCAGCGCGCAACGACGCCAAAGCAAGTAACCGCGGCGCCGTTCGCGGCAACGCTCAAGCGGGTGGCCGTGGCGGTCAGCGCGGTAACTCGTCTACCGGCGGTCGCAATCATTCTTCCGCAGGCGGTCGCAGCAGCGCACCGGCAGGCGGTCGCAGCGCCTCGCGGGGCGGAAGCTCTTCAAGCAAGCCCCGTGGCGGGCGCAATCGCTAATTTATAGACAATAAACAGGGCTGTTTCCGCAGGGTATTTAAATACCTTGTGGAAACAGCCCGTTATTTTTATTTCTCATTCATTTCATACTCCATTATATTTTCAATATAGGCCGATGGATCAGGCTTTCTTGAAAAGCTGCCATGTTTTTTAAAACATATTCGACTTTGCTGCGAAGCAATGGACGAAATTTGGTGTATGCGTACGAACAAGCGCAAACCTATACTGCATTCACGCTATAACTTTTCATTTGTGGACCTCGTCTCCAAGCCTATGTTGCATAATCGCAGCACAGCGGCCCGTTTCAGCTGCTCATCGCCAACATTGTGCCTTCTATCCTGCAAATATACACTTTAGGCAGCTAGATCCACGAAAAACGGCCTGCTATCCTGCAGACATGCAACATAGCTCAAATGAGCAGGACGAAACCCTAGTAAAAAACCGCCCGAGCAGCTTATTAGCGCTCCAGCGGTTTAATTTGTTAGCTCCAAGCATATTCGCGCAGCGCTCTCGCTACGCCATCCTCGCCATTCGAGAGAGCGACCGCATTAGCCGCAAGCTTGACTTCCTCCGGGGAGTTCCCCATCGCAATGCCCATGCCTGCGTATTTCAGCATCGTAATATCGTTATAATAATTGCCAATTGCCAGAATACGATTTCGGTCAATGCCCCGGATTTCCGCCAGCTGCTGCAGCGCTCTTCCCTTATTCGCCTCCGGATGATGCACGTCGATGAAATAATCTCCGCTGCGGATTGTATGTAGATGCTGCGGCCACTCCGCCCATTCAGCCTGCACCACATCCATCTGCTCTTTGCTTCCGAACACCGTAAATTTGACGAGCCCGCCCGGCAGCCCCTGCCGAAAATCTTGAATGTACGGCTTCGTATGAAAATGATTGTACATGGTCTCCGCCTCTGGCGTCATACTCTCGACCATCATATCGAAGGCCGTATTCAAGTCAAAATGAATAGTGTACTCGCGGCAATACGTAACGAAGCTCAGCAGATGGTCTGGAACCATATCGAATTGATGTACAACAGAACGGTCATCCGAGTTTATCGTTGCAGCTCCGTTATGCGTAATGATCGTTCCTCCAAGTCCAAGCTCCTCCAGCACGGGAAACGCTGCGGACGGGCCCCGTCCGGTGCACAGCACGATTTGAGCGCCGCGTTCGGCAGCCTCATTCACCGTTTCGCGAATGGGCGCTGTCAGCACATGGTCATCCGTTAGCAGTGTACCGTCTATATCTAAGGCGATTAAATCATATTGCAAGCTCATAATGCCACTCCTTTTCCTATCCCGCAAAATGGTTTTATCTCTATTCCGCCACTCGCCGATGCGAGCGAAGCAGCTCAACTTCCTCATCGGAAAGCTCGCGATAGGAGCCTTCTGGAAGCGATTCATCGAGTTTAAGCGGACCCATGGACACTCTTTTTAAGTAGACAACCTTCTTGCCTACAGCTTCAAACATTCTTTTTACCTGATGAAACTTCCCTTCCATAATCGTAAGCGAAATGGTAGAGAACGTCTCATTTTCCCGCTGCTCGATTCCGTTAATTTGCAGGTCTGCAGGCATCGTAACGTATCCGTCATCCAACGTGACACCGGCCGTGAACAGATGCTTATCCTCTTCTCCGACATTCCCCAAGACGAGCGCTTCATACGTCTTGGCAACATGCTTCCGGGGAGACAATAGCTCATGCGCAAGCTGTCCGTCGTTTGTTAACAGCAGTAAGCCTACTGTATCCTTATCCAGCCGTCCCACCGGAAAAGGCTCTCGAAGCCGGTCCTGCGGCTCCAGCAAATCGATAACTGTGCGCTCGCGTCCGTCCTCCGTCGCCGAAATAACGCCCTGCGGCTTATTCAGCATAAAGTAAACAACATCGCGATAAACGACTGGCTCACCATCAAATACAACTTCAGCCACGTCCGGATTAACGATGAGGCCGCTATCCTTTACGACTTGGCCGTCTACGTTCACTTTACCGAACTTTACTGCTTTTTTTATTTCGCTGCGCGTCCCTAGTCCCATATGGGCTAGCAGCTTATCGATACGCATCCGTTTACTCATCTTACATCCATCTCCATCCTGCCGGAAGTTCGTTTTTGATCATGCCTCCAGCATATTTCCCCCACCCGATCGGATAACCGTCCGTGCAGACTAATAGATATCCCTTTAACGGCAAGCCTTCCTGGACCTGTATTTCCGATTCCTCTACAAATAACGTTTCTCCTTTGAGAAAACGGAGCGTCTGCTCGTCATCCGAGCTCCAATTAACCGAGCGCACTGCATCTTCGCGAGTTAATCCCATCGCCAGCGGATGCGACGGCTCAAACCGGCCCCGAACGGCCTCTCCCACATACCAACCTGCTCTCACCACGCGCAAGCCATCAAGTGAAGGCAGCTCGTCAGGCTGTATATATACGCGCGAGCCAAAGGCCACCACTCGTCCCGGCCAGCTTAGAGCACCAATTGAAAACTGCTCCGCATACTGATGCCACAACTCAACTGGACTCGCTTCCCCGGCTGTATTCGCCGCAGTGCCTTCACGATCGTTTGCCGACCGCTTTTTGGCTGGCCGCTCCAATCCGGCGCTTGACCATTCATTTTTGGTCTGACGTTTGTTTGCGCGCCGTTCATCTCTATGGTCCTGCTTCTTCTCCAGCCGCTTCCCGCCCTGCTGCGGCGTCTCGCGCTTCAAGCTTCCGCCGGCGGCCTTAGCTGCAGGACGATTAATCGGCGCTGCCGCCAGTACCGGCTCAGCTTCCCGGTCGCCGCAGCGTCTCA
>DATJKM010000332.1:0-3573 GCA_035491515.1 Candidatus Udaeobacter sp. | reverse complement strand
CAGCTCGCGCATATCGCCCTGCACCCAGTTCACGATTAAGTCCTTATCATGACGATGCGCTTCTTCGAGTAAAATATTCGATAAATCAATGCCCGTTACCTTATAGCCAAAGCTTGCCAGCGCTATGGCATGCCTTCCCATTCCACAGCCGATATCCAGCACCTGAGCGCCTTTAGGCAGCTTCAGCCACGATATCATTCTGCAAACCTCTTTATTTGCGTTTTCCCAATTGCGATGTTTATAGACTAGCATATAGTCTGAACCGAAGCTCTGTTCGTACCATGGTTTCATTGTATTGCTCTCCTTCATTATAAGCCAGCGCGCAGCAAATCGTTATGATTGCTTAATTGTACTTGAATTCCTTCATCCTCGCAAAACAGTTTCAACCAGGCATGATTTTTGGTTTTTGGTGCAAACTATGGAAGCTTATCCAGTTATACCGCTAAACATTAGCAGCTGAACGAGGGGGAACCGACATGAATGAACGTATTCGCTTATTGTTTGCCGAAGCGGTCGATATCAAATTATCAACGTTGCAAAATAGCGAAATGACCATTGAAATCGCCTTTATTGCCCCATTATGCGAAGTAAATAAAATAAACGATTTCATCATCGTCCCATTCTCTAAAGCGGAAAATTCTTTTCAAAATCAATTGGACACAAATCCCGATTACAAGATAATCGAGGATGTCGCCAAATGGCAGGAGCTGCTGCTGCGCGGCAACGTGCTGATCGAAGCCGATGAAATCATTTACTCGTTCAACGTTTCCCGCATCATCAGCATTGAAAATCCGCAAACGCAGGTTGAAAGCGCCATTCAAGGCCCGCAGCTCGCGCTTAGCGAAGATGTATTCATATCACTCAATCTGATCCGCAGCATGTATCCGTCTCCGGATCTGTCTGTTGAGGAACATTCGATCGGTTCATTGTCCAAAACGCCTGTTTTCGCCTTATTCGATCAACGCCGGGTCGATCCGACTGTGCTGGATAACGTTCGTACGAAATTAACGACTATCAATGTAGAAATGCTGCATGCCGCAGGCGAGCTGGAGAAGCTGCTGATCGGCAGACGCAAGCATTTGTTTCCTACTGTCCTCATTACGGAGCGTCCCGACCGTATAACCAAAGCGCTTTCCAGAGGAAAAATTATTATTCTCTTAAAAGGGAACATGTTCGCTATTATTTTGCCCGCGATCTTTTTCGATTTCATGCATGCGGTGGAGGATGATTATGATGCTTATTGGATGACCCGCTTCCTCATATTCCTGAGGTACGCATCCATTATTTTGACGATCACCTTGCCTGCACTCTATATCTCGGTCGTCTCCTACAATCCGGAGCTGTTCCGCGTGCAGCTTGCCTTCTCGATTGCGGGCAGCCGCTCTGCCGTCCCCTATCCATCGTTCGTCGAAGTGTTTATTATGCTCTTTATGATCGAGACGCTTATTGAAGCCAGCATACGCTTGCCGCGCTACATCGGATCTACGGCCACGACCGTCGGGGGGCTTATCCTTGGACAAGCCGCGCAGCAGGCCGGACTCGTCAGCAGCATCATGATCATCGTTACCTCAGTCGTTGCGATCTCGAATTTCGTTATTCCCGTTAATACGCTTTCATTCGCCGTCCGCTTTTTGAAGTATCCGCTTATTGGCGTCGCCATATTTTTTGGCATCACCGGCGTTGCTGTAGGCATGTTCATTTATATCACCTATCTATGCAACCTTAGAAGCTTCGGGAAACCGTATATGCGTATTTTTGGAAAATTACGGCCGTTAGAAGGCGATATCGGGCAGGTGAACACCGAATGAACCGTTATTTCTTTTACAACTTTATACTCGTCAGCTTCATCAATTTGATGCTGTATGTCCCGCATATATTAATTCAACTTCGGTATAGCGGAGCTGTTTCTTCCATGCTGGTTGGTATTGTAATAGGCTCGATACTCGTCTATATGTATTCGAGCGCATTGGCCCGCTATCCGGAGAAAGGGCTGCCTGAAATATTAAAGCTGCATTGTCCGAAGTGGCTAGTATCGATCTCGATGGTATTTTTTGCGGCTATGTGGTGGTTTGCAACGACAATTGTAGTCGTCGCCGGCGCCATACTCATCAACCGTTTTTTCAATCCCGACGCGAATGTGACACTCCTGCTCGCGATGCTTGTCCTAGCTTGCGGTTATGCGGCCACACGTTCTACACTCTCCGTAATGTTCATCGTAGAGATCGGTCTGATCGTCAATGCGCCGATCATTATGTTTGTCATGTTCAAAGCGGTGCGAAGCCCGCAGTTGAACTGGGATGCGATTCGCGTCGTTGCTAATTACGTAACCAAGATGCCAACCTTGACTTCAGTTGCGGCTGCGACCTTTATTTTTACCGGGTATATCAATCTATCGATATTTAATCGGCTCTTCCCGCCGAATTTCCGCTTTAAATTTCGCTGGATATACCCGCTCTTCGGCATCATGATTTTGTTTATTACTTTTTTTGTGCCGATCGGCTTTCACGGAACGGAAGGCGTTAACCAATACATCTACATTTGGAGCCTTACCGCCGACTCGATGCTCATGCAATACGGGTTTATTGAACGCATCCTGTTTCTTTTTCTAATCGTTTATTTGAATTTAACGCTCGTCTACACGATGTCAGGCTGGCACCAAGCGATGGAATTAATCAAAAGCTGCTTCCGGAACAGCAAGCCGGAAATCGACAGTCCCAAAACGTTGATATCCAACTACGTTATCGTTGGTATTTTCGCATCGCTCACCATCCTTTATCACATGCTTACGAACGAAAAGATCAACATGTACATTACATCCTTTTGGCTCGTTTTCCGAATGTTCATTGAAATTTTGACCGTCATTTGGGTATTCGTGCTAAGTCGAAGGAGGTCTACAGCTGCTTGAGGCTAACAAACAGAATTCTGCTGGCGATCATCGTCCTTGGCATGCTCAGCAGCTGCGGCTTTAAAGACATCGACAAACGCTTCTTCGTCGTCGCGCTCGGGCTCGACATGTCCGACAACGAAAAAAAACCATATCGCATCACGCTTCAGCTGGCTGTACCGTCACCGAAAATCGAGCCTGGCGCATCCAAGACGCAAATCGAAACGATTGAATCCGAAAGCATTTCAGAAGGCGTTCGCATGCTAAAGGCTTATGTCGACAAGGAGCTCGATTTCGGGCATTGCAAAGTGTTTATCATCGGCGAGAAGCTTGCGCGCAAGGACTATCGGGATCTTCTTCAATGGATGATGAGACGAAGAGATATTCAAAGCGTAGCCGATATCGCGATTGGCAAGCCGGATGCCGAGAGCCTGCTTAAGGTGAGGCCGGTCTCGGAGCGTTATCCGGGCAACACGCTGTTTCTCAGCTTTGGCGCAGACGGCACAGAATCCTCTTATACCTACGTCGAATCTTTGTCGGACTTTTCCCGGCGCGCTACGGAGGAGGGACTTGATCCGCTCATGCCCGTTATCGTCAAGGATAACAAGCAAAGCTTTATAATGAATCGTACGGCGCTGCTGAATAAGAAGAAGATAAAGCTCATTCTATCGCCGCCCGAATCCCAGCTG
>DATJKM010000331.1:0-9771 GCA_035491515.1 Candidatus Udaeobacter sp. | reverse complement strand
GGTACACAAGTTGTTCAAGTCCAAGCCAGTCCTAAGGAAGCGGCGACTACCGGAATCGCACTCGTGATCTTGCTGTTATCGTGTGCATTCATCGCATTCTATAAGCGCAAACGGCTATAAGGGCATTAAAAACGAAGAGGATCGCTCCATTCCGCTCCTATGGCGGATGGCTGGCGATCCTCTCGTTTTGCCGTATGATAAGCTTGACTATTCTTGGCTTACTGAAAGTTTAAGAAGTATAAAAAAGCAGCCAGCATCTTTTAAATATATGGCTGTAAAATAGTGCTAGGATTCCGGTTCGATAACGGACTCCTTTTTGTTATGTTGTAATTTTAACTACCTCTATCTAACTCAACATGTTTAAGTTTGTTTTTTCAAGCGAAGGTATAAGAAATTTATGCTCGATAGGCGATGACATCACGATTAGAATCGTGTAGGTCCCGTATTTATCACATTGATTTCCGAACTCCTCGAGGGCTCGTGTGGAGTCGCTTATTACTTTCAATAAGTAGTTGTGTTCTCCACTTATACGGTAACATTCGACGACATCGGGAGTTGAGCGGCAGAAATCAAGGAATGCGTTACAATCCCTTGAATGAACCAACATATAGGCAGCAGCATATTTTCCAATTTTTTCAGGGGAAATAACGGTGCGATATTCGCTGATGATGCCTTTTTCCTCCAAACGCCTAACTCTTTCCGTAACTGCGGGTTGTGAAAGACCGACATGTTTTCCTAGTTCCGTCATAGAAATTCTCGCTTGGCTTTGAATGTGGAAAAGAATTTGCATATCAACGCGGTCCATTGAAATCAACTCCTTTAAATTTAAGGATTTTTCTACAAACTAGCTTGTTTTTAATTGATACAAGGCCAATATATCTTGATTGACTTATGTAATCAATGTAACTCATTTTATATAATTAACTCACAATAGTAAAGTATTTAAAGCTTTAACTATTCCGAAAGGATGAAGACTGTTGAGTATGTTGAATTCAAACAATATTAATCCAGAATGTTTACCAGGTCGCATCGATGAAGTAATCGATCGAACGCTTGCCGACAAGCGGTTGGTCGGCGCTGTCATTAAAGTGGCGATAGATGGGGTACTGGTTTATAGCCGTGCTGCTGGTCTTGCCGACCGCGAGATGAACCTGCTCATGCGAGAAGATGCCTTATTCCGGCTCGCCTCGGTTACCAAACCTATCGTTTCAACGGCTGCCCTAGTATTAGTTGCGCAAGGTCGCCTTCAACTGGACGATCACGTTGATCGTTGGCTTCCAGAGTTTCGGCCACGTCTGCAGAACGGGGAATTCGCGACATTGACAATTCGTCACTTGATGACACACACCGCGGGTCTGTCTTACCGATTCTTTCAAGAAGAGAATGGTTCCTATCAGCGGGCAGGGGTATCGGATGGCATGGATCAGCCCGACATCACGTTGGAAGAGAACCTGCGACGCATCGCCTCTGTTCCGCTCCTTTACGCTCCAGGCACTGAGTGGAAATATTCCATCGCGACAGATGTACTGGGGGCAGTGATTGCGAAGGTTACAGAAATGCCACTCAGCGAAGCCATTCGTTCGCTAGTGACAAAGCCGCTTGGCATGAGCGACACAGGTTTTACTGCAGCCGACCCGGAGCGGCTTGCCACTGCCTATGCGAATGAAGCTCCAGAGCCACGGCGTCTAACTGATCAAGGCAGCATTGCCTTTTTGGAGGGCACAGCGGGCTTCAGGCTTGCCCCTGGCAGGGCACTTGACGACACTGCCTATCATTCTGGGGGAGCTGGCATGGTCGGCAGCGCCGGTGACTTTTTGCAACTGCTGGAAACATTACGCAAGGGCGGAGCCCCCCTGCTGCCGGAGCATATCGTTCGCGAAATGACTACCAACCAGATCGGCGATCTGCCAATGGCCTTTTGGCCAGGGCGAGGCTTCGGCCTAGGTATTACGCTGCTCAAGGATCCTGCCGCCGCAGACACTCCGGAATCCCCGGGTACATGGCGCATGGGTGGTACCTATGGTCATTCGTGGTTCGTCGATCCTAAGCAGCGGCTCAGCGTCGTGGCGTTCACCAATACCGCACTGGAAGGCATGTCGGGTCAGTTTACTGTTGACCTTTGTGAAGCCATTTATGACAGAAATCTAAAACAATACCCTTAAACCCTATATTCTTTACTGCTCACATTAGACCGTCAGTACGTCACTTAATTTCTATTAGACGATTAATCGCTCTGCAGAGGATTATATAATCTACAATTATAAAAGAGAGGTGCTTCTGAAATGAGCCAATACACAACTTCTGTCACACAGAGTGCCTCCAGCACTCCCGCTTCTGAACGTCTCCCATGGGCTGGATTACTCGCCCTTGCTATGACTGGGTTTATCTGTATTCTTACCGAAACGATTCCGGCCGGCTTGTTGCTCCAAATAGGTGATGGACTTGGAGTCTCGGAGGCCCTTGCGGGTCAACTTGTCACCTTGTACGCCCTTGGTTCACTGTTGGCCGCGATTCCCTTAACCACCGCGACGCGCGGATGGCGGCGGCGGCCACTGCTGCTAATGTGCATCCTTGGTTTTCTCGTATTCAACACCGTCACCACTCTTTCTTCCAATTATACACTGACGCTGGCAGCTCGGTTCTTTGCGGGCATATCCGCTGGTGTCTTATGGGGCATGATAGCAGGGTATGCCCGGCGCATGGTGCCGGAGTCATTCAAGGGACGAGCTATGGCGGTGGCGATGGTTGGTACGCCTCTCGCCCTGGCACTCGGTGTCCCTGCTGGAACACTTCTCGGTGCCCTTGCGGGCTGGCGCACTGTCTTCGGGATCATGTCGCTTTTGGCTCTGATGCTGGCCGCCTGGGTGCTTTGGAAGCTACCAGACTATCCAGGAGAGGCCCCTGATAAGCGGCTCCCTCTCTACAAGGTCTTTGTTATTCCAGGGGTACGGCCGGTACTGTTTGTCGTTCTGGCTTGGGTGCTAGCACATAACATCCTGTATACCTATATTGCACCGTATCTTGCTCAGGCTGGGCTTACCCAGAGCGTTGATTTGGTACTGCTTAATTTCGGCATGACAGCGCTTGTTGGCATCTGGGTCATTGGTGTTTTGATCGACCGCAAACTGCGTCCATTGGTTCTGATCAGCCTCGCTGTTTTCGCCCTGGCATCTATCGCATTAAGCATAAGCAGCAGCCAGCCCGTCGTGATCTACCTAGTGGTTGCTGTGTGGGGAGTTACGTTCGGGGGCGCGGCGACTTTGCTACAGACAGCAATTGCTGAAGCTGCTGGCGAGAGTGCAGATGTGGCCCAGTCGATGCTGGTGACGGCATGGAACCTAGCCATCGGCGGCGGCGGTGTGATGGGCGGGATTCTTATTGAAACACTTGGTGTCGGCTCCTTCCCGTGGGTATTGTTTATTCTATTGATCCTTGCGCTACTAGTAGCGTGGCGCGCTGGAGAATACGGATTTCCTTCAACGAGGCGTTGAGGCACACAAACTTGCAAAGACATAATAATTAGCTGGATACGGATTGTTCATAGCGAATTGCTTGCTAAAAATGTACCCGTCTCACAAAATAGAATCTAATGTCAAGTTAACGTTTTGCAGCAAGCAGCCAGCAACAATTCATATTTTCGATTTTGCAACAAACGGACGTTTTAATGGAGTAACGAAAAAAGCCTAATTTCTCAATTTTAATGCTGAGAAATTGGGCTTTTTAATATTAGAAAACAAGGAGTATCGGTAGATGTTACGAAAAAGGGCTCCGACCCGTTCCGTTAGAAAGACCGGCCTCCACCCCTTAGATAGGTATAACGAAAGAATAAAAGGGCATTTTACCCGCTTCGACATAGGAGTGTCATATACCATACCGCCGGGCGTGAAATTCTTCTGCACCGGCGGTTATTTGTCTCCTCCCGCTTAGCGGAGGAGCTTCAGAAACTCTCTCATAAAGCCCGGCAGATCCGGCCACGCGTGTCCGGTTACCAACTTGCCGTCCACATGAAGCGTATCCGGTGCATAGCGGGCACCCAGCTGCTCCACATCGAGCCTGCACGCGCTGTAAGCCGTCATCGTGCGCCCTTCGAAGAAACTCTTGTCCTTCAATGCGGCGAATACTTGGGCGGCGTGGCAGATCGCGCCGACCGGCTTGTCCGATTCTAGAAAATGGTGGATAAGACGCGGCAAATGCTCATTTGTCCGAATATACTCCGGCGCCCGGCCGCCCGGGATGATCAGCCCGTCATAATCAGCGGGATCTACGTTCTCAAACGCAATATGGGCCTGCAGCTGATGAGCCGGCTTCTCTGTATACGTCTCCCAGCCGTCCACGAAATCGTGTACGACCGTATGTATCACTTTCTTCGACGGTGCCGCGATCACGGCCTCGTAGCCTTCCTCCAGAACGCGATAATACGGGTAATAGACTTCCAAAACCTCTGCACCGTCACCAGTCAGAAACAAAATTTTCTTCGGCATGGAATCACTCCTTGGAAATAGTTGGAACAACATTTATTATGATCGCTTGCGCTGTTTCTTGTAAATGGGTACAAATGCATATGAATGTCATGGACCACTCGTCCGGGGACGAATCCGAAAATCTAAAATATATTATTTCATTGAAACCTGAGATCTATATAAAAATGTACATATCATAACTCAAGGCCTCTTCCTATTAAAAAGACACCTGCAAAGGTGTCTTTTTCTGTCTGCTTATTCAAGTTCCCGGCATTGTTCTTCTTTGCCGTTAAGCTCCTCTTCCGAGCCAAATTCCGTTCCTTCCAGGTCCTGTCTCTCAATATGCCCCTTTACTGCAGCGATTGCATCCACGTCAGAATTTTCGATCGGCTCCGTGCCGTCTTCGATGATTCGGGATTCATCATATCGATCATTACGACTCGTAACGTTAGCATAGATTTCCTTGTCATTCATTTGAAATTCAATCCTTTTTATTCAATTGACATTCTTAAAGGCCGCCGCATGATCCTTTGTATCCGTCATTCTCCTGCATCTCCTTGAGATGTTCGCGAATTTCAGAATCCTCCGGCATTTCTGCCACGATCTTTACTTCCGGAACCTGGTCCGTTGTTTCGATTCTCTGATTCTTTGCCTGATTTCGGTCTGCCATAGCGCATCTCCTTATCGGGAAAAAATGCCGAGCGGTTATTACTCTTCTTCAGCCTCTGTATCTCGGTTTTGCTGGAAAGCTTTTGCCGCTTCTTCTGCGGGCTCTGCGGAAAACTCCGTATCTTCTTCGTTTGCCACAGGCATTTTATTCATTTCGGTCGTCTGCACTTCTGCTTTGGACGCTTGGTTATGCTGCCTTGCCATGGATAACACCTCCTTAAAGATAAAAGCAGACCCCTGTAGATTGCGTTATTTTCATGGATTATATGCAATTTATGTATAGTTAGGTTGATCGAAGTTCAAGCTATTGAGGAATCGAAAGGAGGTCAGATAATGGCAGAGAAAAATATACTTGCTTTCTTTAACAGTCCCGAACAGGCGAAGGACGCGCTGCAGCAGCTAAAGGGTTTGAATCTTATCGATACATCAATAGACCGGGTTAACGCCTACCCCGGAAGCGGAAGCGACCATGTAACAAACCCCATCACCGGAAATATTCCAAGCCTCGGTTATCTCACTTTAGGCGGCGATTTCAACGACCGGAATGCCGGAATTTTAGCCGCCACCAGCGTCAGCGCGAGCGACATGAGCGCAGGCGGTCCCGACAATAAAGTTACCGGAATAAACACCGTTCTTACGATCGTTGTCGATGAAGCCGATTTCGAGCAAGCATTAAAGACTGTTCAGAATGCCGGAGCTCTCGTTTAATATTTTTAAATAAAAGAGACGAATGACATGTTTTTCATTTTTAGATAGATGTTCTTGTCCAAAGCTAAAGTGTAACAGCCTTGTGCGGAAATTGCCGCGCAAGGCTGTAGCATTGTGCCGTTTTCGTCTTTCCCTGCTTATTCCTCCACGATGGCGACCGGACGGGCCCATCCTCCGCTCGCCTTTTCCACTTTCACCGGAAAGCAGCAAACTTTAAAGCCGAATGGCCGTGGAATTTGCTCTAAATTGGCCAGTTTCTCGATCTGGCAGTATTCGTGGTCCTTACCGACAAAGTGCGCGGCCCATAGGACGTCATCCCGCGGCACTTGTTTGTATGATTCGGCTTGCAGGTTGAGCGGTATATCCCAGCCCCAGCCATCGGTGCCGACCACCTTGATGCCCTGATTCAGCAGCCAGCGCGTCGCTTCGGCCGATACCCCTGCGTGAAGGAACGCATAATGTTCGTGGTAGAGTCGCTTGTCCGCATCGCACCGGATGAGAACGATATCAAACGGTTTGAGCGTGTATCCGATCCGCTGAAGCTCGGCGATAAGGTCTTCCGTTGTAATCTCGTAACCCGGCGTCTTCGCGCTGAAATCGAGCAGTACTCCGTCTGAATAAAACCATTCGAGCGGGAGCTCGTCAATCGTTCTTGACGGTTTCCCTTCCGAAGTCGGCCAGTAGTGCCACGGCGCGTCGATGTGAGTGCCCGTATGTGTACTCAGCGTCACCGTTTCCGTTGCCCATGCCCGGCTCTCCGGAAAATCGTCCGGCTTGAGGTCAAGAATCGCAGCAGCTTGCTGTGCCCCTTCCTCATGGCTCGCATAATTGATCTTTGCCGGAAGCGGCTCCCGGATGCTAGGACTGAGCGGTACGCTCAAATCGATAAGCTTCATCGCTTTCCCTCTCCTTCATACCCAGATTCATGCTTATTATATCATTTTAGAGGGATGCCATTTACCGCGATCGCAACTAGCGTATACATCGGGCTGTCGTTCCGATCCGTTACTCTCGCATAATTGCTTCCGTCAATAGACTCTATGACAGTCGGCAAAGGGGAGATCGATCCGTCGGCATAAACAGCTGCCGCAGTCGACAGCTTGGAGACGTCCGTATGTGCAGGAATCGCTATAAATTTGATTGTTTTCCCTTTCTCCATCACATCGATTTCGCGTCCGCCGTAGCGGAGTGACAGCGTAAAGCTGATCGGATCCACCAGCAGCTCATAGCCGCCTTTATCGGCAGTCGCTTCCGCCAGCTTCCGGATCTGCTCGGATGCTTTGCCGGTCGATACGCTCACTTTAATGTCCGCCGGCGAAGCCTCCTTTCCGAAAGGCCGCACGGCAGCCTTCCAATCCTTGCTCCCCGCTACCGGAAATATGCCGTGTGCCGTTTGAAGCGTCAAGCTGGACCGGCTGCCGCTAAGCAGCGCCAAGTCTGAAACGGACAAGCCCTCAAGCCGGACCTCCCCTGCTGCAGGAGCATGGATGGTCAGCTTATGACTTCTGCCCTGCTCTAGCAAGGACTGCATCTTACCGGCATCGACCGTAATGACGGTCAGCTCGCCCGCTTCCGTCAGCTCGGTTGTTCCGTCAGCAAAGTCCGCCTCCGTCCCGTCGATTCGGGTAGTGATAATCACACTGCCGGCAGGGTTTGGGCTTTGATTTCCGGCTTCGCCGCCACTCGGAGACTCACCTGTATTTCCGCCTTCACCGTCACCAGCGCCTTCCTCCGGGTTGCCGCCCCCTTCGCCGCCCGAGCTTTCACCCGCATTGCCGCTGCCGCCCTCCGCCTGCGGGACAATCTCGACAAGCGTCCATTTTTGCGCGGCAAATGCATTGCGTTCCCATAACTGTACCGCCGTGCCATCTGCCGTACCGCCGTTATCGACATCGAGCGCCTTGCCGCTGTTAACTGCGACTATAGCGATTGTGCCATCCTCATTCTCTGGCATCGTCCAGCGCTGGTTTTCGTAACCGAAATTACGCCAAATCTGCAAAGGCGAGCCGTTATCCGGGCCCGATGCGTCAAGCACTTTGCCGCTCACCGCTCCGCGGATGGTAAAGCTGCCGGCACCCGCCTTCTCCACATACCATTTTTGGCTGTCGGCGCCTGAATCGGTCCGAATTTTCACATGTGCGCCATTCGCCGTGCTGTCCGCCTCCAGCACTTTGCCGCTGTTCGGATTAACGATTTTGTACACCGTCTCCTGCACCGGCTCTGTTATTTCAGCATATACATTCTGATAATAAGCTCTGCCGCCAAACACATTAATCCCAAAGTAACCTCTTGCAAAGGTTACATCGTTCTCATCGATAACAGGCTCGCTGCCGCCGTCGAAATATACTTTAATATTCGTGCCGTTCGCCGCGATTTTGACATGATAGGTCTTGCCAGGCGAAATAAAGGCCGGCACCTTCGCGAGCAGCTGATCGTCCTGGAAGGAACCGTTATCCTTATAAAATAACCTCAGAGCCTTCATGTTCGGATCGATGTTAAAATAATACCCGCTCGAACCGTCGCTGTTAGCGCGGAACAGCATGGAAGCCGCGCCACCGGCGGGATCAAGCTTCACGTCCGCCTCATAAATGAAGTTTCTCGCGCTATCCGCCGACATATAATTGGCGTCTTTATCGAACATGCCGGAAGCGCCGTCTGCTGACGTCAGCCATTGTCCTTTGGATGCTGCATGCCAGCCCGTCAGGTTCGTTTGGAAGCTGCCTACCGTTACGAGCGTCTGACCGACGATATTTCCGTCTTGCGTTGCTGCTGTTATGACAGCTCTCCCCTCAGCGGCCGCTGTCACTGCCCGGCTGCGTGAATTTGCGCCGGACACGGTTGCAACGGCAGCATTGCTTGTGGTCCATGTAAGCTCTTTATTGTCAGCCGTATGCGGAAGCACCGAAGCGTACAGGCTATGCGTCTGGCCGGCAGCAAGCTCAAGCTTGCTAACATCCATCACAACCTTGTCCGGTGATGGTCCGTCAATCACATCGTCACGCCATATGTTCGACAGCGGGTAAACGTCCAGCGATACGACATTGACATTTCCGCCCTCGGTATAGAAGCTCATGCCGTCCCGCGCCGCACCCGGGAAAATCAGGCTCGAAATAACGGCCTCGCCATCGTTGCCGAATACTTCAACCGATGATTCATCAACAAATATACGCATGCGTATGCGATTATTCTCGCCCTGCGTCAAATTCGCCCCCTGCAACGGCCGAAATAGCTCTGTAAAATCGTTTCGCCCTGCCGACGTCCGGTCTACGAACAGGTTATCCGAACCGGTCTCGTAACCGATCTTCGTTTGCTCTCCGCCGAGCTCCCGCACGCCGAAACCGAACTCGGCTGCAGCATTTTCCGCCGGCAGCTCCACCTCCGCCACGATCTCAAACGCGGTTCCTGTCACACCCTCCAGCAAATTACCGCTTGCAGGAGTTATGAGCTCATTGCTCCAATTTTTCACCGTGCCCCGCAGCGCTTCCAATTCTTCGACAGGCTGCTGAACGAGACGTAAATCGCCGTTATCGTTTGCTTTAAGCAGCAGCTCGCGCGGAACGGACATTTGGCCTTTCCACGGCGAGGTCGGGAAGGAAAACGGATAATCCCAGTTCGCCATCCACCCTATTTCCACCCGGCGCCCATCCGGCATATCCGCAAAGGTCATAGCTGCGTACATATCTCTTCCGCTTTCGTGGCGCAGCACCGTTTCTGCGGGATTGTCACTCGTAAAGCGCTGTCCGTCAAAGCTGCCGATAAAATATTCCGAATCCGAGCCGTTCGTCTCCGCTCTTGCGCCGGTGCTGAGCATCAGTACCCATTTCTTCACTCCGCCAACGTATAACGGGAAGAAGTCCGGGCATTCCCAAACACCGCCGTTATGTACATAAGCGCCGTATCCAAACGAATCAATCGGCGTCCAGTCCAGCAGATT
>DATJKM010000330.1:0-16653 GCA_035491515.1 Candidatus Udaeobacter sp. | reverse complement strand
CATTGCTTATCGCTGCCAGGAACGTTTGCATGATGGACAGCAAGCCGCATAACGTCCTCGACGCAAGGATCCATCCAAACTCCGTGCAGCCTCTCTAACCGTTCTACAAGCTGTGCTCCGGTCTCTCCTCCGGTTTTAATCTGCTCCATAGAATAAAAGCCTAGCTCGACTAAATTTCCAGCAAGACTTGGGCCAATTGAAGGCACCGCTTGAAACCTCGCAAGTGCAACTAATAAGTTCGCTCTTTCTGACGGTACATTTAAGCTAATGCTTAATTCCTCCGGGTTATATCCCGCCACGTCTGCAAGCTTAATCCTTGCTTGTCTTAACCGCTTTCGTTCATCATCCGTTAATGGCAGCTTGGGTGTGCTCAATTGGCTCGCCTCCTTATTAGGCTATATAAAATAAAAAAACGATTCGGTGACCGAATCGTTTGTCTGTTTAATGTTTATGGCGGAGAAGGTGGGATTCGAACCCACGCACGGTTTGACCCGCCTAGCTGATTTCGAGTCAGCCCCCTTGGGCCTCTTGGGTACCTCTCCGCGTGTTGTTGACACAAAAAATATAATATCATAGAGCCTGTCATCACGCAAGTACTTGTCCGAAATTATTTTTAAGCGCTGCGGTTAGGCTTCAGCTATGCCGTCTTCAGCTGCTTTTGACCGGAGCACCTTCTTCATGTTTTTTTCAAATTTCGCTCTCGGTATAAGTACACTATGCTTGCAACCGACACACTTGATGCGGATATCCATCCCCATTCGGATGATCTCCATCTCATTAGAGCCGCATGGATGCTGTTTTTTCATTTGAACGACATCACCCAGCTCAAACTGCTTACGCTCCACCAAGACCGCCTCCCTTTTCATTGCGATGATAAGTGACCATTCGTGGATATGGAATTTCAATACCGCTAGCATCCAACGCTTTCTTAATCTCCATATTCAGCTTGCGTGAAACGATCGAATTCATATTCGGCCGGCATTCCGCAATGATGCGAATGGTTACCCCTGTCGTAGCAATCGTTTGTATGCCAAGCACCTCAGGCGCATTAATGAGATTCTCATCCCTTATCGTGATCATCGTGTGGCGGATAACATCCAGCGCCCGGTCGACCTCTTCCTCAAACGCAATTGAAATATCCACTACAGCGATTGAATTATTAACGGAAAAATTCGTGACCTCGTTAATCATTCCGTTTGGGATAATATGCACCTCTCCGGTCCAGCTTTGTACGCGAGTCGTACGAAGCCCGATCACATCCACCGTCCCTTTAAACGTTCCCGTTTGAATAACATCCCCAACGGCGAACTGATCCTCCAGCACAATAAAAAAACCTGTAATAATATCCTTCACTAAGCTTTGTGCGCCAAATCCGATTGCTAACCCAAGCACTCCTGCTCCTGCAAGCAATGGGCCGAGATTAATGCCGAATTCGGACAGGATGAGCATGACCGTAATAAAGTAAACAACATACGAAGCTACATTTTTCATCAGCTTCCCTAACGTTGTCATTCTCCGGGTATGATTTGGCAATCGTTTGCTCTCTCGCTCTAAGATGACCCGATCTATAGTTTTATGTATGATCCATACGACTAAACGGCCGATAAATAAAAATAAAGCTACGCGTAGTGCTGAACTGCCAAAGGCTAACCATAGTTCGTTATCTGTCAACCATTCCATAACTTTATTATAACGTTCATTGATCGACACCATTATTCCTCCCTTACTATCCTGGTTTCTGTCTACACTTCTATTTGCTCGTAGCCAGCCTGCACTGCTCTAAATATGCCCCTAATTTCCACGTTTTCTTGCTCAATGACTTCCTTCACCACCCTTAAATCATCTTCCGGAAAATGAATCGACAACGCGCAGCCGGCTGTTATTTCCTTCGGCGTGGGACAGATGTCAATTTCAATCTCTGCGTACTCGAGCAGCATCTCGGCGCGTAATGCCTGCTGAGTTGAATCAAATGCAATTAACACGAGCAAGACCCCCCACTTGTTTGTATGACAAATTGCCTTCGTAAGCTTATTCATAAATATCAAACTATCTGACGTATAAAATGGTTGTCCCATCC
Organism: Candidatus Udaeobacter sp.; assembly: GCA_035491515.1. GTDB lineage: Bacteria > Bacillota > Bacilli > Paenibacillales > Paenibacillaceae > Pristimantibacillus. The sequence goes on along the minus strand of DATJKM010000330.1, from coordinate 14,576 downwards.
ATATACTAGTAACATATTCGGCATTATCGGAGGGATTCTATGAAGCTTCCATTTATTAAAGAGACGCCTTTGAAGGTACCCTATACTACCGTTAACGTAATCGGCATGCTCGTTAACCGCCTTACCGCCATGCTGGAAGAAATGGCCGATAACCGCCCCATCGTAGTCGTCTGTGTTGGAACGGATCGTTCCACCGGAGATGCATTAGGGCCGCTAATTGGAACCTCTTTATCCAAGTACCGCAGCTCACACTTTTCGTTATTCGGTACATTAGAGAATCCCGTTCACGCAATGAACCTGGATGATACTCTGATCGAAATCAACCGCCGGTTCCATAAGCCTTTTGTTATCGGAATTGATGCTTGCCTAGGTCAAGTATCCAGCGTTGGCAGCATTCAAGTTGGAGTTGGCCCCGTACGTCCTGGCGCCGGCGTCAACAAGGATCTCCCCCCTGTTGGCGACATTCATATTACCGGTATTGTAAACGTCGGCGGCTTTATGGAATATTTCGTGCTCCAAAACACTCGTCTTCATCTTGTTATGAAAATGTCCGACATTATTTCACTCAGCTTATTTACAGCAATAGCGAACAATGCGCTTCTCAACTCAAGCGTTCGCGAGCAAACAGCTGCCGCTGACAACAACTAATCTTCTAGCTACTCATCTTATTTGGCTTCTACAATGGCTTTACGCTCTTCTGGCGTTAACTGATACGGTGAATCCCCTTTTTCAAGCGGCTTTGCATACACGTACGTATTTTCCCGGTTATGAATACCAGTAAAGACTGCACCGTCCTTCTCTTCATTTACAATAGCTATGGAGAAGCTGAGATCACTACCATGTTCGGCAAAAGCATTATATCGAATGATGCCAATTTTCCCTTTTTGCTGAGGCAACGACATTTGAACCTCTTTCACCTGTGCCTTCAGTTGTTTATTCGCATGCTGCTGCTCGGCTAGCTCTTCCTTCAATTCAATGATGATGTCTTCCAAATTCGTCACGCCTGTGTTCCCCATGACCGCTGTATATTGCTTTCGCAGCTTTTTCAGCCGCCCGCCAATGACCGCTATCCAAATGAATAAAATGATGACAAATAAAGCTAAGACTACTGTAACAGCATTCATCGGATTTGATGTCCAATCTTCCATCGTTGTTGTTCCGCCCCCAATTAATTGCTAAACCCCATATTGCTGTGCTATTTCCTTTATGGCATTCGTTAAAGCGTCGATTTCCGCATCCGTCGTATAAATGCCAACACTAGCACGAATAGCTCCTGTTGCCGATGTTCCTGCGCATGCATGTGCGAGCGGTGTACAATGAAAGCCTGCTCGCACGGCGATCCGGTAGTGCTGGTCCAAAATAAAAGACAGTTCAGACGGATCAACACCCTCAAGATTAAAAGCCACAATTCCTGTTCGTTGTTCTCCGAGTTCCGGTCCGATTAGCTTTACGCCATTCACAGGCATAAGTCCCTCAATAAGTCGTTGCGTCAGAGCCCATTCCTTAGTATGGATGTTCTGTACCGTCTCATTCAATACATGCTGAACACCAGTTTTAAGACCTGCCAAGCCTGGTGTATTTTGCGTACCTGCCTCGTATCTATCCGGCCTAACTAGAGGCTGCTCACGCGCCTCTGATTGACTCCCAGTTCCTCCATGCAACAATGGCAGCAAATCCATCTCAGGATCGATGAACAACCCTCCTGTCCCCTGTGGACCAAGCAAGCCCTTATGTCCAGGGAAAGCGAGCATATGAATCCCCATCGATCTCACATCTATAGGAATAATCCCTGCACTTTGAGCAGCATCAACAAGAAGTTTAATGCCATGCCTTCTTGTGAGCTCTGCAATATCTGCCACCGGCATAATTGTTCCTAATAGGTTTGAGCTATGATTGACAATAACTAATGTTGTATTAGGCTGAATCGCTTCTGCAACGTCATCTATATTTAGATTTCCACGTTCATCGGATTCTACGTAGGTTACTTCAATGCCAATTGTTTGCTCCAAAAAATAAAGCGGCCGTCTTACCGAATTATGCTCAACGGAAGTCGCAATGACATGGTCTCCCGGTTTAAGCCAACCTTTGATTGCCATATTGAGTGACATTGTCGTATTGGAGGTAAATGCAATATCATTTGGATTTTTTATGTTAAACAGCTTGGCCAGCTGCTTACGCGTATCAAACATTATACGACTTGCCCGCACAGCCATAGCATGGCTGCCTCTTCCCGGATTAGCTGCATCATTTAACATTGCATTTACAACGGCCTCCGTTACTGCCGGCGGCTTAGGCCAAGAGGTTGCCGCATGGTCCAAATAGATAACCGACTGCTCATTATTAATCACGAATTCCACACCTTTCCTACTCCATATTCACAACAATGGCATACCTTAGTTTAATCTTTCAAAAGCAAGATTACAACTTAGGTATGCCATTGTTTGGTATAGCTTACGCCATGTACTGGAGCAACTCTAGCAATCGTTCCAAATCTTGTTTGCTATAGTATTGAAGCTCAATTTTACCTTTATCTTTTTGCTGTTTAATTTTAACTGTCGTCTTAAACCGTTCGCGCAACGACTCTTCAAGATGATCAATATATGGATCGCGTTTTTTCTGATTCGGCTTTGTTTTATCTTCAGACTGCTTCGTATCCAGCTTCTGAATGGCCTCTTCGAGATCACGAACACTCCACTCCAAGGAAACGGTTAAATCGGCTAATTCCTTCTGAGACTTTTCATCCTTAATACCAACTAAAGCCCTTGCATGTCCCATGGAAATTGTTCCACGTGAAACATTATCCTTAATTTCGGCAGGCAGTGAAAGTAAACGAACAAAGTTAGCGATGTGCGAGCGAGACTTGCCCACCTTCATTGATAACTCCTCTTGCGTAAGCTTAAACTTGTCGATTAAAGCCTGGTAAGCAACAGCAACCTCTATAGCATTCAAATCCTCACGTTGAAGATTTTCAATTAATGCAATTTCCATGACCTGTTGATCAGTAAATGATCTTACTACTGCAGGTATCGTAGCATTCCCGCAAAATTGAGAAGCACGGAACCGTCTTTCCCCTGCTATAATTTCGTAACCTTTGAGCACCGTACGAACGATAATCGGTTGAATGATACCGTGCTGTTTAATGGATTCAGCTAGTTCTTTAATGGAATCCTCGTCGAACGTTTTTCTTGGCTGATATGGATTGGGTCTCAATTGAGATAATGAAATTTCAATCACTTTATCATCATCATTCACAGAAAGCGATGGGATAAGCGCATCCAGCCCTCTACCTAGCCGCTTGCTCATACATAATCACTTCCTTTGCGAGTTCAAGATAAACTTCCGCACCTTTAGATCGCGGATCGTATGTGATAATAGCTTGGCCGTGTGAAGGCGCCTCACTCAAACGAACATTGCGCGGAATAATTGTTTGATAAACCTTTTGTTGAAAATATTTTTTAACCTCTTCAATAACTTGGATGCCAAGATTTGTTCTTGCATCAAGCATCGTCAAAAGAACACCTTCGATTTGAAGAGATGTATTCAAATGCTTCTGAACGAGTCGAACTGTATTTAATAGTTGACTCAATCCTTCAAGCGCATAATATTCACATTGTATAGGAATTAGAACCGAATCAGCTGCGGTTAACGAGTTGATCGTCAATATACCGAGCGAAGGAGGGCAATCAATTAGAACATAATCAAATTCATCCTTAACCATTTGCAAAGATTTTTTCAAACGGAGCTCACGCGATATCGTAGGTACCAACTCGATCTCCGCACCAGCCAGTTGAATCGTAGCCGGAATGATTTTCAAACCTTGAACGCCTGTGTCAAACATCGCATCTTTCGGATGGACATCATTAATAAGAACATCATAAATACAATTGGTTACATCACCCTTGTTGATACCAAGCCCGCTAGTTGTATTCCCTTGTGGATCAATATCAACTAACAACACTTTTTTACCAAGTGATGCTAGGCAGGCAGCTAGATTGACAGACGTTGTCGTTTTTCCGACACCGCCCTTCTGATTAGCTATTGCAATAATTTTCGACAAAACCGGCTCACCTCTATGTGTACAACTTTTATATGCTATTTTCTTGAAATATAAGCATGTATACACATGAACGGTATACGACGCTTACATTTCATCACGAAACGAGATTTGCAGCCCAAAAAAGGCGTCGGACGTTTACGCTTGATGCTTGTACGAATATAAAAATTTAGCTACAAATGGCATCGCCGCCCTCAGTGAGGACGGCACTAAATAAGTATGGAATTATTGCAATTTCGTTATTCTACTTCTATCGTTTAGGGATCTGAATGACGATTTCATAATGATCATCATGATCCTTTTCGTTCGTTTTAATTTGCAAGCCAGAACCAGATACCATTTCAATCGATTGTCTAATTGTGTTTAGCGCCAATCGTACATCCTTTGTAAAAGAAATACGCTTTGCCTTTTTCAATTTCGTCGATTCTTTTAAGAAGGCTATTCTGACTTCTGTTTGCTTAACGTTTAAATCTTTAGTTATAATTTCTTCTAAAACTTTAAGCTGCAATTCTTCATTATCTAACGACAATAGTGCTCTTGCATGCCGCTCCGTAATTTTACGCTCCATCAAGGCCGCTTTAATCGTATCATTTAACATTAACAACCGTAATTTGTTGGCAATAGTCGATTGGCTTTTGCCGAGACGCTGAGCCAGACTTTCTTGTGTTAACTGATGAAGCTCTATCAATTTTTGATAAGCAATCGCTTCTTCAATAGCCGACAGGTTTTCCCTCTGAAGATTTTCGATTAAAGCAATCGATGCCGTCTGCGAGTCGTTGAACTCACGAACAATGCCGGGAATCGTATCATACCCCAGCTTAGTAACGGCACGCCAACGGCGTTCCCCTGCAATAATCTCATATCTTCCGTTACGCATACGAACAACGATAGGCTGAATAACACCATGCGTTTTTATCGTCTGACATAACTCTTCAATTCGGTCGTCATCAAAAATCGTACGCGGCTGAAAAGGGCTCGCATCGATTTCATTAATCGGTATTTGCCGAACTTCATCTTGCGGTATGCGCTGCTCGGACAGGCCGAACAATCGAGAAAATTGTTCTTTCATATCGATAATTACCACCCGGTCATGAGATAAACCTTGTTTCTAACCGCTTCAAATGAAACCATTATTTCCATCTCACAACAGAAACCATGCGTTTCATATAAAATGCAAGCATGCCTAATAACTCAACACCTAACATGCTATCATTCTATTAAAAAGCAATTACAAGGTTTTTGCAATAAGTACGCTTCAGCAGTAAGATTGGTTCATTGCCAATTGGATTATTTTAGGTCACTAGAACCTCTCTCAGGTAATAATCGTCAACTGTACGGCTAACATCCATAACCAAATTGATTCGGTAATGATAGGAGAGGATTCTTCTAAAATATAGCCGTGTATAGTGAAAAACCACTATTCAGTGCATATATTATGTACCTTACAATTTAACAACTGTCACAGGGCAGCAGTAATTGTATTCGCTCGCCTACCGGTATCGTCCAGTCTCTTCATCTAACTATATAATTCGACTATGGCTAAACATTCTCCTGCTTGACACTTCTTTATAATGAATAATTGTACTATGATTATGGCGAATATTCGATTGTCATTATCATATTCGTTTAAATGTTTCACGTGGAACATTCCTCAACAACTAAATTAGCGGCTGCTTAAGTGGAGTTCCTGCTTTTCTAGGGTATTTGCGAGGAGTAGCTTCTATCTTTTCTATTAAAATAATATGGCGTTCGGATTGCTCGTTTGGAAGGGATAACTGATGCTGCGATTTGATTTTCCCCTTTAGCTCTCTTAGGCTAAAAGATGCTTCCCGCACTTCTTCATCAGATTGCGAGCCTTTCATCGCGGCAAACAATCCGCCTTTCCTCACGAAAGGCAAACAAAATTCATTCAATACATTCAAACGTGCAACCGCCCTTGCTGTTACTAAATCATAGCTATCGCGGTGTTCTGGCAATTGCGCAATATCTTCAGCTCGGCTATGAAGACATAAAACCTGATCTAAACCAAGCTGCTCCTTCAAATGAGTTAGAAACTGAATTCTTTTGTTTAAAGAATCGACAATCATCACCTGCAAGTGAGGGAAACAAATTTTCAATGGAATGCTGGGAAAACCTGCTCCCGATCCAATGTCAGCGAGCTTTCGCACGTTGTTCATATTCGTGTAGAAGGAAAGAGATACAGAATCATAAAAATGCTTTTCATACACGGCATCTCTTTCCGTAATGCCGGTTAAATTCATTTTTTCATTCCACTCGACAAGCAGCCGGAAATAGAGCTCGAACTGATCAAGCTGAACGGTTGAGAGCGGAATTCCGCTCTCCTCCATTCGTTTCGTAAACCATTGCAATGTTTCGTCCATATTACGAACCCCTCGCTGCCGTGACACGATTATAGTGCTCCAGGTAAACAAGAAGGATTGAAATATCGGCAGGGGTTACTCCGGCAATACGGGATGCCTGACCGATAGAAAGCGGGCGGATAAGAGCAAGCTTTTGCTTCGCTTCTGAAGCTAGACTGCGTACATCGTTATAATCGATGTCATCCGGAATCCGCTTTTTCTCCATTTTGTTCAACCGCTCAACCTGAACCAGCTGCTTCTCAATGTAACCCGCATACTTGATTTGAATTTCAACCTGTTCCTTCATCTCCTCGGTCATTTCCGGAACGGAAGGAACGACGGTTTCGAGCATCGCATAAGTCACTTCAGGACGGCGAAGCAATGATAAGGCATCTGTTCCATGCTCCATAGCGGCCGTACCGGCAGCAGTCAACATTTCATTAACCTGATCCGGCTTTACTTTTGTTGCGCGCAAACGCTCGATGTCAATTTCAACAAGCTCTTTTTTACGCAAAAATTTATTGTAACGTTCTTCTGAAATAAGACCGATCTCATAGCCAGTTGGCGTTAAACGCAAATCCGCGTTGTCGTGACGGAGAAGCAAACGATATTCCGCTCTTGAAGTGAGTAAGCGGTAAGGATCGTTTGTGCCTTTTGTAACGAGATCATCGATCATGACCCCGATATAGCCTTCTGAGCGACCAATAATAATCGGTTCTTTGCCTTGTACCTTGCGTGCAGCATTAATCCCAGCCATTACGCCTTGCCCTGCAGCTTCTTCATAGCCGGAAGTTCCATTAATTTGTCCAGCAGTGAACAAACTATCGATCACCTTTGTTTCCAAGGATGGCCACAGCTGTGTTGGCACTACAGCATCATACTCAATGGCATAACCGTTGCGCATCATCTCAACTTTTTCCAAACCTGGGATGGAACGTAAAATACCTAACTGTACATCCTCAGGCATGCTTGTCGAGAGTCCTTGTACGTAGTATTCGGATGTATTTTTACCTTCAGGCTCTAAAAAGATTTGGTGCTTTGGCTTATCCGCGAATCGAACAATTTTATCTTCAATAGATGGGCAATAACGCGGGCCCGTTCCCTCAATGGCACCCGAGAACATCGGAGCGCGATGCAGGTTATCATTGATAATCTTATGCGTCGCTTCCGACGTATACGTTAACCAGCAAGGAAGCTGTTCATTGGTAGACGACTCCGTTTCATGCGAGAAAAATTTAGGCTTGTCGTCTCCCGGTTGAATTTCGGTTTTGGAGAAGTCAATCGTGTCCTTGTGAACACGCGGAGGCGTACCTGTCTTGAAACGTACGAGCTCCAAACCATTTTCCTTCAAGCTTGCGGATAGTCTGACCGATGGCTGTTGATTGTTCGGACCGCTCTCATACATCAGCTCGCCCATAATGATTTTGCCGCGCAAATAGGTGCCTGTCGTAACAACGGTCGTGCGCGCACGATATTCTGCACCTGTTTTTGTTACAATTCCTAAGCATTTGCCATCCTCAACGATAAGCTCCTCCGCCATACCTTGGCGCAGCGTCAAATGTGGGGTTTCCTCAATCGTCTTCTTCATTAGATGCTGATAATCAAATTTGTCGGCCTGTGCACGCAGCGCATGCACAGCTGGCCCTTTACCTGTATTGAGCATCCTCATTTGAATAAACGTTTTATCGATATTGCGTCCCATCTCGCCGCCCAGCGCATCAATTTCACGCACGACATGACCTTTGGCCGGACCTCCGATCGATGGATTACATGGCATAAAAGCAACCATGTCTAAGTTTATCGTAAGCAGCAGCGTCTCACAGCCCATACGCGCAGCAGCAAGTGCAGCCTCACAGCCCGCATGTCCCGCTCCAATGACGATAACGTCATATTCTCCAGCTACATATCCCATTGTTCTATACCCTCCTTAAAGGTTTTCGCAGAAAACCTACAACCTAAACAAAAACTCGGTTTTTGTAGAAATCCGGCATTTTGAGCAAATGCTCGAATTTTGTAGAAATGCTGCAAGTTGAGCAATTGCTCGGTTTTTGCAGAAAATCTTCGTAACCACTATCTAAGGTTTTCATAGAAAACCGTCAAAGTAATAAAAACTTAGCTTGGCTTTCATCGCAAACCGATATTCAAGCATTCAATATGGCCTATCTCATACAACATACTCTTATAAGCATAATCCAAGTTTGGCCAGAAAGCCTACTTCCATCTATTTCCCTAAGCAAAACTGCGAGAAAATTTGGTCGATCAATGAATCGCCGGCTTCATCGCCGAGAATTTCGCCAAGCGACTCCCATGCCGAACGCGCATCGATTTGAATAAGATCAATCGGAATACCCGCGTCCGACGCTTCTATTGCATCAACCAGCGATTGCCGCGCACGTTTCAGCAGAGCAATATGTCGAACGTTGCTGACATAAGTCAAATCGCCTGATTCGAGCTGACCCTCAAAAAACATCTCACTTATTGTCTTCTCTAGACGATCGAGCCCATTTTCCTCAAGAACCGACATTCTAACGATTGAATCAGCAGAAATCGACTCCTCCACCACCTCAATTTCTAATTGACGCGGCAAGTCAGTCTTATTTACGATCGCAATCACGGGTCGATCCTTCAATTGCTGCAGCAGCTCACGATCCTCTGCTTGCAATGGCTCATTATTGTTAAGTACGAACAAAATCAGATCCGCTTCTTCCAGCGCATTTCGCGAACGTTCGACGCCAATTCGCTCAACCACATCCGATGTTTCGCGAATGCCGGCAGTATCAAGCAGCCGAAGCGGAATTCCGTTCAATGCAACAAACTGCTCAATGACATCCCTGGTCGTTCCCGGGATATCCGTGACGATCGCTTTATTCTCCTGCGTCAGCACATTCATAAGAGATGATTTACCGACATTCGGGCGTCCGACAATTGCCGTCACGATGCCCTCTCGTAATATTTTGCCTTCATTCGCCGTTTTTAGCAGACGATTTATTTCATCAATAGCAGAATCGCATTGGTCACGAATGAACGAACTCGTCATTTCCTCAACGTCATGCTCCGGATAATCGATATTTACTTCAATATGGGCAAGCAGCTCAATTACTGTCTGCCTTAACGCCTTAATCCTTTTCGACAGAACTCCCTCCGCTTGCTTTCGGGCAACGGAAAAAGCACGATCCGATTTTGACCGGATCAAATCGATAACGGCCTCCGCCTGCATCAGGTCTATCCGGCCATTCAGGAAAGCCCGCTTCGTGAACTCTCCAGGCTCCGCCGTACGGTAGCCATTCAGCTGCAATACGACATCAAGCACTTTCTTGACGGCGATGACGCCGCCATGCGCATTGATCTCAACGACATCCTCTGCTGTAAAGGAGCGAGGCCCGCGCATTAGCGTCACCAGCACTTCCTCTACCTCTTCGCCCGACGCAGGATCTATGATATGTCCATAATGCAGCGTATGTGTTTCTGCATCCTTCAGACTTATTTTCGAACGAAAAATCGTTGCGATTCCGGAAATGGCCTCCGGTCCGCTTACTCTAATAATGGCGATGCCGCCTTCTCCGACCGCTGTCGAAATGGCTGCTATCGTATCATGTACCATTGCTGTCAGCACCTCTCAAATGGAAAAACAGCAATGACCATTATGAGCCATTGCTGTGGATAGCGTATAGATTCGTATACTTTTATGCGGTACACCTTATTGTCTCAGCGCAATGACAACTCGCCGGTTCGGCTCGTCGCCCTTACTGAACGTCTTCACCTTAGGATGGTTCTGCAGCTGCGAATGAATCACTTTGCGCTCATGCGGTGACATTGGCTCGAGGACAACTTCTTTCCTCGTGCGAATGACACGTCCCGCCAAACGATCGGATAAATCCGCTAACGTCTTGCGGCGGCGCTCCCGAAAATCCTCTGCATCAAGTACGATACGCAAATGACTGTCTGAGTAACGATTAGCCACAATATTAACCAAGTACTGCAATGCATCCAACGTTTGTCCGCGACGTCCAATCAGCATACCAAGGTCCCCGCTGCCTGATACGGCCAGGTGAGTGCCTTCTCTTGTTTGCTTTCGATCGATATTCACTTGCAGGCCCATCGTACCAGCTACTTCACGGAGAAATTTCTCCGCTTCCAGCATAGGATCGGGAATAAGCTCAAGCTCGACTTTCGCTTCCTTTGCGCCAAACAGTCCAAAAAAACCTTTAGTGGGCTGCTCCAGCACAATTTGTTTAACGCGGTCTTCAGTTACTTGCAATTGTGTTAGTCCGTTACGTACAGCATCTTCTACCGTCTTCCCCGATGCAACGATTTTCTTCATTTCGCAGGGGCCTCCTTACCCTTGTCAGATGAACGAACGTATAGGAAGTAGTTTTGGACAATTGTGTAAATGTTGCTGTAAACCCAGTAAAGCGGAAGCGCTGCTGGGAATGAGATCGCCATAACAAAAATAAGCACTGGGAAAATCGCCAACATCATACCCATGCCCGGCATCGTTTGCGTTTGCTGCTTCTGCATCATCTTAGACTGTATGAAAGTCGTTGCGGCAGCCAGGAGTGGAAGGAAATAATAGGTCCAGCCTCCCTCGTTAGCGCTTTTACCAAGTTCAAACCAAAGGAACGTATGCTCACGAATATCAGGGTTCATGTAAATCGAGTTGTAAAGCGCGATAAAGACCGGCATTTGAACAATTAGCGGCAAGCAGCCTGCCATCGGATTTACTTTATTCGTCTGGAACAGCTTCATCGTTTCCTCTTGCTGCTTCTGCGGGTTATCCTTGTATTTCTTCTTAATCTCAGCCATTTGCGGCTGCAATGCCTGCATGGCCTTCGAGCTGCGGTATTGCTTAAGCGTTAACGGTAAAATCAAGGTTCTTACAATGATCGTCAGAAGCAATATAGCAAGTCCGTAGGAATCGCCAAACCAGCCTGCGAACGTATCAAGCGTAATTGCAAAATAATAGACGACGTTTTTCTCCCAGAAGTTTCCGTGCAATAAATCGGCAGTCTCCGTCGTCTTGGTTGTTGGAGCGCCACAGCCTGCGAGCACACCCATCAACAGAACAAGACCAAGCACTAAAATCCATTTCTTGTTTTTAGACCAGAACAACAACATTAAAACTCCTCTCTGAGAGCCATTACATCAAGCGTAAACGGCCGGTGCCGTCCTTGCGGCGTAAGCTTGTTTCGCGATGAAATATAAGTTATGTATAGAAGTTAAGCTTATACCTGCTTATATTCCAAACGTAAACGGCTATGGCCTTACTCTTGCGGCGCAGCATATGTTTCGGGCTTGAAATATAGGTTCTGTATATCTAATACATTATTATATTTCCATTCTAGACTATACCATAATTTATGGGACAAAGAAACAACGAGACTGTACATGCATCCGCTTTCTTCACTCTTAATGCATATCGTTTTTCAGGTACGCAAAGAAAGCCTGCAGAATAACGTTAATCTGCCTGCTTCTCCTTCACTTGGCCTGAGCTCTTCAGCAAGCCTGCTTTCTTCAATACATGGAGAACGCTCTTCTCCATTTCCTTCATCTTCATCATCGTAGCCGGCTTTCTTACTATTAGTATGAAGTCGGTTTTTGGAACGATACGATCCGCTTGATGACGAACGATTTCCTTAATCATTCGGCGCATGCGGTTGCGTACAACCGCATTTCCTATTTTCTTACTCGCGGAAACACCGAGGCGAAACGGCTCCGCAGATGGCTGCTTAGACCAATAGACGACAAACTGTCCATTCGCAAACGATTTGCCGCCTCGATAAATTCGGTTAAAGTCTTCACGATTGCGAAGACGCAATTTTCTATGCACGACTGATGGCCACCGTTCTTTCGTAGATCTTCTACTAAGTATCGCCAGCAATGGAGCAGCTTAAGCAGCCTGCTCCCTGCTCCTCACCCTCATAAGCAAAAAAAAAAGACCACCGGACGTGGTCTTCTGCTTATGCGCTCAGTACTTTTCTTCCTCTTTGACGACGCGCTGCCAAAACTTTACGTCCGTTCTTCGTGCTCATCCGTTTGCGGAATCCATGCACTTTCGCGCGTTTGCTTACATTAGGTCTAAATGTAGGTCTCATCGTTCTGCACCTCCTATACTGCGTGTTTCCAATCAAGCGTAAACGGCTCTCGCCGCCTTATTTGACGGAGCAGCATCGTTTCGCAGCCTTATATTTAAAAAAACGCTTTTTTTATTAAACCACGTTGGCCGCCAAAAGTCAATGTCCAACTCTCACCTCATCTTGTTGATAAAAGTTTTTGATATACGGCTGTGGATAAACGCATGAAACGGCTCCGTTTATCAAAAACTAATAACATGTGCACAATCCACAGGAGCGCCGAACGAACTTTGTCGAAATCTTAACAAGATATAAACAATATGTAGTGGTGTAGATAACTTTTATGCACAAGCAGTTGAGAATGTGGATAAAATATGCGAATTCGTTGAAATATAAGGCATCTTTTGCTATGATAATTATGTTTTCATTGTGGATTAGATCGTTATTGCCTCAGTTTTATCAACAGCCTGTGGATAACATTGTGAACAAACTCATCCCCTATTTATAACTCATTCGCTTATACATCTTTATAGTGTGGATGCATTCGTTATAATACCCTGATTTTCGACAATTTTTCTTGTAACTGCGCCAATCGAGGCGATTTGGATAAGGAGTGACAGTCTGTGGACAGCCATACCTATGATTTATGGCAGCAAGTGTTGTCGATCATCCAGACTAAATTAAGCAAGCCGAGCTTTGACACCTGGTTCAAAGCAACAAAGGCTTCTTTTGTCGATGATTCCATGCTTGAGGTAACAGCGCCGACAACATTTGCGGCCGAATGGCTGGAGGGCCGTTATACAAAACTAATAAGAACGACGCTGTTCGAGTTTTTGGGCAGGCAGGTCGATGTTCGCTTCTCTATTGAAGAACCGAAGAGCGCGGAGCCGGCTTATATGATTCCGCCGAAAACGGTGAATTCCCCAGTCATGAATGAAGAAGCAGCGCCTACTCATTTGCTTAACCCGAAATATACGTTTGATACATTCGTAATCGGGGCTAACAACCGTTTTGCGCATGCTGCTTCGCTTGCTGTCGCGGAAGCGCCGGCCAAAGCCTACAATCCTTTGTTTTTGTATGGTGGCGTCGGGCTTGGAAAAACCCATTTAATGCACGCGATCGGCCATTACATCATGGATCACAATCCGAATACGAAAGTGCTCTATATTTCGTCCGAGAAATTTACGAATGAATTCATTAACGCCATCCGTGATAACCGTGGCGAGAGCTTCCGCACGAAATATCGCAATATCGACGTTCTTCTCATTGACGATATTCAGTTTCTAGCGGGTAAAGAACAGACGCAGGAGGAGTTTTTCCATACCTTTAACGCGCTGCACGAAGAACGAAAGCAAATCGTCATCTCAAGTGACCGGCCGCCAAAAGAAATTCCAACGCTGGAAGAACGGTTGCGTTCGCGGTTTGAGTGGGGGCTCATTACCGACATTCAGCCGCCGGACCTGGAGACACGTATCGCCATTTTGCGCAAAAAGGCCCGGGCCGAAAATTTAGATATTCCTAATGAAGCGATGATCTATATCGCCAACCAGATCGATACGAACATTCGTGAACTAGAGGGAGCCCTTATTAGGGTAGTCGCCTATTCATCCTTAATAAACGCTGATATTTCATCGCATTTGGCAGCCGAAGCGCTAAAGGACATCATTCCTTCCAGCCGGCCAAGAATGATCACAATGCATGATATTCAGACAAAAGTCGGGGAGTTCTACGGACTGCGGCTGGAGGAGTTCAAAGCACGGAAAAGAACGAAGGCTGTCGCCTATCCAAGGCAAATCGCCATGTATTTATCGCGGGAGCTGACCGACTTCTCGCTTCCTAAGATCGGTGAAGCATTTGGAGGCCGTGACCACACGACAGTCATCCATGCTCACGAAAAAATTTCGCAGCAGCTTAAAATAGATCAAGACCTGTACAAAATCATTCAAAACCTGACAGAAAAGATCAAAAATCATATGTGAACAACTAAGCAAGCCTATACACACGCTATGCACATGTGGATAGGCTTGCTTTATCGGTCTTCCACGGGGTTATCCACATATTCAGTGCCCCTACTACTACGACTACTAAAAA
>DATJKM010000329.1:0-4318 GCA_035491515.1 Candidatus Udaeobacter sp. | reverse complement strand
GGCAACGTGGCAGCGTGTGTCGGAGGATGCATAGTAGATGTATACGTCGCCGTTATCTTGAGCGATCACACCATTGCAGAAGGCTACGTTGGATACGTCGCCGACGCGCTCGATGCCTTCGGGAGCCAGCAGGTGGCCGCCCGGGCGATGGGTAACTTTGCTTGGCTCCTGCAGGTCGGAGAGGAATGCGTACAGTACATAACGCAAGCCTGCCGCCGTATTGCGAACGCCGTGGGCGATATGGATCCATCCTTTGTCCGTCTTGATTGGAGCCGGTCCTTGGCCGTTCTTTACTTCTTTAATCGTATGATAATGACGCTCGTCGATGATGACCTCGCGCTCGATAACCGCATTCTCGATCGTATCGGAAAGACCCCAGCCGATACCGCCGCCTGAGCCGGTGTCGATGAAGCCGTCCTGCGGACGCGTGTAGAAGGCGTATTTGCCGTCAACGAATTCGGGGTGAAGCACGACGTTGCGCTGTTGGTTGGATGCCGTCTTCAGATCGGCTAGACGTTCCCACTGCTTCAAATCCTTCGTCCTTACGATGCCGCATTGCGCGATAGCGCTCGACAGATCTCCCTTTGGAGCGGATGGATCCTTTCTCTCTGTGCAGAACAAGCCGTAAATCCAGCCGTCCTCATGCGAAACGAGGCGCATATCGTAGACGTTCACATCCGGATCGCTTGTTTCCGGAAGCAGAATGGGGCGGTCCCAGAAGCGGAAGCCGTCGACGGCGCTGTCGCTTTCGGCAATTGCGAAGAACGATTTGCGGTCATTGCCTTCGACGCGCGCAACAAGATGATATTTGCCGTTCAAGAAAATGGCGCCGGGATTGAAAACGCAGTGCACGCCAAGGCGCTCCATAAAGTAAGGATTGGTTTCAGGGTTAAAATCATATTTCCAAGCCAGCGGAGCATGCTCTGCCGTTAATACAGGGTGGACGTAACGATCGAATACGCCGTTGCCTAGTGCTTCCGGCTCGTTTTTACGCTTTACGAGCGACTCATAGCGATCAGTCAACAATTGCTTCCGTTCATTAAATGTATTCATAGGATAAACCTCCGTTAATGTGATGTTGTTGTGCCGCTCAGGCGCTCGATCATTTCAAAACATGCGCGTCCGTTATGATAAGGGCATTTCCAAGGACTGGCCTTTTCGATATTGCCGCTGGGCGAACCGTCGCGCTTTACGCTCCAATGCCATTCGCCATGCTCTTTGTCGACGATAAAGCTCTCGATGAATTGCCATGACCGCACCGCAGCCTCGCGATATTTCTCATCGCCGGTCAGTTGATAGGCATTGTAGAAGCCGACGACCGCTTCAGCCTGCGGCCACCAATCTTTGTCTGTATCGATCAAACCCTCCGGCCCCGCCTCATTAAACAGGCCGCCGTCGCCGTCCACGCCCTCGTTAAGCGTCGCTTCAGCCATGCGAATCGCGATTGCTCTGGCTGAGGCGAGCAGCGCTTCATCGCCGAGCACCTCGGCAGCCTCAACCAGCAGCCAGCTGCCTTCGATGTCATGTCCGTATGAAATATGCTCCGATTTTCTATTCCATTGCTCATCGAAGAAAAGAATAAAATGCGCGTTGTCTTCATTGATGATGTGCTTAATCGTAATTTCAATTAATTCCTTCAGCTTGGCGTGCAGCTCATCCGACTTCCATACACGGTATAGGTTCGTATAGCCCTCCATGACGTGAAGATGGGTGTTCATCGACTTCTTCTCGTTCAAATCCTTCTCGCTCAGGCTGTTATCGCCCGTTTCCTGCCAATCGCGCGTCAGCGCTTCAAAGTATCCTTTATATTCCTGATCGTAGCTATAGCGTTCAAGCGTATGGAACAGCTCAATCGCCTGCTGAAGCGCGGCTTCACTGCCTGTTGCCCGGTAATACTCGGAGAACGCATAGATCGCGAAGGCTTGACCGTAAACCTGCTTCTTCGTTTCGGCTGGCTTGCCTTCTGCATCAATCATCCAGTATAAGCCGCCATATTGCTGATCCGTAAAATACTCGTTCACATAACGGTAAGCCCGCTCAGCTATTTTTAAATACGATTCGTTTCCGGTAATCCGGTAGGCGGAGGCGAAGGTCCACAAAATGCGCGTATTAAGCACTAAGCTTTTGCCGGCACCCTGATTAACGGTTAGATCTCTGCTAATAAAGCCGTAGAAGCCGCCATTTTTCTCATCAAGCGTATGCTCCATCCAGAAGCTGAGAATATTCGATTCGAGCTCTTGCTTGATGCTGGCTAGCCATTGCTGGTTATTGTCGCTCATTTGGCAGAACCCTCCTTGACGGAATCAGCAATTTTGGCAGCATAATAGTCCCGGACGGTTTGTTCGGCTTGCTTGCCGTACGTGCAATAATCGTCGTTAGAAGCTGCTTCGCTCTCTTCATATAAGCGTGCCGGCCAATCCCAAAGCATGAAGCCGCCGACAAAGTCGCGCTTATCGGTGTGTGCGAACATCGTCTCGTAATAGCGGCGCTGCACCTCCTCGCTCGGTGCGCCCGGAAGTCCCCAATCATTCGGGATATGCTGCGAGCCCTCGCGGCTCGGGCACCCTGCCTCCATGAAGAAAAACGGCTTATCGTGCTTGGCCACGACCTTCTCAATACGGTCGAGCTGTTCCTCCCAAGCGTCGATCGGGTAGTAGCCGCTGGAGGAGATCACGTCCACAGCATCCCACCAATTGATCTGACCTTCTTGGTATTTGTCGCAATTGTAAGTAATGATGCCGGAGTAAACTTGACGGATCTCGGCGATCAATTGGCGCCACTCGCTCTCACGGCGGTCGGTTTGAACCATCTCGCACCCGATGCACAGCATTTCGCAGCCGGTTTCTTCGGCAATTCGCGCATAGTGCAGGATGAATGCGGTATAGGAAGCGAACCAATCGGACCATTTCGGCTCACAAGGAACATCGAGATCGAAGAAATTAATATGCGCGCGCCAAGTTCCGTCCGCACAATTGACGACGGGCTTCAAGCAAACCTTAAGCTCCAGCTCCTTCGCTTTGCGAATCGCATGGCGTACTTCGTCATCGGTAACGGTAGGCTCATCCCGAAACTTAATTTCAGTCGATTGCGGATGGTCCTGAAGTGCGCCGAACGCAATAGCTGTCCAATTGACGCTTAAACGTTCGCTCATAAGCTCCATGGAACGTTCTGCCTGCGCTCCGGTCCACGTGCCGCGCACGCCCGTCCAGCCCCATGTCATTCCGCCTATAAAGGCTGATTTGCTAGTCATTTGAGTCGCCTCACTTTGAAGTGGTAGTTTTGTTATTGCTAATTTTTATTTTTGTTATATAACAAGTAAACATGATTCATCGAGTGTTTGCAATACCTTTCTTCGAAATGGCTCCAGCTCAAAAAAGGGCTTCATTTAATAGCGGGAAAACAGTTTTTTATTTCGGGAAAATGAGCGATACAGCCAAAGATAGCGTTTTCAGGCAATGTCAGTTGAAGACTATAAATAATATTTTAAACCATTTTAGAACCGCTTTTAATGCGGTATCATCGAAATGTAAGCGGAGTCAAAAAAGAACTGAGGGGGATTTGAAACATGAAAAAAGTCATTTCGTTAGCTCTTACTTCTGTTGTTATGCTAACAACTTTAGCTGCTTGTGGTGCCGGTAATGCGAATACGAACTCCAATTCGGCATCTAACAAGCCGAGCAGCGAAGCAGCAACGAATAAACCGGAAAACGGCGGAACGGAAGAAGCCGCCAAAATTACAGGCGATGTCGTTTTCTTAACAAACCGCACAGACATGATCGACAAGCAGTACGCGGATTACGAAAAACGCTTTGAAGAGAAATACCCTGGCGTAGATCTTAAGTTCGAGGCGATTACTGATTATGATAAAACGTTGAAAATCCGGATCGCATCCGGCGATTTCCCCGATGTCGTGTTCACGCCAACGATTCCAAATGCCGAGCTGCCTAATTACTTCGCTCCGCTCGATGACATTGCGTTCTCCGGCGACATTCACTTCAAGGATTTGAAGGCGCAGGAAGGCAAAATGTACGGCGTATCCTCCGGCGGCTCGACAGTCGGTATTGTATACAACAAAAAAGCGTTCGAGAAGGCGGGCATTACGGCGCTTCCGAAAACATACGATGAGTTTCTAGCGGCATCGCAAAAGCTTAAAGACGCCGGCATCGTGCCGCTTGCTTCGAACTTTAAAGACAAATGGCCGCTCGATACGTGGGTATACGATATTCCAACGCTTATCGGCGGAGCTTCCGACCACCAAAACAAACGCGCTGAATCCGATACGCCTTACACGCTTGACAATGCGTACGGCAAATCATGG
>DATJKM010000328.1:0-10208 GCA_035491515.1 Candidatus Udaeobacter sp. | reverse complement strand
AGGCACGCCGCCAGCGTTCGTCCTGAGCCAGGATCAAACTCTCCAAATTGGTGTTTGACTTGCTCATTACTTGTTATCGCTTTTTCGCTTATCCCGAAGGATTTGCGAGGCAGTTATTACTCGTTGTTCAGTTTTCAAAGAACAATCTTTTCTTTCGTGTCAGCCGTGTATCTCGTTGGCGACTTAGATAATATATCACAGACGCCCAAGTTAATGCAAGTGTTTTTTAAAAACTTTTTGTAAATAAGTTTTTAGCATTTAATCCCGTTATCTTTGTTATCGTTTTTCACTATATTTCGTTCCTCTAAAGTTAATTTACTCCTGCAATAAAAAACAGTAAGTACGATGATTCGCCGAAAAAGCTTAAACCAGCTTTACCGCGGTACACACATACTTACTGTTTATTATTGTAGAAGCTCCCTTATCTGAGCACTTCTTTTATATGAAGATTTCGATCAACGATTAGGTTTACGATTGTTCCTTCAATTGATACCCACGGTCTAGTCGGATAATTCCGATCCGAGAATACAATTTCCCCCATACGTTCATCACTAAGCTTTACGATAGTTCCATTATGGAACTGGGTAGCCTTCTCAATAAATGTACGAACATAAGCTGGATCCAGCTTGCCAAAAGCATCACTTTGAATTTGTTCCAGGACAAGATAAGGAGAAGCGGCCTTCCTATACGCCTTGTTCAAAGTCATTGCATGAAAAATATCAGCAATAGCTACGATTTTGGCATAAGGATGGATCTTCGTCGCATCTATACCGAGCGGGTATCCCGTTCCGTCAACCTTCTCATGATGCTGCAGTGCAGCCATCTTCACGCCTTCATTAAGTGCGGGTACATTTTTGAGCAGTTGATAACCGAGAACCGTGTGGCGCATCATTTCTTCTTTCTCTTCTACCGATAACGTATTGGGCTTCGTCAAAATGGCTTTGTCGATTCGTACGTTGCCGATATCATGCAATAAGCCAGCAAATGCGATTTGCATCCAATCCTTTTGAGGAAAGCCTGTCCATTGCGCAATTTGATAGGAAGTTAACGCGGTTGTGATGCTGTTATGAAGCAGATAGTCCTTCTCCATAAATTGACGCGGTATAAAGGTCAACAAGTTATAGCTCTTAATATGCTCCAGCATCTTCTCAAGCTGCTTTCGAATATCCATAACCGGCATAGCTTGACCGGCCACAAAAGAGTT
Organism: Candidatus Udaeobacter sp.; assembly: GCA_035491515.1. Classification (GTDB taxonomy): domain Bacteria; phylum Bacillota; class Bacilli; order Paenibacillales; family Paenibacillaceae; genus Pristimantibacillus. Next base: position 9,004 of record DATJKM010000328.1, on the reverse strand, counting down.
AAATACTTTACGTAACACATTAACCATTTTGTCATACTCTTCATGGAGGGGAGACGCAGCTATTACTGAGTTCGCTTCCTGTCCCGTATCATCATCTGTATCCTCGCGTGTCTTGCTTGATGCTTGGTTTGATTCGACTTCAACATTCGTGATAAGGAATGCTTGTAATATTTCTATTTCTTTAGTTGTAATGACCCTTCCCTTTTGAAATAGAATACTGCCAAGCGGGGTGAGGACATCTTCACTGATTTTTTCGCCTAGCTTAAGCTGTGATAACGTTACCGCTGCCACGAGACTCCGCTCCCCTTGTGCCTGATTAGTATATCTGGCAGACATATATCTCTCTGCGATACGCAAGCTGAGCCGCCGTATGACGGCATCAGCCGTGTCCGCTATCTTTATTCTATTGGTGTTTCGCCGTTGTCTTGTTCTTCATTCTCATCCAACACTTCATTATCTTCGTTACGCGCAACGCGGGTAACAGTCGCTACCGTATCATCCTCACGCGTGTTAATGAGTCTTACACCTTGCGTATTCCGGCCCATCGTAGATATGCCTTCCATACTTGTGCGGATCATCGTTCCGGACGCAGTCATTATCATAAGGTCCTCATCGTTCTCAACGACTTTGAGCGATACGATCGGCCCGTTCTTATCGGTTACGTTAAGCGTCTTAATCCCTTTACCGCCGCGGTTTTGAATACGGTAATCGGCGACTGGAGTCCGTTTGCCGTAGCCTTTCGAGGTAACGATAAGAATATCTTTATCAGGAACGATTACGTCCATATCAATAACCGTATCATCATCATCGAGTTGGATACCTTTCACGCCGGTAGCCGAACGTCCCATCGAGCGAACATCCTGCTCCGAGTAACGAATAGACATCCCTTGCGCTGTCCCCATGATGATTTCCTGATTGCCATCGGTCAGCTTCACGCCAATTAAATCATCGTCCTCACGGAGCGAGATCGCGATTAATCCGACTTTCCGGATGTTGACATAGTCATCAAGTGGAGTCTTCTTCACAACCCCTTGTCTTGTAGCAAAGAACAAGAAGTGCTCCGAATCGAATTCTTGCACCGGTATAACCGCGTTAATCGTCTCACCTTGTTCGATTTGAATCAGGTTAATGATCGGCGTTCCGCGAGCGGTACGGTTGAGATCGGGAATTTCATAGGCTTTGAGCTTGTATACCTTACCTTTGTTCGTAAAGAACAGCAGATAGTGATGCGTATTGGATACAAACAAATGCTCGACAAAGTCATCATCCTTAGTTCCCATGCCGACTACGCCTTTACCACCGCGCTTCTGGCTGCGATACGTACCAACCGGCAAACGCTTGATATAGCCAGAGTGAGTAATCGAGATAATAACATCCTCACGAGGAATAAGATCCTCGTCCAGAATCTCTTCATCGCTCGCCATTAGCTCTGTCCGGCGCTCATCGCCGAAACGGTCTTTCAATTCAGCAAGCTCCGTGCTAATGATATCAAGCACAAGCTGCTCATCGGCTAAAATCGCCTTATATTCAGCAATTTTACGCATAAGCTCTGCGTATTCTGCTTCGATTTTGTCTCTTTCCAGACCAGTCAGACGTTGCAAGCGCATATCCAGAATCGCCTGCGCCTGCTCATGGCTGAGCGAGAATCTTGTAATCAAGCCTTCGCGGGCCTGATCGGCCGTCTGGGAACCGCGAATTAATGCGATTACCTCGTCCAAATGGTCAAGCGCAATTCGCAAACCTTCCAGAATGTGCGCCCTAGCCTCTGCTTTCTTCAAATCGAATTCGGTACGACGACGAATAACCTCGATTTGATGCTGCAAGTAATGATAAAGCATATCGCGTATGTTAAGCGTTTTAGGCTCGCCATTTACAAGTGCGAGCATGTTAATGCCAAAGTTAGATTGCAGCTGCGTATGCTTGTACAAATTGTTCAGCACTATGCTTGGGTTAACGTCTCGGCGAAGCTCTATAACAACACGCATACCGTTACGGTCGGATTCATCACGTAAATCGGTAATGCCTTCGATCTTCTTCTCACGAACGAGTTCGGCAATTTTCTCAACTAAACGAGCCTTAATGACTTGATATGGCAACTCATGCACAATGATACGTGCTTTGCCGTTATTCTCCTCGATTGTCGCCCGTGCCCGCATCGTTACCGAACCGCGGCCTGTCAAATAAGCTTGCCTGATGCCTTGACGGCCCATTACAAAACCGGCTGTCGGGAAATCGGGACCTTTTATATATTCCATTAACTCAACTGGCGTTATATCCGGGTTAACAATTAGAGCCTGAACCCCATCAATAACCTCGTTCAAGTTATGAGGAGGAATATTCGTAGCCATACCGACGGCAATCCCCGTAACCCCGTTTACGAGCAGGTTAGGATAACGCGCTGGCAATACAACCGGCTCCGACTCTTCACCGTCATAGTTGGGTGCAAAATCAATCGTTTCCTTGTTGATATCGCGTAACAATTCCATTGCTATCTTCGAAAGACGCGCTTCCGTATAACGCATTGCAGCTGCAAAGTCACCATCGATCGAACCAAAGTTCCCATGTCCATCAACTAGCATATAACGCATGGAGAAATCCTGCGCCATCCGTACCATCGACTCATATACAGCCGAATCACCATGCGGATGGTACTTACCGATTACTTCTCCTACTATTCTCGCCGACTTCTTATGGGGCTTGTCAGGTGACATGCCCAGCTCAGACATCGCATACAAAATGCGTCGATGTACCGGCTTAAGACCATCCCTTACATCGGGAAGAGCACGGCTTACAATGATACTCATAGCGTAATCCATAAAGGAATCCCGCATCTCCGTACCAATATCCCGATCTCTTATAGATATACGTTGTTCTTCCGCCATGATTTACCTCCCTAACGCCATCTATAGCTTCTTGAATCATCATAACTCTTATATTACTTTCTCAAAAAGCGAGCATATAAACCTTTTTCGCTCATGCTTTTGGAATTCCCGTGAATATTACATAATTCGTCATAAAAAATAGGTGAATTACCGCTCTCCATATACGTAAAACCGCCATAAAATAAACAAACCCAACTTTCATTATACCACTCAATTCTAAGTCTGTCTCCTGCATCGTTTGAAATCGTTTATACGTAAAGAGGCTTTGTGAGAGGAGAAAAATCGTTGAGCATTCAACGCGTTCAGAGTAAATGGGCTAAAACAAACATCATGCTTAAATCTGATTATTTACGACAGTATGTGCCTCTAACGAAGCTATTTAGCCGCAGCAGCCTTCAATCAATGCTAAGTGATTATGGCATGGTTTATGTTAAGCCGATAAACGGTACGTTTGGAAATGGCGTCATTCGTGTAGAAAGAACGACTGTTCCGGCTCTCGGCTACCGGTTCCAGCTGGATACAAAGGCCATATTCTGCTCCACTTTCGATCAGCTCTTTATGAAGCTCGTTAAGCAAAAGAGGAAGCGCAGCTACATTGTACAAAGAGGAATCCACTTGCTTCGCCATCAGAAGCGCCGCTTCGATATACGAGTCATGGTTCAAAAAAACTTGCGCAATGAATGGGAAGTGACCGGCATTATCGGACGGCTTGCCCATCCGGCAAAAATCGTCACAAACTACCATAGCGGAGGTACGCCTATGGCCATCGAGCGACTTATGAGCGACCATGCTAACTCCTCCGAGCTCGCCGCATTTCAAAACCGGCTAAGAAAGCTGTGCATTTCCATTGCGAACGTCCTGCAAGAAGAGTATCCGAATCTCAAAGAACTAGGCGTCGATATTGCGATCGATACGAATCTGCATCCTTGGATTCTGGAAGTGAATACATCTCCCGATCCTTTTATTTTCCGAAAGCTGCCCGATAAAAGTGTCTTTCAAAAAGTATACCGTTATGCTAAAGCATACGGACGTTTCAAAAAAAGAAGAAGCCGCCCGTGATGGTCGGCTTCTTCTTTGCAGATCTTTATGATTAAAAATCGAGATTCGTTACATATCTCGCATATTTTTGAATAAAATCACGGCGTGGTTCGACATTATCACCCATGAGCGTATCGAACACGACATCGGCTTCAATGGCATCCTCGATCGTTACCTGCAGCATCGTACGGCTTTCCGGATCCATCGTAGTCTCCCATAGCTGAGTTGCATTCATCTCGCCTAGTCCTTTATAGCGCTGGACATTTACTTTGACGCCTTCACCGAATTCAGCAATGATTCTATCGCGTTCCTTTTCGGTTTGCGCGTAGCGAATAACCTTATTGCGTTCAATTTTGAATAGCGGTGGCTGCGCGATATAAATATAGCCCGCCTCTAAAATTTGACGCATGTAGCGATAGAAGAATGTCAGCATGAGCGTGCGAATATGAGCACCATCGACATCAGCATCGGTCATAATAATGATTTTGTGGTAACGCGCCTTAGAAAGATCAAATTCATCGCTAATGCCGGTACCGAGCGCCGTAATGATCGCCCGAATTTCCGCATTGCCAAGAATGCGATCTAGGCGTGCCTTCTCCACGTTCAAAATCTTACCGCGCAGCGGCAAAATCGCTTGGAAATGGCGATCGCGACCTTGCTTCGCTGATCCGCCTGCAGAGTCACCTTCTACGATATACAGCTCACTGATCGATGCATCCTTAGAGGAGCAATCCGCAAGCTTACCAGGTAGAGAGCCCACTTCAAGCGCGCTTTTGCGACGAGTCAGCTCACGCGCTTTGCGCGCTGCTTCCCGTGCACGCGCGGCCTGCAAGCCCTTCTCTACGATTTTGCGAGATACCGACGGGTTTTCCTCAAGAAATTCCTGCAGCTTCTCGGCAAAGAAAGATTCTACGATTCCGCGCACTTCACTGTTGCCCAGCTTCGTCTTTGTTTGCCCCTCGAATTGCGGCTCTGGAATTTTGACGGAAATAATCGCGGTCAATCCTTCCCGCACATCGTCGCCGGAGAAGTTCGAATCATTGTCCTTGATTAAATTCGATTTACGTGCATAGTCGTTAATAATACGCGTCAGGGCGCTCTTAAAGCCGGATTCATGCGTACCGCCCTCATGCGTATTGATATTGTTCGCAAACGAATAAATGTTTTCAGTGTAGCTGTCGTTATATTGCAAAGCGACCTCTACATGGATATGATCCTTCGCCCCTTCAACATAGATCGGCTGTTCATGAAGGGCCTCGCGATTACGGTTCAAGTATTTGACAAACTCGATAATACCGCCCTCGTACTTAAACGAATTCGATACACCCGTTCGCTCATCGGAAAGAACAATCTCAATTCCTTTATTCAAAAACGCGAGCTCGCGAATACGCGACTGCAGCGTCTCATAATCATATACGGTTGTTTCAGTGAAAATTTCGCTATCCGGCGTAAACGTAACCTGAGTGCCCGTCTCCGTCGTATCGCCAATTATTTTGATATCATACTGCGGAGCGCCCTTGCGGTACTCTTGCTGATAAATATGGCCTTCGCGTTTTACTTGAACAATGACGAGTTCGGACAGCGCGTTTACGACTGATACGCCGACCCCGTGCAAGCCGCCGGATACTTTATAGCCCTCTCCGCCAAACTTACCACCCGCATGCAAGACAGTCATAACGACTTCTAGCGTCGATTTTTTCAGTTTCGCATTCTCGCCTACGGGAATACCGCGTCCATTATCGATAACGGTAATGCTGTTATTCTCATGCACAATAACTTGAATTCTCGTGCAATAACCGGCCAAAGCCTCGTCAATACTGTTATCGACAACCTCCCATACGAGATGGTGGAGACCTTTGCCACTAGTGGAGCCAATATACATCCCCGGACGTTTGCGTACCGCTTCTAATCCTTCCAGGACCTGTATCTGACTCTCGTCATACGTATGCTGTTCCAAAGACATGCAACTTCACTGCTCCTCTCAACTGCTCTTCCTGTTCGCCTTAGCTCTAGCCGTTTGCTGCAAAATGATGGGCCCGTTTTTTCAACGTAGAGGATGAAATAGGCGAATAATATATTTTCTGCTTCGTAACAACGATCGATTTCGGCTCTTCCTCGCCTATCGTTTCAACGTCTTTACGCTTCCGTGCTCCCGCAACGAATTGTTTGGATAGTTTAGAGGATTGCTCGATCGAAATATCAAAAATGGCTACCAGCTCCGCAGCCCGGATTATTTTCTCGCCGCCCAAATGGATGTACATATCCTCTTCATCACCTCTCCTATTCGCAGCTTAACGCGTCACTCGGCCGTCACGTACATGGTAGATGCCGGCATCCTGAAGCCTGCTCACATTCACGCTCTCAAGGCCGGTCGTTGTAATAAAGGTTTGTACTTTACTCTGAAATGTCTCAATAAGCTGCGTCTGACGATTCTGATCGAGCTCCGACAGCACGTCATCAAGCAGCAAAAGCGGATATTCTCCGATTTCCTCGTTAATGAGCTCTATTTCTGCCAATTTCAAAGATAGGGCCGTCGTTCGCTGCTGCCCTTGGGAGCCAAATGTTTGCGCCTCTTTGCCGTTAATAAAAAACGCCAGATCATCGCGATGTGGCCCGACGAGCGTAACGCCTCTGCGAATCTCCTGATCTTTCACCTGTGTTAACTTTATCATAAATTGATCAAATAAAACAGTTTCATCTTGCAGGGCATCCGTGTCAAAAGATGGACGGTACTGGATGGTGAGCTGCTCGGTGCCGTTCGTTATGCCCGCATGAATTTGTTCAGCAAACGTTTGTAATTTATGTATAAAGTGTTTCCTTTTTTTCATGATTTTAACACCATGCTCTGCCAGCTGCATATTCCACACGTCCAGCATCGTCTGATTAGCTCCTCCAGGGTAAGAAGCCTTCAAAAAGTTATTCCGCTGCTGAAGCACTTTTCCATACTGCTGCAGCGTATACAAATAGCCGGGCTGCACTTGTCCGATTTCCATATCGAGAAACCGTCTTCGTACACCCGGCGTTCCTTTCACGATTTCAAGATCCTCCGGCGCAAACATCACGACATTGAGAGAACCGATAAAATCACTCAGCTTACGCTGTTCGAGCCCGTTTATTTTCGCTTTCTTGCCTTGCGCCGAAAATAGGAGATCCAACTTGATCGCCCCGTATTTCTTGTCGACTTCTCCCGCAATACGGGCAGAATCGGCCTGCCAGCCAATGAGCTCCTTATCCTTCGATGTGCGATGCGACTTGGTTAGAGCAAGCACAAATATCGCTTCGAGCAAGTTGGTTTTGCCCTGTGCATTCGGCCCAAGGAATACATTCACCTTATTAGGAGTCTGTAGATCTAGCTCACTATAGTTCCGGTAATTTTGCAGCTGTATGCTCGTTAAAAACACGTTTCGACCTCCCGGTCCGTTGGTGCGTTACGCTTTACCTACCGTAAAGACGCCGCAGCCTTCAACCTCTACTTTATCTCCAGCATACAATTTTCTTCCTCTGCGGTTATCCGCTTCCCCGTTAATGATCACGGTATTCTCTTGAAGAAAGAACTTAGCATGGCCGCCGGTTGAAATGCAATCGGATAGCTTTAAAAATTGGCCAAGCGTTATATATTCCGTTTTGATGCCGATTTCCTTCATCGAAATAGGTCATTCCTTTCTTCGCTTAAGTTCTCTGTTAGCCCGTTGTTCTATAAGGCAAGATGACGTACATGCTGTACGCATGATCCATTGGACGAATAATAATCGGGCTCATTGCGCCTGTAAAGCCGATAAACAATTGTTCACTGTCGATTACTTTAAGCACATCAAGCATATATTTCGAGTTAAATGCGATGCGAAGCGGTTCACCGTTAAATTCCGCCGGTTCGAGCTGCTCCGTTACGCGGCCAAGCTCAGTCGAGCTGGACGATATTTCGATAGTTCCGTCTTCAAGCGTCATGAGGCGAACGATATTCGTTTTTTCTTCGCGCGACATGAGATAAGCACGGTCGATGGCGTCCATTACTTTTTTTGTATCGAGAACGAGTTCTGTTTTAAAGGTTTGCGGAATAATTTTAGAAGTATCGGGATAAGTTCCATCGAGAATACGCGTATAGAACAACACGTTTCCAAGCTTAAATAGAACCTGATTGTCTGCTACCACGATATCTATGAGCGCGTTTTGCTCCGGAACGAGCTTTGACAGCTCAATAAGCGTTTTGGCTGAAATAACAACGTTACTGAACTTGAACTGTGAATCGGTATCTACCTGAGCGCTGCGGCTGGCTAGACGATGGCGGTCGGTTGCTACAAATTTCAGCTCGCCTTCAAGCAAGTTCCATAGTACACCTGTCAAAATTGGCGTTTGTTCGCTTGCCGAAGCTGCTAGAACGGTCTGTCGAATCATCGCTTTTAATAAATCGCCTGGCATTTGCAGCAATTCGTTCTGTTCGATGGAAGGGAGCACCGGAAATTCTTCAGGATCAAGTCCTACCATTTGGATTTCCGTTGATCCGGAACGAATGATTGTCTGGTAAGTATTGCTCACTTCGATAACGACTTGCTCGGATGGAAGCTTCTTTACGATTTCGACAAAAAATTTGGCAGGTAAAACGACACTTCCGGGTTTATCCACATGTGCAATAACGAATTGATCTCTTTCCACAGGGATAAAGCTTTGAATGGATATATCGGTATCGCTGGCGGTAAGCGTTACGCCCAAATGGGTGACCTCGATTTTAATACCGCCGAGTATCGGTATTGCAGGCCGTGATGATGCTGCTTTCGCTACTTGTTGTATCGCATCGTTTAATTCATTTTTTGAGATTGATAATTTCATGTTTTCACTCCTAGCATTCTTATAGATTCATCCGAGTATGGGTTCGCACGAAACGAGCTTTTGCCGCCAAAGGAAGGTAATCGCCGTTTACGCTTGTTTGATGATGTTTTTTTAAAGATTTTTTAGTAGTCGTAGTAGTAGGGGCACTGAATATGTGGATAACCCCGTGGAAGACCGATAAAGCAAGCCTATCCACATGTGCATAGCGTGTGTATAGGCTTGCTTAGTTGTTCACATATGATTTTTGATCTTTTCTGTCA
>DATJKM010000327.1:0-2729 GCA_035491515.1 Candidatus Udaeobacter sp. | reverse complement strand
GTAGCCGTCTATTTCTGGGCTGGCATGATGTCGACAAGCGCCACGATGCTGCAATGTCCTGAATGCGGACGCCCAACCAAAATGCTTGGGAAAACCGATCGCTGCATGTACTGCAAAACGATGCTCACGCTGGATCCTGCTCAAGCGACGCATAGTTCCTCTGAACAGCAAGTTTAACAAACGAAGCGTAACGGCAGCCACGCTTTAACGGAAAGTTCGTTTCGCAATGAAATATAAGCCCGCTCCAAGAAGCAAAGCTAATAAATTCTTATATTTCAAAAGAGAAACGCCCCCTTCGCAAAGGGGGCGTTTCTTTATGAAATAAGTTCAATCGCTATTAAAAAATAAATTATGGCCTAATCTTAATGGCTTTGTCGATCGTTTCCCAAATGGATGCCGTTTGGAACGATCGCTGCCACGTTGCGGCGCCTGCTAAATTATACTTGCGAACAAGTACGACCCGAGCCTTCTTGGATACATCATCTTCTATCCAAATCCGGTTCAAAGCGCCGCCTTCCTTATATTCCACGTAATGTTGACCTGCCGCTGCGTCAAGCACCGGCTTTAGCTTCTTCGCGCTAATTAATTCCTTTACTTGCTCCATTCCGACCGCTTTCGAAGTGACTGCTATTTTGCCGTCTACTCCCTTCTTCTCCGTCCATATTCGAGTATAGAGCGGCATACTAAGAATAAGCTTGCTTGGAGGAACGCCATCCTCATTCATAATACGAACGAGCGAGCTCTCCGTCCAAGGCAAGGAAGCGACTGAACCCGACTTCGGGCTCGACGCCCAATGCTCGTCATAAGCCATTACCATCATATAATCGACTATCCTGCCTAACGCTGCGCGATCAAGAAACAGTGACCACATTTCGCTATTCGATTTCGGTGTTACATCAATCGACACAACCAAGCCTTGCTCATGGAGCAGTGGTGTCAGTTCGCGAACAAACTGCACAAAGTTGGCCTTATCAGAGGTATGCACATTTTCGAAATCGATATTAATCCCTTGCAAACCATAAACTTCTGCAAAAGCAATTAACTGCTGTATCATGAAAAATCTCGTCTCTACGGATGCTAATGCTTTTGTTGTACGGTCCGGCTCAAAATCATTGCTGAACAGCGCCCAAATTTGCATGCCTTGCTGATGCGCCCATTTCACGTATGCAGAATCAGCCTTGCCTTTAATCGTCCCTTTATCATCTGCCAATTCAAACCAAGTAGGGCTAACTACATTTACACCCTGCATGGGACCGATCGTAGAGGTATCGATTTTCCGGTCATAGACAGCTTCCCATGTCATATTAATTTTGTTGCCAAGCACCTTCCAAGCAATGAAAGGAGGATCACGCACTGGCTCTGGCATTTGATCAATCGTCGTCAGCTTCACGTCTTTTTTGTTAATGAAGCCAGTCAGCCCGCTGCTGCTTTGAACAAGCAGCCACCCATCCTGCTCCTTCCAAATTCTAACCGCTGCCGATTGAGGCACCTTCTCTACATAGGGCGCTCGAATGGTCGGCTCGTTTCGAATAGCTGCTCCCTTCTCACTTGCTGCCTCAGCAAGTTGAACCGCGTCTCCCGCTGATAGCAGCGTTACGACACCCGTTTCCTGCACGAATTCCACTTGTAAGCCGTATAGCTCCTTCAAGGGCTCTGCCGGAATATAGACCGTCCCGTTAGATGTTTCTGCGGCAATCGTTAAATTATAAGGCTTTTGATTAATCGTTGCCGTTAAAGAGTCTGTCTTAAGATGCAGTACCTTATTAGCCGTCGTCAAAATAATGGAGCCAGAATCCGGTTCATACCGGATAGGCTTGTCCTCACCCAATACTAGCTGCACCGCGGAAAGAGGCAGCTTTACTTCTTTATTCTCAATGATGGCCCCTTGCTCGGCCTCTATACCTTGAATGATGACCGGGTATTCAGAATGATAGCTGGGAACAACCATTTCACTATTCGGAATAAAACGCATATACCCATACCAGCAAAAAGCACTTAATATCCCCACAATAAAGAAAAAAAACAAGCTCCGAGCACCTCGGCTGTCTCTTCGGCGCGGCGCCCGGTTGTACATCGTTTCCAAGTCATCACTCTCCTGTTTGGTACCTTATGACTATAAAATTGCCATAATAAAAAAACGTGCAGATTAGCGTTTATCGCTTCCCGGCACGTTCTTATTGGCTTAAAGCCAATTATTTCGCTGATTTACTATTGCATGTAGAGCAAATACCGTAAATTTCCATCCGGTGACCTTCAACCACAAACCCGGTCACGCGTGATGCAGCACGCTCAACCTCTAGCAGAGGCGGATAATCAAAGTCGACGATTGAACCGCAATTTTTGCAAATGGCATGATAATGATCAGATAAATCCGAATCAAAACGGCTAGAATCATCGCCATAAGTCAGCTCACGCACTAATCCAGCTTCTACAAATAAACGCAGATTGTTATATATGGTAGCTACGCTCATGCTCGGATACAAGGGAGAGAGCGCTTTATAAATTTCATCTGCAGTCGGATGAGACATCGAGTCCATCAAGTAGCTTAATATGGCGTGACGTTGCGGGGTCATTCGGACGCCATTCATCTTCAGTTGCTCCAGTGCTAAGTTAACGCTGGCTCCCATTCCCCTCACGCCCTTCCTAAGTAGTTACGACTATTGTACGTTCTCATTTGCGCGTTTGTCAATGAAAGCGCCTTTTTAGGATAGCCCAAATTGTCTGATCGC
>DATJKM010000326.1:0-4548 GCA_035491515.1 Candidatus Udaeobacter sp. | reverse complement strand
CATGCGCTCGGCATTTATACGATCGCAGCAATAGCCGGTATCATCAGTATGGCCCCCGGAGGGATCGGCGGCTTTGATTTAACGGCCATGCTCGGATTGCAGCTGTTAGGCTTCTCTCCAGACAAATGCGCTGTCGTTCTTGTATTATTCAGGCTGCTGTATTATATCGTGCCTTGGTTAATCGGCCTTATGATGGCGGCTTTTGAGTTTCCGATCAGTCTCAAACGGGGTGACCAGGCGGACGGAAGCATAATGGAACGCGCTCTGAATTTATGGCAAAAGGTTTGGCGCTGGCCGGGACAGATCGGGTTGATTGGCGAGATCGGTGCTTGGTCACTCGGAAAGCTGGTATTCGCAAGCGGAGTTATTTTGCTCTTATCCGCTGCAACGCCTGGCATGCTTTACCGGCTTCGTTATGCGGAAGAGCTATTATCGCTTCCGATTATGAGGCTTTCCCATCAGCTCAGCGTCATTATCGGCATCATGCTCATCGTGCTGTCCCGCGGAATATCGCTTAGGGTCAAACGAGCCTATTACTGGACGCTCTTGCTGCTGTGCGCAGGCTCCTTGTTTACTTTAGCCAAAGCGTTCGATTACGAGGAGGCACTCTTTCTCCTTATCGTAGCATTGCTGCTGTGGATAGCGAGGCACCGGTTTTACCGTCTTGCAGTACCGCTCGGAAAATATAATGTGGCCAGTTGGGGCTTGATTACTCTCCTTATCGTCTATGGCTATTATCTGATCGGCTCACATACGCATCCGTCATTTCTAAAGCATCTGCCTGCCACGGCTAATGCTACATGGCTGTTAGAGCCTGACGAGCATACTATCGTTGCGGTATTCGGTCTCTTAGTCGCTTGGCTAATGCTTTCGCTGCTTTATCTATTCCGGCCAAAGCGTTTAACGATTAGCGGAGCCTCTCCGGAAGAACAAGCCAAATTAAAAGCTTTTCTGGAACATGAACAAGGAAATTTATTGACGCATATGCTCTTTACTGGCGACAAAAGCTTCTTCTGGGCAATGGATAACCGCGTATTAATTCCATATGCCAAAATTAGAAATAAGCTTGTCGTACTAGGTGATCCGATTGGTCCCAAAAACCTGCTGAGCGCGGCTATACAGCAATTCCAAAAATTTTCGGATCAATTTGCTCTAGAGGTCGTGTTTTATCAGGCTGCGCCGGATTATTTGCCGCTCTATCATGAAAATGGCTACCGCTTTTTCAAACTGGGCGAGGAAGCTCTCGTTCATCTGGATAGCTTTACGCTTGCAGGAAAACAAAATACGAACCTGCGGACGGTCAAAAACCGCTTTGAGCGCGAAGGCTTCCGGTTTGAAATCGCTCAGCCGCCGCATAATCCATTACTAGTGGAAAGATTGGCATATATTTCAAACCAATGGCTGGATGGCAAGCATGAAAAGGGCTATTCCCTCGGGTGGTTCGAGGCAGGCTACATGCAGACGGCGCCAGTCGCGCTGTTGAAAAATACTGACGATGACATTATCGCTTTCGCTTCATTAGCTCCAGGTTATGATGACGCTACGCTGTCCGTCGATCTAATGCGCTATTTGAAGGCCACACCGAATGGAACGATGGATCAGCTCTTCATTTGTTTGCTCGAGTGGGCCAAATCTCAGGGCTATACCCGCTTTAATCTGGGCATGGCTCCCCTTTCGAGCGTAGGACAAAGCCAGAAGGCGATTAAGGAAGAAAAGCTGGCACGCATCCTATTCCAATATGGCGGCAGCTGGTATGGCTTCGTAGGTCTAAGAAGGTATAAGCAAAAATTTTCTCCGGACTGGGAGCCGCGCTATCTCGCCTATCCCTCTTCCGTCTCATTGCCGTTATTATTGGTTGAGCTCGTCCGCTTAATTGCCCGCCGCCCAAGCAAAAACAAAACGCAAAGCCCATGATGGGCTTTGCGTTTATTTGTTAGGCCAGCTGTTTAATTGATGCTGTTCACAAGCTTCATAACGGCATCTCTCGTTAATTTATTGCCGCCGGCCGCTATTAAATTAACCGTCGCATGCGCTAAGGTAAGCGGAATTTTGCAAAAATCCAAGGCCGGGCCGCCATTTAATTCCACGATATAGGCATCCGCCAATTTCAGATTGCGGCGCGTATACTGGATCATCTCTTTCGGCCCCCAGCCGTCAGGAAAGAAGTCTACGCCGCGTTCCAAATCTTCCTTACGATTGCGAAGAATATTTACGGCTTGCAGCCCTCTGCCGAAAGCAACCGCTTTTATATTATCGGTTTTCGTACCGTCATACCAGAACCATATTTCAGACAGCATTTCGCCTACCATACCGGCTACGCTATAGGTGTAACGGTCCAGATCATCCTCCGTCCGTATGTTCCAGCTCACATGAACCCAATCAGCCATCTGCTTGGCCATCATTGCAATATAACGGTATACGACTTCAGCAACGGAAGGAGGACAAAGCTGTGCCCACTCGTTGAGCTGCAAGGTAACGGCAGGCAGCACTTTGCTATATGGGGCCATCAGCTTTTGCGTGCCCGCGATAACGTCTGTGGATTGGAATATATCATGGATTTTGAGTAACAGCTCCACCTTCAAATCATCCGCAATTACTTCATGATCCTCGATTTCATCAATAGCCCTCATGCATAGATAAGCAGACGCGACGGCTTCTTTTAATCCTTCTTTTAAACGGTTAATGGGAATATAAAAAGTTCGGCTCGTTTTCTTTAACATGATCATTGCATCATTCAAGATAAAAACTCCTTCATCATGGCAGCTTGGCTTTAGCTTATTTTACTAATATATTTATCATGATACCATACATAGATTTAGATGTGCACCGTTACTGCGATTTCCTGCCCTTTTCCGCTTAAGTTTAGGCAGCGCTTAATCTTCTCACTACTATACGGGGCTTTATCCACCCTCTCTAACGTTAATATCTCCCAAAAAATGCGGTTTAATAATCATCTGCTGCAAGTGTTTGGTTCATGTTTTTCTTTCCAAATAAAAAACGCCCACCCATCGGCAAACTGCCGTATGGATAGGCGCTTATATCACATGCTCAAATTTTAACTTTTCCGTTCGACCCGCTGAATACGCCTTAGTCTCCGTACCCCAGCGCCTTCAACTGCTCGAATCCGCTATCCAGGTACGCTTTATAATTCATGGATGTCTCCAGCGTTTTGATGAACGCGTCGTATTCGCTAAGCGGACGCTTGTTATAAATAAATTTCGAGATCTCTTCCTCGATATACCGGATGGCGTCAGCCGAATTAAAGCCTTCGGGATTATCGATGAATCCGTTGAGCGCTTTGATGCGAGGCTCGTCGTTCGCGAACTTGATGAAATCGGACTGCGTGGCGAATTTTGCCTGCAAATATTCCATTTCCGGCCTTCCGGTAAATTGATACAGCCAGGAATAACCGACGTCGCCTGCCTTATCCGTCATTGTCGGCTTTCCGTTGTCGAGAGTGAAATGCGTGTCCTTCACTCCGAATTGAACGAGCATCGAGCCGCCGTCCGGATTCGAGATATAGTTCAGCAGATCGAAGACGTGCTGCAGCTTCTCCGGATCCTTCTCCAATGCCTTCGGAATAGCAACCCGCCCCGGTGCCGCGCCAATATCCCACGGGCCGTCGAATTGTCCGCCCGGTCCGCTCGGCGCGGCAATCTGCACCCACTCCGCATTCGGATTAACGGTCTTGATTTGATCAACGAATTGCTGCTTCGTCATATTCGGCCAATCGATATAGACAATGCCCGCTTGCCCCTTAATCGCCTTCTCCTGATGCTGAAGCGCGTTGTTGGCCATCAGCTCGGGATCAACCGCACCCGAAGCGATCATCTGCTGAATGAACGATAGTGCGTCTTTCATTGCCGGATCGTACAAGGCATTAACGATAGCTCCATCCTTCTCGTAGAAATTTCCAGGCATACCGACGTCGACAGGCATACCGACGCCGAAAGCTCCGAATACGCTAGAAAATGCGAGCAGCTTGCTTCCCGTCAAACCGAACGTGTCCGGCTTTCCGTTTCCGTCCGGATCCTGCGTCGTGAAGGCGACCGCTACGTCCTTTAATTGTTCAATCGTCGTCGGTACCTGCAGCTTCAGCTTATCCAGCCAATCTTTGCGGATCCAAAGGGTGTTATAAGGAATTTGCGGCGATTTGGTAATGGCAAAAACTTTTCCGTCCACCATGCTCTTCTTAACGCTTTCTTCGCCGATGTAGTTGACCGTCTGCTGCAATTTATCCATATAAGGCGTCAAATCAAGCAGCAAGCCTTGATTGGCATATTGGACGAGCTGCTGCCGGTTGTCCACAATGAACAAGTCCGGAAAATTGCCGGAGGACATGCGGACATTCAACTGGTTAACATAATCATCTTTCGAAGGATAGACGGTCAGGCCCAGGTCAATGTTTAGCGCCTTGTCCAGCTCCTGCTTAATGATATCCTTATCTGGCGTTGGGAGGTTATTGCCGATCCCGATAATTTCCAGCTTAACCGGCTTGCCATTTGCTTCCTTGACCGGCTCGCCTCCGCTGCTTGAAGCGTTGCTATT
>DATJKM010000325.1:0-7323 GCA_035491515.1 Candidatus Udaeobacter sp. | reverse complement strand
GATTCCGCCGAAATCTGCGATGGTGTTGAAATTAACGTCCGATGTCCACAAGGATCCGGAGCCTTTTACCGTTAATTTCGTAAAAGCATTAGCGGGTAACGGATATGCAGGAATTACATGGACTACGACCGCCGGAGCGGAGTCTTACACTATTAAGCGTTCTGATACGGAAAATGGCAAGTACGTAGCCATTGCGTCTGGAGTAACAGGCAATTACTATAAAGATTCGACGGTTCAAAATGGAAAAGTATACTACTATAAAGTCGCTGCAGTAAATGATGAGGGTGCTGGAGATGACTCCTATCGCGCAAAGGTTAATTTGACTGCACCGGTATCCTTAATCGATCCGGGCTCGAAATGGCGTGATGACCGCATCGGCACAACAGCAGGGAGCGCAACAAGTACAGGCACAACGATTGCAATCGAAGGTGCTGACGGCACGGGCCTGGGTGAAGGCGACGACTTGAATATGTTCGATAGAGATATTAACGATTCGCTGCATTTCGTAAACCAGGTTGCAGCCGGCAGCAGCTCCATCCGTGTAAAATTGGACAGTCACAGCGGGAACGCCAGCGGAATTATGATGCGTGATCTGCTGCAGTCCAATACCCGGTACATTTATTTCGGAGCCGATCAAGACGGCAATCTTGTATTACAGAACCGTACAAGGGATTCCCGCCACGCGTTCTCGGAAGAGAAGAAAAGTCCGATGAATGCGAAACTCATTGGATTGCACGCGGATGATTTCCCTTATCTGAAATTGGTGCGCGACTACGATTCTCATTATATTCATGCTTATGTGTCCAGGGACGGAGCGGATTGGATCATGGTGGAGAAAATGTTCACCCCATTCCCTTACGCCATCTATACGGGCGTCGCGGCTGTAGAGCAAGCGCAGTTCAGCGAGGTCACTGTCGAAGAAACGGCTCGCGGCAATCTTTATCCTTATATTCAAAGAGTGGATAACGGCAACGGCATTTCTCTTTCCTGGAATAAACCGAAGCATGCGGTAAGCTTCAATTTGTACCGTACCTATGATAGGGAGGCCGGATTAACAAACCCGGTATTTAAGGAAGGCACTGCGGAGCTGGCGGAAGGCTCGCCTTGGACAGCTCTCGTTTCGAATGCGACGGCATTGTCATTTGTTGACCCGGAGCCGAATTTCGAAGATTCACCTGGCTACAAGGTCATTGCGAAGTATTCGGACGGAACGTTGGGAGAATTCTCCGATACGGTCTATCCTCCTGCTGAAACATCGCAGCCTACCGTAGCGGGCATTACGGTATCCAACCATCTTGAAGGACTTGCAGATACGGTAAAAGTGACCGGTCTGACGGCAGGTGATGTTGTAAAGGTATACAGAACGGCTACGGACCTTGCTGTGCTTGGCAAAACCGTTGCCGAAAGCACCTACGCAACCGTCAGCATCCCTCAAATAGGTGAGGAGTCCGGCATTCTGTATGTAACCGCAACAACTCCGGGCAAGATAGAGAGCGCAAGAACGGCCAAGTCATACCCCGGTGAGAACGGACTGATTAACTTGATGGCGGAGAAGGATGCCACGCTGCGGTTTAACACTACTGCACCTGGCGGAGATCCACAGTTAGTTATTCTTTCCAATGGACCGGACGAAGGGGCTAAACGATTTGGCATCGTTACATTTAACAACGTACCGGATTTCGAGGATGAGAATATTGAATCCGTATCGTTAAGAATGTATCGGAATAATGGAAGAACGGCGACTCTGCGTGCGCAGCATATGGAGTGGGATAACTGGAAGGAGCCGGGCGCAGGCGGTACGCTTGGAGCGGAATTGAAAAGCGAGTACTTTAATGGAAGCTGGGAAGCGGCCACAGCCTTTTTGGCAGGACCGTCTGCTTCAGCCGTTGTTAAACCGGAAAGTGCGTACACGATGCATGCTATTAATGGGAGCTGGACTCTTGACGTAACCGAAATAGTGAAAGCCAACGAAGGGAACAGAGCAACATTCCTATTATCCGTTCCTAGCGGCGAAGTGAACCCGGTTACGAAAGAATATATTTCCGGTAACAGCATCATTGGTCAATATGGACCTGAATTAATTGTGAAATATAAATAAGAGTGGAAATGCATGGCGGCGAATGCACTGCCAGCGGATGCAGCTCAAGAGACAATCGATAATG
The DNA here is from genome assembly GCA_035491515.1 of Candidatus Udaeobacter sp. Lineage (GTDB taxonomy): Bacteria > Bacillota > Bacilli > Paenibacillales > Paenibacillaceae > Pristimantibacillus. The sequence goes on along the minus strand of DATJKM010000325.1, from coordinate 5,161 downwards.
CGGCTGCACAGCTTCGGAATGCGTTTGAGTCGCTGGAGCAGAAGAACGTTTAAAAGCAAAAGCCCCGGGTCACGGGGCTTAGTCATCAATCTTAGCGAGTGTATGTCAATCATACGCTCGCTGTTTTTTTATAGAGCGAACCATAGAAGTTACTCGGCCTTTTTGAGATTCATCCATCGGAACAGGCTCACTTTGCCGGTTGTATCACACTGCGCGCATTCAATTAAACCGCTTCCATCACAGGCCATACACTTTCCATGTCCATAGCCCAATCCTTCACCATTACAGTCGCTGCATTTTGTCTTCCCGGTTCCATCACATGGTTTACACTTCATCCTTGTTCCTCCTTCACTGTTTTTGAAAAATGAGGAGCCCGCATATGGGTGTAACGAGATCTGAAACGAGTCAAAATAATCATATCATTATCTTTTTGGAGAAGGCAAAACCGTTATAAATGGATTATTTGCGATGTATCCCAAATAAGTCTGACTATTCTGAAATATTCTCCCGCATTCTCCAAATTCCTTACCATGTTAGTCCATCAAGCGGAGACTATATCCCCCAACAGCAATTTTTTAGCAACAGTTATGCAGTTTTTTCGTCTATTACTTTAAAAGAGGGAATAGACTTTTGAAATATTATTTTATTCTAATTTCTGTGGTTGTCCTACTGGGCCTTTGAGAACGGTAATGCTCGTATTAAACTAGATCTTACTGGTCATGAGATAAAAGAGTAAGAGTAGGAGTTTGGGAGCCATAAAGTGGCTCCCTTATTGCATTTACAGTAGGGTTGTAGAAACGAATGTCCATATACAGATCCTATTCGACGAGAAGGGGCATTCCGGCTTTCGGCTTTTTGCGGAACGCCCGTATAGCGAGATAACACAAGAAGCCAAACGGACCGAACATGAGGATGAGAAACAACAGAACCGATTGTACCGGCAGCGGCACATAACGATGCGCCATATTGTCCCGGTACACGTAGTGGCCAACCGCCTGGTCGAAGCAGAGTATATGCAGCCACACCAGAAGGGCAAAGTCCGGATCGGATAAGAGCCGGACTACTCCTTCGGGCGAACCGAAATCGCGCACGAAACCAAGGCCGACCTCCGCTATGGCGGTTATGATTCCGATGGTATACAACAGTGCAAGATATATCGGGAAGACGGCCGTGCCCGCCAGGAACCGGGTGACCCGCCACTTTGGCAGCAGGATCAGGAGCATCCAGCCCAGCATCGCAATTCCGTTAATCGAAAATAGGGTTTCAATCATTGTTAAAGTCCTCTATCTCTCAAGAGATTGAAGAGTGATGCGCCGTCCAGCGACTTTAGCAGCCTGCGAACGGAGACAGCGGCGGCAGTTAGCCATACGAGCAGCATGACGCCGGCCAGAACCGGGAACACCGTTAGTTCGAACGCGGAAAGGCCGAGAATGGTTTGGACGGCGATGAGTAGGATCGACAACATCCATGCGATGCTGCCGGCGTGAATCCACATACGGGCGATCTTTCCGTCTGTGCTTGCCCGTTCAAGCAGCCAACCGAGCAGCGGAAGTGCCTGCAGCGCATGGAAGCCCAGCCCGTGAAGGACGATCAGGTTGCCGGCGTCTCCTGTATAGCGGCCCTGCAGCAAGATCATCCAGACGCCTCCGGCGAAGGCGACCATCGTTGACACGAACGCATAGCGGATGCCTAGCACAAGCAGCGGGCGCGTTTCGGGCCGGCGTTTGCGGAAAAAAGGGACCGCAAGCAGCACGGTGGCGACGATAATCACGAGCGATTCCAGACCGAACAAAGCGCCGAATATACTGTCGGCGAGCGTACCGGCTTGCGTGAACCGCGGATTGATGCCGCGGAAATGCTGGATCGTCTCCGCCGCGTAGGAATAGAGAGTGCCTTGAATAAATAGCCACCGGATTATTGCCCGTTTGCGGGAACTAAGGCCGGATAACGGCATGATTGCGGCAATGGACAGGATGAACAACCCGATTGCGGCATCGAACGAAAACGCGCTTTCCAAATTCCCTTCCGGCAGTACAGCTGCTCCATTGAGTCCAATATAGAGAGCAATGATTGCTGAAAGCGCAAAACCCAGCAGACCTACAATGACAAGCAATCGTTCACCTGCGAACAGCCTCCCGTTCACATCCTTGACAGCATTACGGTTCGTTTCACTCATCCTTAATCAATCCTTTTCTAATGGCATTTAATTTATTTATCGATAAATAAATTAAATGCCGAAATATAAGGCGGCATGCATACCGCCACCTAAATAACCGCTTGATCAACCGCTTATTTGAAACAAAGCAATTGAGGCAAATTCAATACTTCCGCTAGCGTAATGAGCAAGCCGGTTCCGATGAACTGGCTTGCCGCCGCGTCCGCATTCGGAATATGGGCCGCGTGGAACTTGGCGGTTACCACCTTGTGAATGAGTTCGAATTTGTCCCGGACATGCTCCCGAATGACGGGTTCGGCGATGGTGTACGCCTGCATGACAAGCAAAATTTCGTCACGATGCACGTTCATGATCGATACGAACGCCATTCCCATCGTTTCCTCCAACCGGTCGGCCGGTGCTTCGATCCCCGCGAACGTTTCATAAATACGGGTCACTGCCCGGTCAACGACCGCTTTGAACAACTCTTCCTTGCTGGCGAAGAAATGAAACACATAAGGCTGCGTTACGCCCGCCGCTTTTGCCACCAGAGCCGTCGTCGCTTTGTAATATCCTTGTTCCGCGAATACCCCCACGGCTTTATCGATGATCTGTTCTTTCCGATCTTCGCGGACGACCATACTCTCCACCTCCATTTATTTATTAGTCAATAAATCAATTATTCCTCGAATTTACAAAAATGTCAAGGTGGCAATATCGGGTATAGTCATGACATGAATGAAAGAGCGAACGATAAAAAAACGCTGAGAAATATCATTATTTTTTCTCTGATTGTATTAAGCTGCGGATGGATAGGCCGGCTTGTGGATTTGAAGGTTGGTACGGATGACAATGGCAGTCTTGGCATGCTGATTTGGATTGTTTCACCTCTTCTTACGATGGTTATTCTTCGTTCTTTCATGGGAGATGGTTGGAAGGATTTTGGTATTAAGCCAAACCTGAAGGAGAATATCCAACCTTATTTTGTGAGCATTCTTTTCTTCCCCATCTTGGCTGCGATCCTTATTTTAATTGGACAAAACTTAAAGTGGCTGGATGCACCGAACTTATCATCGTCATTTCTAGCTGCATTTGGGATGGCCCTCATACCTGCTTTTATAAAAAATATTTTCGAAGAATTTGCTTGGAGAGGTTACCTGGCTCCGAAGCTGTATTCGATCGGATCCAACAGGCTTTTCTTTCATATTTGCGTCGGCCTGATTTGGGGAGCATGGCATATTCCCTACACATTTGTCATTATGCACACTACCGAAAGTATGATCACCTTTATTCCGCGTATGTTAATTGGCGTTGCTGCTTTATCCATCGTGTTCGGAGAAATATGGATCATGACACGAAGCGTATGGCCCGCTTTGATCATGCATACGGCAGGAAATTCCGTTCTGGATACTTTATTTTTAAAAAACTACCTGGTCGTACCTAAAGCATATGAATATTTAGTTATGCCTACATCGGGAGTAATCCCTATAGTGGTTACTTTATTAGTGGGATTCTGGCTGTATAGAAGGAATACCAAAACTTATAAAAAGGAAAGCTCAGGCGGTTATAGCCCCGTCAAGTATACAGTGAAATAAGAACATTAAGCGGCGACCGCTTCTCGGTATTCAACCGGGGAGAGGTCGCCTATTTTTTTCTGGAAGCGTTCAGGTTTCTCTATTTTAATGATATAAATGTTTAAGTACAGTATTAACTCCCTGAACAACTCTTTTGTATAAGAAATACACCAAATCGGAGAAGCGAATGGCGCTGCTAACCCGTTAAGCTTAAGTAGGATGTGAGTATTCGCAATTTCTGCCTTAACCTTTTTCAGTCTTGTATTCTACGCTACTATTTGTATATAGTGTCTCCTATAGGTGCTAAAAAGATAGTTTGCAGGAGGCGAACAAGCATGTTTAAAAAATACCGCATCGACTACCTTCTGTTCGGCGGTTCAGCAGCATTCATCGTAACGCTTCTTACCATTGTCATTTGGATCGCCTATTCATACTCCGCACAGCAGATGGTGCAGAATACGTCCTATTATCAGCAAGGTCTGCTTAACGAGCTTTATAATAAAGTCGATATTCAAATGAAATCGATCGAACAGATTTCGTTGACGGCCAGCCGAAACACGAATCTGCTGGATTATGTAAGCCTGCCGGAGAATCCCTATTCCAATTACAAGAAGCGTAAGGAAATGGAGTCGTTCCTCGCACAGCTTACGTTCTCGACACCCGATATTGAGTCCGTTCATTTCTATATTAAGCAAACGCTTCAATTCGAGCCGCAGGGCCCCGTGAAATTTATCCAGCATGATTTAATCAAAGAAGAGGACTGGTACAGCCCGGCTATCGAAAATAACGACTTCGGCTGGATCGGAGAGCACGCGATCCGGACCGCTCAAGGCGAGAAGCAGGTCATCAGCTTTGTCCGCAAGGTATATTCGGTTACGGGAGATTACCGCGGGCTGCTGCTATTGAATATTAAAGCGTCTTCGATTAAGAAGCTGATCGAAAGCCATAATCCAACAGCTAACCGGATTCTGCTCGACTCCGGCGGACGGCTTATTACGATGATCGGCGGGGACACCATGTCGCAGGACCAGATCAGGGCCTACTTGGAAAACATCAACGGCGAGTCCGGTTATATGAGAACGAAAGCTGTCGTGAGCAGCGGCCGTGCGGATTCAAGCGAAGATCTGATGGTATGGGCTAAGCACTTCAATCGGGACTGGACGCTGATCGAATCGACGCCATGGGAGGAAATTACGGGAGGAAGCTTTCGTCTTGCAATGGTGCTGCTGCTGGCGGGAGGCTCGGCCGTGCTTATCGCCCTATGCTTCAACTTGTTTTTTTCCCGGCAGTTTGTAAAGCCGATCGGACTGCTCCTGCAGGAAATGAGCCGAAATTCGGTGAACGTTAACAAAATTAATTTGCCGGCAGGGTACCGTAATGAATTCGGCGCGTTATTTGCAGGCTACCGCAAGCTGCTCGAGCGTATTCAGGA
>DATJKM010000324.1:0-15486 GCA_035491515.1 Candidatus Udaeobacter sp. | reverse complement strand
ATCACCAACCCTGATTTTGAAACGGGAAGCTTATCAGGCTGGACGATTGTAAGCGGCACTGCTTTCAACAATCTGGATGTATCGACGGATACGACTTACTGGACGCCACCCCGTCCGTTCAACCATAATGGCACCTACCATATGTGGGGCTTTAAAGACGGCGGAGAAAGCCAGGTCGGCGTCATGAAATCGAGCACATTTACGCTGTATGGAACGGGCTGGATCGATTTCCTGATCGGGGGCGGTCAAGATCCTAACAAAGATGTGCCGAGTCAAGATCTTACTACTCTGTACGTTGCTTTGGTCAGGGCATCCGACGGCGCGGAGCTGATCAAAGAGACGGCTTATAATGACGAAGCGTATACCCGGATATTTTGGGATGCATCCGCTCATATCGGAGAGCAAGTATATATCAAAGTTGTCGATAATTTGACCGGCGATTGGGGTCATATCAACGTTGACGACTTCCATGTATACAATACGGGCAGCGATATTACGACGTCCGCAAGATATCAGCAGTATCGCCCGCAGCTCCACTACTCGACAGAACGGAAATGGATCAACGACCCGAACGGACTCGTTTATTACGATGGTGAGTACCACATGTTCTACCAGCATAACCCGACTAGCACTACTTGGGGTCCGATGTCCTGGGGTCATGCCGTCAGCACGGATTTAATCAACTGGCATGAATTGCCTATTGCGCTTGAACCCGATTCGATCGGTTTTATCTGGTCCGGCTCCGTCGTAGTCGATACGGACAATACAAGCGGCTTTCAAACGGGTACGGAAAAACCGATGGTCGCCATGTTTACTCACGAAAAAGGCGGCGTTCAAGTACAAAGCATCGCATACAGCAACGACAGAGGAAGGACATGGGCCAAGTATGCAGGAAACCCTGTCATTACACAGCTTCAGGGAGTGGAAGTTTTCCGTGATCCGAAAGTCATCTGGCATGCGCCGACCAATAAATGGGTTATGGTCATTTCTGCAGGCGACCGGGTGCAGTTCTATACTTCAACCGATTTGAAAGTATGGAACTATGCCGATGAGTTCGGCAGCACACACGGATCTCATGGAGGTACATGGGAAGTTCCCGATTTATTCCCGTTAGCGGTTGACGGCGACGGAGCCAATACCAAATGGGTATTGACAGCCGGTATAAGCAATGGCGCTCCTGCGGGCGGATCGGGCACCCAATATTTTATCGGAACCTTTAACGGAACTACATTCACGAACAGCAATTCACCCGGCACTGTGCTTTGGGCCGACTACGGTTCGGACTTCTATGCCGGAATCACGTTCAGCGATATTCCAACAGCAGATAACCGCCGGATTATGATTTCATGGATGAATAACTGGAATTACAGCCAACGAATCCCGACGTCGATCTGGAGAAGCTCGATGACCGTTCCGCGTGAGCTTAAACTGACGGATACGGGCGGGGGCGCTGTAAGAATGACGCAAACACCGGTTGCGGAGCTGTCCGGCATACGCGGAACGAGCAGCAGCTGGACGAACCAAACGATAACTCCGGGCAGCAATTTGCTTTCCGGTGTGACGGGAAATACGATAGAAATTGTTGCGGAATTCCAGAACAATACGGCCACTGCAACCGAGTATGGCTTTAAAGTGCGTAAAGGCGGCGACAACTTCACAACGATTGCTTACAATAAGACGAATTCTAAGTTTTTCGTTGACCGTACCGCTTCCGGCGAATCGCACTTCAACGGCACTTTTGCGGCAAAGCATGAAGCCTCTATGTCGGCTGACAACAACAAGATCAAAATGCGGATTATTGTAGACCTTTCTTCCATCGAGGCATTCGGCAATGACGGTAAGGTCTCGATCACGGATCAAATCTTCCCGGATCTGGCCAAAAACGGACTTGAGCTTTATTCGACGGGCGGAAACGTAACGTTGAACAGCCTTACCGTTTACCAGCTGGGAGCGACGGCTGAATTAACGAATCATGATTTTGAATCCGGAGATTTAACCGGTTGGACGGTAGTCAGCGGTACAGCCTTTAGCAATGCGGTTGTCTCGGATGACAGAAACTGGGGCTGGGGCGGATTATTTAATAAAAGCAATGTGTACCACTTGTGGGGATATAAAGCGGGGGATGCTCCAGTAGGGGTGTTGAAGTCGGCAAACTTCATTGTTGGCGGCAGCGGGAAGATCGATTTCTTAATCGGCGGCGGCAGCAACCTCACGAATCTTTATGTAGCTCTCGTAAGAGTTTCCGACGGTGCCGAGTTGTTAAAAGCGACGGGGGCGGGCAGCGAGGCGCTCTCTCACGTCATTTGGGATGCTGCAGCTTATAAAGGCGTCAATTGCTATATTAAGATCGTAGATAACAACACCGGCGGCTGGGGCCACCTTAATGTAGACGATATTAACGTACCTGTAATGTAGCTGCGGATGCAGGCGGGTTATTTGCAAAAGTGTAAGGTATGTTGTTAGTTTGCTATAAATAACAAGGACACCTGAGAGGGGGGCATGAAAGGGCTGTCTCAAAAGTGGCAGGCTCGCATAAGAGACAGCTCAGAGACAGCTCGCTTAGATCAACAATGACGCGAAAAGATAAAGAAAAGGCGGTGCAGGAGTTAGTCCTGTACCTCCTTTTCTTTATTTCGATCGATTTCTGCTTTCTGAAACAAATGTCTTTTCCCTCACTGGCTGGCTGATTGCAGCGCAAGTACCTCAAACTGACTCAAATCTCCCGACTTCCTCGCGCTTTTTCGTCTATTAGTTCGATTTCACAAAACTAAATCGCGCTCAGGGGGCGAATACGGCGGATTAGCTCTATTTTACAAACTTAATCCGTCATTTTTGGAAGCGGCTCTCCCAAATACGTTGTTTAATTAGACAAAATCAAACTAAAACGCTGTTATCGGGTAACTACCTGCAAATAGTTTCAGAAAATCGAACTAAACTCGGCGGTGAACGCTGCTCAGGCCTAGAAGTGAAAAGAGCCACTGCAGCCATTAGGAATCTGAGATACTCCGTTGTTGTGTTTTCTGAGTTGAAATAACACTTCAAACCGCTCAAACAGAAAAAATATTTGAGCAACATGTAGGATCCTATAAGTTTACGTAGTTTATCTGTAGTATTATGTTAGGTTTTCTTACTCATATCTAACAAGAGGGTAAAATATGAGAATGGGGAAGGAGGGTGTCCAATGATCTTATTTCGGCAGGTCGAGAAGCATTACGGCGATTTCCATGTACTTAAGGATATTAATCTTCAGATCGAGCAAGGGGAGGTCGTTGTCGTAGTGGGACCGTCAGGTTCCGGTAAAAGTACGATGCTTCGTTGCATTAACCGTTTGGAAACCATTACAAGCGGTGATTTGAAAGTAAACAATCATACGGTCAACGATAAGAAGACGGATATTAATAAGCTAAGACGGGATATTGGCATGGTGTTTCAACATTTTAATTTGTATCCCCATAAGAAAGTGATCGACAACATTACATTAGCTCCTATGAAAGTGCTTGGCCTGACGAAGCAGGAAGCCGAAAAAACCGCGATGTATTATTTGGAGAAAGTCGGGATTGAGGACAAGGCTAACCAGTATCCGTCTCAACTATCGGGAGGACAGCAGCAGCGTGTGGCCATTGCCAGGGGACTTGCGATGAAACCGCAGGTGATGCTCTTCGATGAACCGACATCCGCCCTCGATCCGGAAATGGTTGGCGAGGTTCTGGATGTGATGAAGACGCTCGCGAATGAGGGAATGACGATGGTTGTTGTCACGCATGAGATGGGCTTTGCGCGGGAAGTAGCCGACCGGGTCGTGTTTATGGACAAGGGGCATATCGTCGAGGAAGCGACGCCTGATGAATTCTTTTCCAATCCGCGCGAAGAACGCGCACGCTTGTTTCTAAATCGTGTATTAAATCATTAACATAAAAGGGGAGATTCGAAATGATGGCAAAGAAATGGTTGGCAGGCAGCTTAATGCTGATTGTAATGTCGGTATTTGTACTCGCAGGTTGCGGAGGCGAAAAAGAGAACGGCGCTAACACCAGCTCAGGCGCAAGCGATAAGCCGGAAGCTTCTGCCTCGGTGCTAGATGAGATCAAAAGCAGAGGCAAGTTGATCGTCGGGGTGAAATACGATACGAAGCTGTTCGGCTTGAAAAATCCTGCGAACAATGAAGTCGAAGGCTTCGATGTGGACATCGCGAAGGCGCTGGCGAAATCGATTCTTGGAGATGAGACTAAGCTTGAGCTGAAGGAAGTTACTTCGAAGACCCGGATCCCGATGCTGGATAATAATGAAATTGATTTGATCGTTGCGACAATGACGATTACGGAGGAGCGGAAAGAGCAAGTTGATTTCTCCGATGTGTATTTTAAAGCAGGACAGTCTTTGCTCGTGAAAAAGGGAAGCGCGATTAAAAGCATCGCCGACATAAAGAAAGGAACGAAAGTACTGGCCGTTAAAGGCTCCACATCCGTAGACAACATTATCGAAAAAGCGCCTGATGCAACCGTGCTGGAGTTTGATAACTATCAGGATGCTTTCGGCGCGTTAAAAGCGGGTCAAGGAGATGTATTAACGACGGACAATGCGATTCTGTACGGAATGATGGCACAGGATGCCGGTTATGAAGTGGTTGGCGAGCCTTTCACGGATGAGCCGTACGGTATCGCGATCAAGAAAGGCGAGACGGAGCTGGTGGATGCCGTCAATAAAGAGCTGGCAGCGCTGAAGTCGAGCGGCGACTACAATAAGATCTATGAGCAATGGATCGGGACAGCGCCTTCCGAGTAAAGCTATCACAACAAAAGAAGGGTGGCTGCGGCCACCCTTCTTTTAAAAATATAAGAATTTATAAGTTTCACATTTATAAATAAGCTTATATTTCACCGCGAAACGAGCTGTTGCCGCCAAAGGACGGCGACAGCCGTTTGCGCATGCAGGTCAGATTTGCAAGGGGGATAAATCATGCCGGATTTCTCGATCTTAACCAAATACTTTGACTTCTATATGGAAGGCTTTGTGAACACGATCTATTCCAGTATCTATGCTCTAATCGGCAGCTTTGTACTAGGGACAGTCATTGCTGTGTTTCGGATATCGTCCATCAGGCCGCTGCGGTGGGCGGGTACGGTATATGTTGAATTTATCCGCAACATACCGCTCTTGCTCGTTGTTTATATTTTTTTCCTGGGCTTGCCCTCGATCGGTATTACATTAAGCGGATTTGTATGCGGAACAATCGGGCTTGCGGTATACACCGCCTCCTTTATAGCGGAAGCGATCCGGGCAGGCATCATGTCCGTACCGAAGGGGCAGACGGAAGCGGCACAGTCCTCCGGATTAACGTATGTGCAGACGATGAGATATGTTATTCTGCCGCAGGCGATCAAAATTGTCATCCCGCCGCTTAGCAACCAGTTTATTAACCTGGTTAAAAATACATCGGTGCTCAGCGTGGTTGCCGGATTGGATCTCATGTATTTCGGGGATAAAATCGCCAGCAGAACGTATGCCACCTTCGATACCTATATTTTTGTCGCTGTATTTTACTTAGTGCTGACTCTTCCTTTAAGCTACATCGCGCTTCAATTGGAACGAAGACTGGCTAAACGGGGGTAGAAAGGAGGATGACAGATGGATTTTGCCAATGCTTTTTCAATTGAAAATGTAAGGTTTATTCTTGATGGCTTTTACATGACGCTTAAAGTGGCGTTCCTCTCTATTGTTTACAGCTTTGTGCTGGGCTCAATTGTCGGAACGATTCGTTATATGAAAGTGCCTGTTCTATCGCCGGTTCTGGGCCTGCTCGTCGAAGTAATGCGCAATTTGCCGCTGCTTCTCATTATTTTCTTCGCAAGATTCGCTTTGCCGGATATCGGGATTCAACTGGGTCCGGTGTACGCTACGATTGTTGCTTTGACCTTGTTTGAAGGGGCTATGATTTCGGAAATCGTCCGCAGCGGCTTGACTTCCGTCCATAAGGGGCAGATTGAAGCGGCTCGCTCATCGGGGCTCGGCTACATGCGCACCCTCTGGCATATCGTTCTGCCGCAGGGGCTGCGCCGTATGGTGCCGCCGATTGTCAGCCAATTTATTTCATTATTAAAGGACACGTCATTGGCCGTCGTCATTGCTTTGCCGGAGCTAATGAACCAATCCAAAATTGTCATCGGACAAAGCAATAATTATGTCGTTCCCGTTCTTCTGTTCGCCGCAGTCTTGTACTTTGGCGTTAACTTTGCTTTATCATTAATTGCAAAAAGGTTTGAGACAAAAATCGTTTAGCGGTAAGGGGTCGTTAGCAGGATGTTTGAGCTTAGTAAGGAGATGATGATTCTTGTCATCGCAGGAGGGTTTCTTGCGGCGTTTGTCGACTCTGTTGTAGGCGGGGGCGGATTGGTCGCCGTCCCTGTTCTGCTTGCAACGGGAATGCCGACGACTGTCGTGCTTGGAACGAATAAACTGGCCGGTACGATGTCCTCCTTGACGAGTACGGTTTCATTCATGCGGTCTGGACATGTCGATGTCAGAATGGTAACCAAATTGTTTGGCCTTTCGTTAGCGGGAGCGGTCGCTGGAACATTAGTGCTGCGATCAATCCCATCGGATTTTCTGAAGCCGATTGTCATTGTTATGCTGATTGCCATTACCGTATATACCGTTTTCCGCAAAAACTGGGGCAGCCGTTCTAACTTTCAAGGCTTGACGACGGGATCCTCCTGGCTTGCGGCCTTAGCTGCGGCAGGCTTGGGGTTTTATGACGGATTTTTTGGGCCCGGAACAGGCGCTTTCTTAATCTTTGCCTTTCTTATGCTCGGTCTTGATTTCGTAAGGGCCGCTGGCAATGCGAAGGTATTGAATTTCGGCAGCAACGTTGCGAGCCTCAGTACCTTTATGCTGCTGGGCCAAGTCAATTACAAGGTTGGCATTCCGATGGGAATCGCAATGGTATTCGGCTCCTTGCTTGGCTCGCGAGTGGCGATCCGAAAAGGCTCGGCATACGTTAGGCCGTTATTTATAGTCGTATGCACACTGTTGATCGGCAAGCAGGTTTGGGATTTACTAAAGTAGCACATAGAGCAAACAATGAGCTGACTTCGTCGAAGTTGGCTTTTTTGCATATAAGAAAGGTACAAATATCTATGAAAATAATTGCCCGTTGTTTACAATGATTGTAACCGGGGGGAGGGATGATTTGCGAAAATATACGAGTATCGTCGGTATGCAAATGATACTGGCAGCTGTAGCTACAGCGGTAGCAGGCGAATTCAAAATAACGCCCTTTAGCGGAGAAGTGTTTCGCATTGGACTAGGCAGCAGCGCTTTTTTGCTATTCCTGCTCTTAATGCGGCAGCTGCCCTATGTGTATACGGGCTTGGTTACGGGGTTTACGGTGCTCGTCTTCCGGACGGTCATCGACGGATTCGTTTCCTATGAGACGTTCTCGCTCTTTGCAAGTTTGCAGACTCACTTATCGGCGGCGCTCTATTACATCATTTTCGCAATGGGAATGAAACGGGTCCAAGGCCGTTTGCCGGAGCTTCATCCGCTCCTTCTGACTGGTATCATTTCACTTATTGATTTTATATCTAATGAAATAGAGCTGCTGACCCGCAGTATTCTATTTGATTTGCCTTATCTGTACAAGGGGCAGTGGATGCTGATAGGGGCCACCTCCGTAGTAAGGAGCATCTTTGCGGTTGGTATGTACAGCAGCATTATTATTAGTCAGATGCGGGTCGTTCATAACGAACAGCAAAAGCGGATGGAACAAATGCTTAATGTCGGTTCCGGCTTGTACGGAGAAGTTTTTTATTTGAAAAAATCGATGGATACGATTGAGCAAATTACGGGCAAAAGTCATAGTTTGTACTGTAAGCTGAGCGACGCCGGAGAAAAAGAAGTAAGCCGGTCTATACTGGAAATTACGCAGCAGATTCATGAAGTGAAGAAGGACTCCCAGCGCATTTTATCCGGCTTGCTGAAGCTGTTCGACCGGGAAACGACTTCTGACATGACCATTGAAGAAATCATTGTTTTTGTGATCAACACGAATGCCGGCTACAGTAAAATGCTAAAGAAAGAGGTCCATTTCGAAAAATGGATAGGCACCGATTACGCAACAGCCCACTACATTCCGCTATTGACCGTGCTTAACAATCTGGTCTCAAATGCAGTGGAAGCCATTGATACGAAGGGAACCGTACGGATCAAAGCTTATGAACAGGAGGGTGAAACGGTATTTGTCGTTTCCGATACGGGAACAGGGATTGCGGAGCAGAATAAGGAGGTTATTTTTGAACCGGGATTTACGACGAAATTTAATGATGAGGGATGCGCGGCGACCGGAATCGGTTTATCCCATGTTCGCGATATAGTTCTTTCATCAGGCGGCAAGCTGCGTTTACATACGTCTGGTCAGTCCGAAGAAACAACCTTTGTTGTCGCTTTTTCGACCAATACATTGAAATTAGGGGTGTGATGACCGATGCTTTCATTTGGTATTGTGGATGATGATGCGGTGAGCATACGGATGCTGCAAAGCATCATCGAAAAAAGCTGGCTTGGCGAGGTAATCGTTACGGCGGAAAATGGGAGTGATGGCGAACGGGCCGTTCTCGGTGCGAATCCGGACGTCCTGCTGATCGACCTGTTGATGCCGGACCAGGATGGTATCGTGACGATAAACCATTTAAAGCGGCAGGGCTACAGCGGAAAGTGTGTGATGATATCGCAAATCGAGAATAAAGAAATGATTGGCAAGGCTTATCAGGCGGGGATCGAATTTTATATTCATAAACCGATAAACCGGGTGGAAGTCCAAGCTGTATTGACCAAAGTGAATGAGCTGTGGAAGGTTGGCCGCTATTTAAATGAAATCAAGGACTCTATGGCAAAGCTCAGCAATCTGAATATGGATCTGGGGAACATCCAAAGAAAACAGACCGTTCGTGAATTTATTCAACCTATTTTTAGGGATATGGGGATAATCGGCGAAATCGGATGCAGAGACATGATTGAAATTATGGAGCATCTTATACATCATCATAAAGCAGAGTCGCTTCCGCCCCTAAAAGAATTGTATGAGGTTGCCGCCCGTACCCATCGCGATCCCGGAAGAGAGGTCAAAGCGGTTGAGCAGCGGATTCGCCGCACTATCATGAGCGCTTTTTCAAACCTCGCCAATATTGGCTTGGCGGACTACGGCAATCCTAAATTTGAACATTATGCGCCGCTCTATTTTGATTTTCAAGATATTCGTATGAAGATGAAAGAGATCGATGAGAGGCTGAAGCCGGGAAAAGGAAAGGTCAATATTAAAAAGTTTCTGCAGGTGCTTTACTTGGAGGTGCTCGATAAAAGAAGAAGCCAGCCGTTTAAATAAAGGTGCAGCCGGTTGGGCTTTGCTCCGGAATACGATTAATAGGAGGCTGGAATCCAATGGATGATCTATATGACGGATGTTTAGGCTGCCGGCTTGCTCACAATTTGCAAGATACATATACGGTGTACGAGGATGATAGTGTGGCTTGTCTGCTTGATATTGCTCCCTTAAATGAAGGCCATGTGTTGATTCTTCCCAAAAAGCATTATGTTGATGTAGACGAACTGGATGTTGTAACCGCTCATGCAGTCATGAAAGCCTCAGCTCTTATAGCAAAGGCGTTGAAGCGGCAATTTCAACCGGACGGCATAACGGTCATTCAAAATGGCGGCAAATTCAATGATCTTAACCATTACCATATGCATGTCTTTCCCCGGTACGAGGAAGACGGTTTTGCTTGGGTTGAGCCGGCAGATTCCGCTCTTGCAAAGGAGCGTCTGGCTGAAACGAAGGATAAGCTGATTAAACATTTACGTTAAAAAATATTTACATTAAGGATTGGATATCAATTGTTTGTAATTTGGTGTTGTCGTCGTTTTGGTCACAGGCTCTTGCCCATTTTCCAATCCTTTATGTGAGGCGGCCCCTATTTCAATTGTTGGATGATATAATCCGCCGTACGAACGGCAAGGGCTACGGCGGTAAGCGTAGGGTTGGCCGTGCCGCTTGTAGGGATCACGCTATTATCGGCTGCAAAGAGACCATGTACACCGTGGATTTGTCCATATCGATCGGCTGCCGAGGTGAAGGGGTCGTCTCCCATGCGGCACGTTCCGATTTCGTGATTTTCCAATCCGGGAGGCATCAGGCAAATATCCGGCCGGCCGTCCCTTAGATTCAAAGGCGTTTTCATTGCTGCTGAAGCTTCCATGATACCTGCCGCCATTTGATTCATAATGATTTCATCCTGTTTACTATAAGCAAAATGCACTTGTATTTCCGGCACTCCGTATTCGTCCCGCTTGACCGGGTCAAGCGCGACTCTGTTGTCATATCGGGATTCTACCTTGCCGGAGCCATAAAATTTCACCCCCCACTTATCCTGCAAAGGTTCCTCTTTAAATTGAACCCAGGCATAATTCCCCGGTCCCCAAATCTGAACCTGATACGGGCGGTTCTCCGTGCCCGGAATTAGAACACGAAGCGGTCCCAACATCTCCGGAAACTGACTGCGCTTCACCGTTCCTGTGCCGACCAGTCTGGAATGGTTGGTGAGATAATGGCCGACAGCGCTTCCTTGTATTCCCGAGTTAAGCAAAATAAGCGGGGTTCCAAACGTGCTTGCTGACAGAACCACGGTTTTGGCTTTAAGAAAATACGTGCGCTTGTCCGGTGACATCACTTTTACGCCTACGACTTTGTTTTTTTCCGTGTACACTTGAACGGCGCGGGCCTTTACAGCCAAATCGAAGGGGCGGTTCATCGCTTGAGCCAAAAAAGCGATCGAGCTGAAGAACGGATTGGAATTGACTACTCCGAATTTTGTCGGTTCAAGATCGATTGCGATCGGCTCATCGGTTGTTTCGGGAAACCCGTTCTTTTGAAGCCGGTTAAGCATAATTTGCGTGAGCGGGCTTCCTTTGGTGAAGGAATAGGTGACGTTCATGACCTTCTCTGCAAGGTTATAATAAAAGTCCATTTCTTTCGCTGTTACGGGCCATCCTGCGGTTTCGGAAGCATGCATGCGGGGACAAACATTTGTCCAAAAGAGAGTTCGTCCCCCTAAAGCGGCAAGTTGAGGAGAGGGGTATTGAGAAGGCGATTTGGCAACACTGTAAAAATACTTTAAAAACCGTTCAGGATCCATTGTAGCGATGTTCTGTCCATTGGTCGGCAGCAGGAGATCGCCCGCTTCGATGATCCCGACCCGTTTGCCGTTTTTCCCCCACTGCTCGCATAATCTCCAAAGGACGGCTCCGCCTCCTGCCCCGGTGCCGACAATGAGCACATCATAGTCCGTCTGCTCCATCTTCTCCAGCGAGGTTAAAGGAATCCACTGCTCTTTGTAAACCGGAACATCCGGACAATACGTGCCACCCATTCGGTATCCGGTTGAATCGGCGCGTTGAGGAATCTTTATGTGCTTGCCTGCAATGTCCGAATCGGGACCCCTGACATTTGGATTGAGCAAAATCAGTTCCTCTAACGCGGCGTCATAACGGAGAGAAAGTGTTCTTAACGTATCTCCAGCATTGGCGATATAAACCTTCATTATTTCACTTCCTTTCTTTGAAGCTACAGTATATATACGGCATCGGACTTTTCATTATTCTGTCCGATTTTAAAAGCTTTCTGCTGACATCGCCTTCCGGCACAAACGCAGTTTCCGTCCCAGATACAAACAAAAGGAGTCACAATAGTGACCCCCGAAATTTATTCTTTCTGGTTCTTCAAAGGGGGCATGTGGCGCTACCCATTTGACAATTAATTTTGAATCATGTTAAAGACAGTATGTATCACTCGTAACCAAGGCTTCAATTATGGGATTCTAAAGCATCCTCGAGACCGATTCATGAAACCGTTCCACTTCCTCACGGAGCCAGATCGTTCGCTCCCAAGAATCGATGATGGCAAGCGCTTGTTGTGTGAGCCGCAGGGCTTCGGCATGATTGCCTTTGCGATGCAGCAATTGTGCCATTCCATATTGATAATAAATAAGCTCAATCTGATTGGCCTGCGGTTTGCTGTAAAGTAATTGGTCAAAAGCTGCTTCCGCCTTCGCATATTCGCCGCATTGGACGTAAGCGATACCTAAATTGAAGTAGGCTTCTATCGTCTTTTCGCCGCCGTATGACTTACTGATTTCGTTTGCCTGTTCATAACAAAGGATGGCATCGCTAAACTTACCGTTTAACAAATAAAGATCGCCCTGTATCAGCCATATGCGGTGTTTGATCAAGGGTGAACAATATGCATCGCGCGTTTCCTCGATAATTTCCGCGGCCTTCTCCAGTTGGCCCGTTTTTAAGTGAATTTTCGCTTTGAAGGCGAGTGCCAGCATTTTTAAATCTTGAACCTCCGGATCGAGTGGATCAAGGCTCTCCAGTATCTGATTTCCGGCTTCGATTCGCCGCATCCCTTCATCCAGTAATCCGATTTCGATCAATGCCCAGCCAACCGTATCGATTAAAAACAATGCATTGAGCTTGCCGTTATTTAAGGAAGAAGCAGCGCTTGCGGCTTTGAGCCCGTACGCAATCCGCATCGGGAGATTAACCCGGCTTAAAAAATGGCTTATACGCATCATGAATTGGATCAGAAATTCCGCATGCTCTTCAGCGCTAGCCCACTCCATTAACTTGGAAATATTCGGCCATTCACGTTTAATCCGTTCAAGATCGCGGCCCAGAAGGTAATTCCAATAAGGCGCCTCCGGCTTATCCCGTTTTAGATGCGTGTCCAAATAATTAAGGTAGTACCGGCTCCACCGCTGTCTCGCTTCCGATTCAAAGGACTTGTTCTCGGACAAATATTGCTCTCCCCAAGCGAGTACGGTCCGATGAGCCCGATAATGCAAATGCCCGTCTGCTCTTTCCGTTTCGATCAGGGCACGGCCCCGCAACTGCTCCACGGCCAAAAAAAACCGCCGTCCATCGAGACCTGCCGCTGCCCCCCAGCTCTCCTCCGAGGCCGGCCTGCCGAAGAAGCAGAGCACCTGCCACAAACGTCGGGCATCCTCGCTGCAGCGGTCCCAAGTGCGTCCGAACAAATATTCGAATAATGCCGTTAACGAATGGCCGGCATTACCCAGGTCCGCTATAAGCTGTCCGACTGGGATATCATCTTCCGCCATATGAGCGATGCTAAGCGCGATTGCTTTCGGATTCCCGGCGGTCGCGTCAATGAGCTGCAGCCGGACTTCAGCAGGATCGGTCAACAGCCGTTCCAGCTGATCCTTCCGCTCAGGCCATTTACTTAACCGGATATGATGCTGCACCTCCGAAGCCATATATTCCAAAGCCTCCGTATGCAGCAGGCCGCCTAATTGGATCGTATAGATCTCTTTCCCTGCGAGCGCCTCGATTTGCTGCTGATTTTCCCTGGCTGTCAATAAAGCTTTGACGCCTTGCGGGAGATTGGCGATGAATTCACTTATTTCATATTCTGCTGTATCTATGCTGTCGATGACCAGAAGTACAGGGAGCTTGTCCGAGTACGAGGATAGAGCGTTTCGAACGACAAACCATTTCTCGTTGAGCGATTTGTCCAGAAGCTCTGCCCGCCCGAGCTGGTAAGCGATGGTATCGAGGAAATCGCCAAAACTTAACCTTTTTAAGTCTGCGCTAATCCAAATCACGCAAGCAACGGGCGGCCACTCCATGTCCTCCGAAGCCGCTTCGCCACGCGGCTCGCCCGCGCACGCGTAGGCCGATTCAAGCGCAATCGTCGTTTTCCCCATACCGCCCCAGCCTGAGATTAAACATACGGGTGACGGTAAAGTCAGCCACTGCATAATATCAGCTAATTCATGCTTGCGGCCAACGAAGGAATCTGACCAACGCGTCGGTAAGTTGTGCAATACAGCAGGCTTCCGGGGAGGGGAGATTCCATCAAACAGTCTGGCTATAACCGAATCAATTTCCTGATCCGATGGTGCTCCGAATTCATCATTTCTGAGTAGCTTCGCTTTCGATAGGCAAGACGCGACCCATATTGGCAGCGGGGGATCAATAACCGGAATCGAAGTCGTCCGCAGCAGCCCGGTGAACCAGCCGTTATCCATCCCGCTTTTCTCAACAATGATCCAAACGATGCCGAACAGCTTGCCGTCCTCGATCCGGCTCGGTATATATTTCACGCCCATCTGACCCATCCAGCTCTTAACGGTGTTGGAGGAAATGCCAAGCTGATTGGCGATTTTATCTATATATGACTCTGAAGAGAATTGTCCCGAGGGGAGCGTTTCTCGTTTTTTTCTTTTTGTTTTATAGTCGGGATGCTGCTTCAATGCGGTAATACCGAGCGCCAATCGTTCCGCGAATCTTTCCTTATCCTCAAGCTCTGCCACTATTGTCGCACCTCCTGCATTTGGCATATCACTCTATTGTAGTGTAGATATCGCTTCCCTGTATATAACCTGAAGTTGTACAGTGCTGCTGTATGATTATACAGTTCAAATAGATAGATATCAAAAGTGGTCACTGCTTATAATTTGAGTAAGAAAAGCCTATAGAACCAAAATGAATCCCCTTACAGTATCCATTTAGGAGGTCAAGTGGTCCGACGAATAACCATAGTAAATTTTTATGAAAGGAATGAATCAAGCAATGTTGAACCACAATTTAGCCGAAAAGGCGGGTGCTTCATATCACCAGAGCGAGGAGATCGCTAACGAAAAGCTAAGTGTTTGGGAAAAAGTCGCTTATGGCAGCGGTGATCTGGCGATAAACTTTTATTGGTCAACCGTTATGACCTATATGCTCTTTTTCTATACGGATGTCGTCAAAATTCCAGCTGCAATTGTCGGCACAATGTTCTTAATCGTTCGTATATTGGATGGCTTCGTAGATCTTAGTATGGGTGTCATCATCGATCGTACACAAACACGCTGGGGCAAGCTTCGTCCGTTTATTTTGTTCGGGGCCCTTCCGATGGCTGTCGTTGGTATCTTGTGTTTCTCTTCACCGGATTTCGGCATGACGGGTAAAGTTATTTACGCTTACTTTACTTATATCGCCATAATGGTCATGATGTCCTTTATCGGAACGCCTTACGGCGCGTTGACATCTGCCATGACGCAAAATCCATTGGAGCGCGTTAACTTATCTTCCTATCGAATCGTGGGTTCGATGATCGGCGGCATTATCGTATCCGTCATGACACCCATTATCATTCAGCAATTTTGGCCTAATGATACGTCAATAGGATACCGAAATACGATGATCATTTATTCCTTATTCGCTCTTGTTTTTTATATGATCTGCTTTGCCGGAACGAAAGAACGCGTCGCCGCGCAAGAAGCGGTCAAGCTTCCTTTAAAACAGTCCCTGAAGATCATATTCACGAACAAACCTTTGATGCTGATTACTTTTATCTATTTGGTTTTTCAAGCTGCCTATGGGATCAAGGCTTCCGTATCGATTTATTATGTTAATTACAATATGAACAAA
>DATJKM010000323.1:0-4168 GCA_035491515.1 Candidatus Udaeobacter sp. | reverse complement strand
GTTAAGGGACATCCCGATCGTCGGTTGGCCATCTGCCGTTTTAGGATTTTTCTCGATGTAAGCTTTGATCGCTGCTTCATAGTCTTGAACCGTTTTGATTTCCGGGTAGCCGGCTGCTTCAAGCACTTGGTGCTGCAATTGAAAGCCGCCGCCGGCTTCAAAGTAGGTTTGGCCTACGCCAGCTTGTGGAAGTGTGTAGATTGCATCATCATCCTCGCTCCAGCGGAGACGGTTGAAGTATTCTCCATAAACCTTTTTCAGGTTTGGACCATGCTCTTCGATCAACGGACGAAGGTCAATCAATGCGCCGGCATCTACCAATTTGCCTGCGTTGCCTTTTGGCATAACAAGATCCGGATACTCATCGCTCGCTACCATAAGCGCGAACATATCGGAATCTGTACCGCCGACAGGGAATTCTTGTTTGATTGTAATTCCTGTTTTTTCAAGAATCACTTTACCTACTTCGGACTGCATATCGTCCCAGTTCGGGTTGTTATCGCCGGATGCCATACGGATTGTAATCGGCTCCACATTTTCCGGTTCATTTGCCGCATTCGTTGCGCCATTTGCCGTTCCGGTGTTCGTGCCGCCTTCATTATTCGAATTGCTGCATGCTGTGACGAATACGAATACAAGTGCCAACATCAAGCTCAGAGCCATTTGCATCTTTCTTTTCATTGCTTGAAAGCCTCCCTTTTTTTCTTGTGCGTGAAGAACATGTATATAACAGGAAACCTGCTATTACCAAAATTAGCTTTTTACTGCGCCAAGCGTCATACCTTTGACGAAGTACTTTTGCAGAAACGGATACACCATAAGAATCGGCACCGTCACGACGATCGTAATCGCCATTTTAATAGACTCAGGCGAAACCGCTGCAATCGATTGCTGCGCGTTCGGGTCGCGATAATTGCTGCCCGTCTGCGTCGATAGAAGCACCTTCATCAGCTCGTACTGAAGCGTCGTATTCTCAGCGCTTCTATTATTGAACAAGTAAGTGTCAAACCAGGAATTCCAGTGGCCGACCGCGATAAACAACGCGATTGTCGCGAGTACAGGCTGGCAAAGCGGCAGAATGATTTTCCAAAATATCGTCCAATCATTCGCGCCGTCGATTTTGGCCGATTCTTGAAGCGCGTAAGGAAGTCCGTCAATGTATGAGCGGACGACGAACACGTTCCAAACGCTCAAAATAGCTGGAATGATGTAAACCGCAAAAGTACCGACCAAACCCAGGCTTTTCATGAGCAGGAAGCCGGGAATAAGGCCGCCAGAGAAGTACATCGTAAGAGCGAATACGACCGACATCCATCTTCTCGCCTGGAAATCGGGACGGCTTAACGTGTAAGCCATCATGGATGCCGACAAAACGCCGATCAATGTACCGAGCACGGTACGAATAACGGAGTTTTTAAAGCCGACCAACAGTCCCTCGAAACCGAAAATCGTCTCATAGTTTTTCAACGTAAATTCGCGAGGGTATATCGTTAAACCGCCTCTTACCGTATCCACCGAATCGTTGAATGAAATCGCCAGTACATTTAGGAACGGATATAACGTTACGATAGCTACGACCGCCATAAATATATAGATGAATGTATCGAATACTTTATCGCCTGTACTTCGTCTAATAGTTCCTTGCATATGCCGCACCTCCTATATGATTGATTCTTTGGTGACCCGTTTGTATATGCCGTTCGCGATAAACACTAATAGGATGCTGACTACGGAGTTAAATATACCGATTGCCGTACCATACGAATATCGGCTCATTTGAATACCGTACTTCAGCGCATACAGATCGAGCACCTCTGAAAAATCGGATACGAGAGGATTGCCTAGCAAAAACTGTTTTTCAAAGCCGATGCTTACGAGATGTCCGATCGATAGGATGAACAGCACCATAAAGGTTGTCCGAATCCCCGGCAGCGTGATATGCCACATTTTACGGAATCTGCCTGCGCCGTCTACAGTTGATGCTTCATAAAGCTCAGGATCAATACCTGCCATCGCCGCCAGGAATATAATCGAGTTCCAGCCCATTTCCTTCCACAAATCCGATGCCGTTACGATACCCCAGAACCAACTGCCCTTGGCCATAAACTGGATCGGCGCGTCGGTGATGTTAAGCCACATAAGAAATTGGTTAACGGCTCCGCCATCTGTCGAAAGCATCTTCGATACGAGTCCGGCAACGACAACCCACGATACGAAGTGCGGCAAATACGAAATCGTTTGAACCGAGCGCTTGAAAAATTGTCCTCTCATCTCATTTAGCAATAGCGCGAACATGACTGGAACCGTAAAGCCGACAACAAGTCCCATCGTGCTCATGGCAAGCGTATTTCGCAGTACGATATAAAATCTATCGTCTTGGAATAATTCAATGAAATTGTCGAGTCCAACCCATTTCTGATCCAAAATAGCGTTTTTCGGTTTGTAATTTTGAAAAGCGGTTAACCAGCCCCATACCGGTACATAACTGAATATGAATATCCAGATGATGAATGGAAGTGACATCATGTACAAGTAACGCTGCTGGAAAGCTTTGAACCAAAATCGGTTCCTTTTGTTTGTCGACCCTGCTCCCAGGGTAACGTCTGTTAGCGGTTTCATCGCTGCTCCTCCTAAAGTTTTTGCACCCTGCAAAAACGGTTTCGTAAGCTTCCTGTTCGTATGTGTAGCTTACCCTCTCTTATCTGTACTAATCATAAACGATAGAGTCCTGTCCCTTGCACCCGATAAATTAGACCTAAAATCATATCAAAATACGTACTTTCAAACGCTTTCATAACCATTGGTTATGATCTTGACACAACAAAAAATGACGTTATATTGCATACGGCTCTATTAGTCCGGCGATATAAACGTCATTTCTATTGCTAGCTATTCGATTTAAAGCTTGATTTCCTTACCTTATTCCGAGGTCGATTTCCCTGTAACGCTCTTGAAGGAAGAGGGTGAAACACCCTTATACTTTTTGAATTTGCTGTGGAAGTAATCGACGTTCGCATAGCCGACCCGCTCTGACACCTGATGAACCTTGAGTCCCTCCTGCAGCAGCTCGATGGCATGCTGAATGCGGACTTGATCCAAATAGGTATTGAAATGCTCCCCCGTAAAATTTTTGAACATTTTGCCCAGGTACCCGCTGTTATAATTGAAGAGATCCGCCAGCGTCTCCAGCTTAATGTTCTCACTGTAGTGACGCTCAATGAAATCAGTCATTTGCTTCATGACGGACAAGCTGTCCGACTTGCCGATCTTCGCTGCCAAATCCGTTAGCCGCTTCTGCAGCTGATCGATCATCTCATTATAATGATGCGCGAGATATAGAGCAGTAATCATCGATAAATCCTCTTGTATGGAAACTTGCGGATTAGAAATGGCCGCTTTGTTCAGCACGATTGTAACCAGCTGCGCCCAGCTCGACTTAACAGCTTGCTCCGATGAGTCATGCGCGCAAATTTGATTGGAAGCCTCGTCCAGCGCCTTTATTACGCCTTCTCTGCTTCCGATATCAAGCATGTAATAAAGCTTCTGAGCAAGGTTATCGATGGATAGCTCATCGCTCTGCCCCGTTTCCGCTTGCTTAGCGTTTCCTTCTAAAGATGCCGAATGAATATGCTGCCCTTGCAGCATGAAGCGCTGTTTCAACAAGCTGCGCACGGCAGGCGACCATTTTTGCAGCTCCAAGGGCTCGCGAACCGGCTCGCTTGCTGCAGCTGCGAATCTCACTCTCGTGCCGCAGCATTCTTCGATCCACAGCTTCATCTGCTCGCGCGAGCCGTTTTGCAGCAAATAATCCTTTAGCAATACCCCTACATATGGCTCAGCAGTAAAGACCCAGCCGAGCTGTTTCTTCTCGATAATATCCGCCAGCTTCTTCTTAAGGGTAGCATTCATCGTAAGGGAATGCTCCCTGCTGTAAAGCTCGATTAATAGCAGCTGATAATATTTCGCCGGAGCGCCAAGCAGCGAATGCAGCTCCTGACTGCCTGCCAGGTCCGGATCAAGCTTTCCGGAGGCGAGCTGCTGAAGCATCTCCTCGCGCAAGAGCACCGTCGTTTGCTCCGTATTCAGCTGCTGCTCGGATTGTTTTTTGAGCTGTGTGCCGATTCGTTCGACATAGGTCTCCAGCTCATCCTCATCAATCGGCTTCAAT
>DATJKM010000322.1:0-15981 GCA_035491515.1 Candidatus Udaeobacter sp. | reverse complement strand
CAGCATGTACAAGCCGAGCGCGAACACGCTGAAGCCGGCTGAGAGAAACCATTTTTTGCCGCCGAACTTGTCGGAAAGCTTGCCCATCGGAATGAGCCCGGCAGCAGCGCAAAGCCCTCCGGCCGTAAGGAGAATCGAGTACTGCGTACCTGATAATCCAAGCTCCTGCTCCGCGAAGCCCGGCAAAATCGGAACCAGCATGCTTGCGCCCGTCGTCTGCAAAATCATTCCCGGAAGCAATAGCTTCATCTGGCCGAGCTGTTCCTTAAGGATAGTCAGCTGCTTGCGAAGCGGCATTCGGTTCGGTGTATTAGCTCTCTCTTTGCTCATGAAGAACGTTAACAGGCATGCAGCGACGGACATGCTGACGAGCAGCTTGTACGTAAACGATACGCTGAAATCGAGCAAAATATTACAAACGATCGGGCCGCCGCCAATTCCAGCCATCCAAATGGTGTACAGCATTCCCATTTGGGTTGCGCGCTGCTGTTCGGTCACCTTCGTCAGGCAAGCAATCCAAATCGGCGACATGCCGATACCGTATAAGGCTGCCGCGCCGATGAACATCCAAGGCAGCTCCGCAAATTGCAGCAAATAGACTCCGATAAGGGATATAATCAGCCCTGCTTGCACTACGATACGGATGGAAAAGCGGTCTAACAAATAGCCGATGGCTATTTTGAGCAGCGTGTCGGTTATATAGTGAGCAGAAATGGCCGCTCCGATAACGTCGGGTGCGAGCCCTAATGTTTTGGCGCCATAAATAGGCAATAAACTGACGAGCACAGCGCCTCTTACAAACTCAACAACGAACAAAATAACGGAGATGAGGCGCATCTCCGCTCCAAACCAACCGTTCTGATTTGTACGCACGGACAGGCTCCTTATCTATTTATAGAGTCGATGCTTTCTCCATTATACGCAAATTGGATAAAATATCCAAAACAATGCTGTCCGCTGCCGTTTGCGAGGATTGAAGCTGCTTGATACAGAGCTTGCTAATAGTAAGACGTAACGGATCATGAATGAGTTTCAAGATTTGTTCCGTCAGCTCGTTCGCCTCATTGGCTATGATAGCTGCACCTTTGGATTCGAGATACAGCGCATTTTGCTTTTCTTGACCGGGAACAGGCCGGTAAATGAAGATAGGCAGCTCTGCAGCGATAGCTTCGGAGAGCGTGACTCCGCCGGGTTTGGTTATGAGGCAATCAGAGAGCGCCATCAGCTCATGGATTTGTTCAATGAAGCCATATACATGCAGGCGCGATGCGCCTGTGTGGGCTTGGAATTGTTTTTCGATGGTGTCCTTCATGAGCAGATTGTGACCGCATACGAGTGCGACTTGCACCTTATAGTCATTCAGCAGGCCGCTGCAGATTTGGGAAACGTCAGGCATAACGCCTTGCGCGCCCGCCATGATAAGAACAACGGGTTGATCGGGCCTTAGCTTATAGCGCTCGTAGAGCTCGCTTGTGGCCGAAGCCGTGCGGAAGCCGCGCTTGAGCGGAATGCCGCTCACTTGGATATCGCTATCCGGTATGCCGAGATGCGTAAGTTCAAGCTTCAAATCCTCGGTTGCGACGTAGTAGCGCTCAATGCTCGGATGCACCCAGCGGCGATGAAGGTCGAAGTCGGTGATAACGGCATAGGAGGGCGGGTGGTAATCCTTGCGCCGCTTGAGCTCCGGCAGTGCGAAGCTCGGAAAGGTATGCACGACGATATCCGGCTGCTCTATTGCGATAATACGTCTGATCTTGTCTCTTCCAAAGGAATGAAGCAAGCCGCCAAACAAAGAGTCATGCTTCATCTGCCTTGTGAAATCATACATCCAGCCGTAGAGCGAGGGCATATGCGTGTAGCTCTTTAAGTAAAAGCGCCGTGTAACCTCATTCAGCCAAGGATGTGACTCTGCCATTAGATCTACCATAACGGTGCGGTAATTGCCGCGTTCCTCGAGCGCTCCCTTAATCGCGCGGGCTACCTGCAGGTGACCCTCTCCGTAAGATGCGTACAAAATTAACATTTTCGGCTGTGGATTATTTTCGAATCGTATCATGGGTACACCTCCTGCCGATAGTTTAGCGGACTTTTGTCATGCGAGCGTGAACGCAGTTTGGTTACTTTGTGTAATTTTTGTATAATGGATTCGTAATCCATCCTATTTCAAAATTGAAGGAGCGATGATTAACGTGCAATTCACGAAATTGGGAAGATCAGGTTTACGAGTAAGCCGATTATGTCTGGGTACGATGAATTTTGGCGTAGATACCGACGAGAGGGAATCATTTCGTATTTTAGATGCAGCATTGGATGCAGGCATTAATTTTATCGATACCGCAAACATTTATGGATGGGGCGAAAATGCAGGACGTACGGAAGAAATCATCGGAAAATGGTTCCAAAAGGGCGGCGGCCGCCGCGAGCGTACCGTACTTGCTACTAAAGTATATGGCGATATGCATGATGATCATGACGGCCCTAACCGAGATGCGGGCTTATCCGCTTATAAAATCCGCAGACATTTGGAAGGCTCGCTTAAGCGTCTTCAGACTGACCATATTGAGCTGTACCAAATGCATCACGTGGATCGCAGCGTCAATTGGAGCGAGCTGTGGGGGGCATTCGAGACCGCAGTATCGCAAGGCAAGATCGGCTACATAGGCTCAAGCAATTTTGCCGGCTGGGATATTGCGGTCGCGCAGGGTGAAGCGAGGGCAAGAGGATCGATCGGGCTTGTGTCCGAGCAGCATAAATACAATTTGCTGTGCCGTTTGCCGGAGCTTGAGGTACTGCCGGCTTCGCAGGCATTAGGCCTTGGCGTTATTCCGTGGAGCCCGCTTGACGGCGGCTTGCTTGCGGGCAACCACCGCCGCAAGGACGGAGGCCGCCGCAGCGGCGATGCGAAACGGCTTGAGCAGCGCCGCGATCAATTGGATGCTTACGCGGCGTTCTGCGATGAGGTTGGCGAGCCGGAGGATCTTGTATCACTCGCATGGCTGCTTGCTAATCCGGCTGTAACGGCACCGATTATCGGCGTACGTACGCTGGATCAGTTTGAGCGTTCGCTTCGCGCAGTCGAGATCTCCTTGGATGAATCGGCGCTTAAGCGCATCGACGAAATATTCCCGGGTCCTGGCGGAGACGCGCCCCGCGCGTACGCCTGGTAAAACAAATCGCCCCGTTTCCATTAATGGAAGCGGGGCGATTCTTATCACTCAAATCAACAGGTTAAACAGGACGGGATCCTTGTTCAGCTCAAGAAATTGAAAGCCCTTCTTGGTCATGCGATCAACGAGCGGATCGTAATCCTCCCGGTGTTTAAGCTCGATGCCAACTAATGCAGGGCCGTTGTCCTTGTTCGATTTCTTCGTATATTCGAAGCGGGTAATGTCATCATTTGGTCCGAGCACCTGATCGAGAAATTCCCGAAGCGCCCCGGCACGTTGAGGAAAGCTTACCATAAAGTAATGCTTATAGCCCTCATAGATAAGCGAGCGTTCTTTAATTTCCTGCATCCGGTCGACATCGTTGTTGCCTCCGCTTACGACGCAAATGACGGTCTTGCCTTGGATCTGATCGCGGTAGGCGTCAAGGGCGGCAATCGGCAGCGCGCCTGCCGGCTCGGCTACGATAGCATTCTCATTGTACAAATCCAGCATCGTTGTACACACTTTTCCTTCAGGCACGGCAATAACATCGTCCAGCAAATCTCTGCAAATCTCAAACGTCAAATCGCCGACCCGCTTAACAGCTGCGCCGTCTACGAATTTGTCGATCTGGTCAAGGGGCGTAACTTCACCCGCATCGAGCGAGGCTTTCAGCGACTTTGCGCCCTCCGGCTCAACGCCGATTACCTTTGTTGCGGGAGAGACGATTTTTACATAGGTGGAGACTCCGGCAGCCAGGCCGCCGCCGCCGACGGTTACGAATACGAAGTCGGGTGCGGATTCAGCCGATTCCATGAATTCTTGGCCGATGGTTCCGTTTCCGGCGATGATTTTTGGATCGTCGAAGGGATGAATGAAGGCCATTCCGCTGCGGCTGCTTTCAGTGACCGCCTCCGCATAAGCATCATCGAAGGTGTCGCCTGTTAAAATGACCTCCACATGAGATCCGCCGAAGAAATTGACCTGCGATACCTTCTGGCGCGGAGTCGTGCTCGGCATGTAAATTTTGCCGGGGATTCCGAGCGTCCGGCAGGAGTAAGCTACGCCCTGCGCATGGTTGCCGGCGCTTGCGCATACAACGCCCTTGGCTATCGTCTCCGGCGCCAGGGAACGCATCAGATGATAGGCGCCGCGTATTTTGAACGAGCGAACAACTTGCAGATCCTCTCGTTTCAGCAGTACATTACAATTGTAACGCTCGGACAGCACACGGTTATGCTGGAGCGGTGTACGCGTAATGACATCCTTTAAATGCATTTGCGCCTGAACGATTTCTTCAAGCCCGATGCGGTGTAACGGTATGTTGTTCGTGTTCATGGGTGACCATCCTTTCGGCTTTCCTTAATCAGCGGTTTAGATTATTTGATCATTATAGCACTATCATCGCGTGTTGACGTATTGGAAAATGGTTTAATACGATCTCATAGGGGGAGTAGAATGGTTAAAATGCTGAAAAGACTGCTGGCGGCACTCATTGTTATGGTTTTGCTGCTTGGAGGCGCGGTCTGGTGGCTGCTGTCCTATATTGCGCCGGACGAGCAGCTTGACATGCGCTACGCGCCAATAGATGTGAATGCGAAGGCGCTGGATATGGTCAAAAAATTAAAGCCGGAGCTCGTCCTATCGGAAGCCGACATTAACGATTTGATTAAAAACCATTTGAACAGCGAATATGCAAGCCGGGAAGCCGGCGGGTCTTCCCTAGAGCTTGCGAAGGATCTCCGTCTGGACGGCGCCGTATTCGAGCTGGAAGAGGATAAGCTGGTTGCACGAATGAACGTTACCTATATGGATCGTATTCCTGCCGAGCTGGATGCCGTATATTCGCTGGAGTGGCAGCCGCCGAACATTGCGCTTAGGCCGCAGTCGCTGTCCGTGAAGGAAATTGGTCTGCCGGTCGGTATGCTGGAGACGATTATTATTCCGCTCGATTTGCCGGCGCAGGACGTATTGAGTGTAAGGGACGTCCTGTTCGAGAAAGATCAGCTTAGAATACGGTTCAAGCTGCAAATAGAGCTTCCGCTTTAATAGATGAAACGAGTGACAAACGGCAGATTAAGGGTTAATCCTTGATCTGCCGTTTTGGTTTGAATGGGGGCCTCTTTTCGCACCGGCATTGAACGTTTGATTCATTCAACCGGTGTAGAAGCGGGCTCGATTCAAATGAATAAATTAAAGTAATTGACACAATCGCTGAGAATGGTTATCATGTATACGAAAGTGATAATCATTATCACTAACGTTAAATGAAAATACATATTCACATATTGCGGGAGGCGGAAAACGTGGACTTACTTTATAAGATTCAGCGTCTCAAGGGCCATGCGCATCTTAAGCAGTCTACGAAATGCCCGGCTGCCGGAACATGTGAGCGAAACGATAGAACAGCAGAGTCAGCACACAGCTAGAGCGAACGCATTACTATTCTGAAGGAGTGAGAGACATGCAGACGGAAACAAGCAAGCCTTGGAATTGGCTGCTCTTTCCTTTCTCATCGGTAAAGGCAGGACCGGACTGCTTGTTTGCGGCTTCAGTCGGCCACGGTATTTATCAAATCGATGCGGATGGCAGATGGGAGAAGCTCGATCAGGGGATGGGAGATCTGATCAACGTGAACCGGCTGCAGCTGCAGCATGAATTGCTGCATGCTTGCACGAGCAACGGCTTATATGAATGGAATGGTGAAGCATGGGACAACGACGGCTTAACGATTCCATGCTATCAATACCGTAAAATCGGCGGAACCAGCTATGCAGCAACAGAATATGGACTCTGGTCCAAATCGAGCTCCAGATGGGAGCAGATCGCTTGCAACGATAAACGGGTATACGATTTTATTAACTTGCCTCAATATTTGACCATCGCGCATGACAGCGGGATCTCGCTATATGATCGCTTTATGGATGAGTGGGCTCATTTCGAGCTGGAAACAAGCGTTACGAGTTTAGCGGTGTTCAGAGGCCATTTGATCGGAACGAGTGATCAAGGGGAACTGCTCATCGGCGATAAGAAAGGTAGATTTGACCGGATCCGCTTCGGCAAGCCGTTTATTTTTTCCGTGCTGGCCCAGGGTAATGATATTTATGCGTGTACGGACCGCGGACTTTTCCAGCTCGCTTACATTCGCAATCAAGTCACACTGCTGTCGGTTAAGCTGGGCTGCCCGGTAACGGATATCGATATGCAGGGCGGCAGCCTATATATGGCAACGCTGTTTCAAGGCATTCAAACGGTTAACGTCTAAATAAATACAAAGCAGGAAGCGGAGGAATGACAGATGCCGAAAATACTTGTAGTGTATGCAAGCATGACGGGAAATACGGAAGAAATGGCAGAGGCCATTGTAGAAGGAGCAAAGGAAGCAGGCGCGGAGGTCGTTTCGAAGGAAGCCTTCGATGCGAGCGCGGATGAGCTTAATGATTATGAGGGTATCATCATTGGCGCGTACACATGGGGGGACGGCGAGCTGCCGGATGAGTTTATCGATTTCTTCGAAGCTATGGATTCGCTTGATCTAAGCGGCAAGAAAGCAGCCGTATTTGGTTCGGGAGACACGTCGTATCCGATTTATTGCGGTGCGGTCGATACGATTGAAGCGAAGCTGAAGGAGCTTGGCGCTGAGATTACGGGCGATTGCATCAAGTTTGAGTACAATCCGTCTGAGGATGAAAAAGAGCAAGGCAGAGGCTTAGGGCGTCAAATTGCGGGCCTTGTAGCGGTTGCCGGATAATTAAACGAGAAGGGCGGCCGTGTGCAATGGAGCAAATACCAACGGTATTAAGAATTGAAGATTATAAGCTGGAGGAACTGCTGCGCTGCCCCGAACAGTTCGCAAAAATGAAATCGGGCCGCAAGCGGGAGCGAGGCGTAAACTGGCGGCAAATGGTCCAATTCGCGGCCAGCCACAGCATAAATGACTTTTATGGTCTTCCGAACGAGGCTCGAACGCAAGCAGCGATTGAGGCTTCTATTGAGCATTGGTGGACGAACCGCAATTATAAATTTCATTCGGATGAGCATTATTTGCAAATGAAGCAGTTGGTTAAGGAGCATTTGACTGCATTTTTGCTTGACGGCCCGTGTCCGGGCATGCCGATCGTTTTCTACGAGCAGATGACGACTTATGTGGATGAGCTTGATTTGGAAATATCGCAAATCTTTCATTTGATTTCAGCCGATAAAGAAGGCGCCGCTGATGATTATATCGTGCAGAAGCTTGCCGTCGATACGGACCAGGACTCCCTTGAGTTATTGTTCCATATGACTTCGGTATTTTGCATGAATGCCTTCGAGAAGCTTCCGTCCCGCATTGAGGTGCTGTCGCTGCTGAATGGCGGGAGAACGGTCTTTGTGCCAGACGAGGCGTCGCTCGAGCGTTCGTATGATTATATGTATTTAATCAAAAGCTTGCTGCCGGAGGCGGATGTATTCAAGGTCAATCCCGGGCCGCCGGTACAGCTAGTGATGTAAGGATGCCCATATCATTATAGAGATTGCATAGCCCCCAATCATTTTCCGGATGCGAAAATAGTGGGGCTATGTTTTGTTGTAGACAAATGAAACGGTTTTCAAGTAACATGGGCAGTAGTTATTTTTGCATATTTACACATGGGGAAGCGGGTTTTGCTTCGCAAAACTAAGCATATGCTTTCGAAGTAAGTTTTGCTTCGCAAAACTTGTATAAGGAGAGATTAGGTTGTCAGAGGAGCTATTACTAACGTTTCGTTCACCACCTTTGCCATTTTTTATAGAATCAAACCGGATCACCTACCACGCTGGCGAGGAGCATCCGAATCGGACGAACCTTGGCGTATTTGATTTGTTGTTTGTAAATAAGGGAGCACTGCATGTAGCGGAGGATAACCGCCGTTGGACGCTCGAACCGGGTGATGTGCTTATCTTGCGGCCGGACCGCTGGCATTATTCGACCCGTCCTTGTGAGGAGGAAACGGTGTTTGATTGGATTCATTTTCAGACGGTGGGCGCATGGGAGGAGACGGTCGGCAATCAAAGCGGTTCGCTGAGAGGCGACTATTATACCTATGCCATCCGTCTGCCGAAACATATGAAGCTGACATATCCGGATGAAGCGAAGCTCATCTTCGCGCAGCTGCATGAAGCAGCCAAAAGCTCGTCGCATGGCGCTTTCTGGGACCGCCAGCAGCGGTTTTTGCATCTGCTGCAAATGCTGGATGAGGGCTGGCGATCGGATGCCGCTAAAGCGGCTGTATCGGTAGCGGAGCGGGCAGCCGCCTATTTGAAGCTGAATTACCGCAGTCCCATCAGCAACACGATGCTGAGCGACGTGCTGCAGCTGCACACCAACTACATTACGCGCTGTATGACTGAGGTGTTCGATTGCACCCCGCAGCAGTATTTGCTTTATTACAGGCTCGACCAGGCCAAGCTGCTTCTTATTAAGACAGACTGGACGATTGCACGGGTTGCGGAGGATACCGGATTCCGGCAGACGCCTCATTTCTCGAGGCTTTTTGCGGCGCATACGGGGATGCCTCCGCTGAAATTCCGGAAACGGTTTACGACGTAATTTAGTAGCAAGCCCATCCGTTCGCGTCTTGGCGGGGTTGAGGCGAATAGAGAAAGTAAATTTTCCTGCTCCTGCTGTTTGAGTAAGATTTTGATCAGCGGCGTTGCATAAAAAGTTTGCTTTTAACAAAAACTGGATTCAACAACGTGAAAAGGGTGGTCGCGATGATTGAACGGTTTTCGTTAACGGCAGATATTGGAGATATAGTTGAAATGTTTCAGGTAAGCAAGGTAATCCGGGGGCATACAAACCGGTTTAAAGTAGCGCCGACACAGACGGTGTCAATCGTAATGAATGATCGTTTCGACCAAAGGACGATACAGGAGTCGAGATGGGGGTTATTCCCTTTCTGGGCCAAGGATGCGATTAATGCGGATCATACGACGCTGTCCGAGAAGCCTTTTCTAGAGCGAATGCTGCGGAGACAGAGATGCGTGCTGCCGTGCAGCGGTTTTTTTGGACAGAAGCAATTTGGGAAAGAGCGCGATCCTAGGGCGATGCACATCGTCGTTCCGAGTCAGCCGCTGTTCGGAATTGCAGGCATTTATGACTGCTGGAAAAATGTAAGCGGCAAAGAGGTGCGTGCCTTCACAATGATCACAGCCGCTTCGACAGGGGCGATGTCGGTTTGGCAGCCTCGGGTTCCGGTTATTTTGGACGAGGATGGTATGGAGGACTGGCTTAATCCGCGCATCACGGAATTTAGCGGACTACGCAAGCATCTGGAAGCCATGGACTCCTATCTCATGCGTGCCTACCCGGTTACAAACGCAGTGCATGATGATTTGTACGATTCGCCTGATTGCATCCGTGAGATTCGTCCGGATTTTGCTTGAGGGAGTCTTACCTACATTTTAGAAGCAAATATACGCTAGGCCAATAATTGCAAGACAAAAAGCAGATTTTCCTATTTTAAGGAAAAATCTGCTTTTTGTCTTTCTGTTAGATCTCCGAATTATTTCAACCTGGCAGGACTTGTGCTTGAGATAGACTGAACCTTATTGAAGAAATGGGTTGTGCGGGAAATTTTAGCCGAAAAAGGTTTGGAACAGCAAGTAGGCATTCAATCCAATAATGACAGCAGCTACTATCCATGCAATGATTTTGGTGTGTGGACGATTGACGAATACACCCATCTTGCTCTTGTCGCTTGTGAATTGGATGAGCGGAACGACAGCAAAGGACAGCTGCAGCGACAAAATGACTTGGCTGAGAATGAGCAGATCCATGGTGCCGTCCGCTCCGGCTATGGCTGTCACGATAACAGCGGGCACAATCGCGATTAAGCGAGTAATCAATCTGCGAAGCCAAGGTTTCAGGCGAATGTTCAGGAAGCCTTCCATAACAATTTGGCCGGCGAGCGTTCCAGTTAGTGTTGAATTTTGCCCAGATGCGAGTAAAGCCACACCAAACAAGATGCTGCCCAGCGTCGTACCAAGCGCAGGTGTCAGCAAGCGGTAAGCTTCGTTAATATCAGCGACATCGGTTTGACCGGATTGGTGAAAGGTCGCTGCTGCCAGAATTAGAATCGCTGCATTAATAAACAATGCGAAAAACAGCGCGAGTGTGGAATCTGCCGTTGCATAACGGATTGCTTGTCTTTTGCCAAGCTCCGTTTGTTCAAACTGCCGTGTCTGTACAATAGAGGAGTGCAAATACAGATTATGCGGCATCACGGTAGCGCCCAGAATGCCAATCGCAATGTACAACATGGCAGGATTGGAGATCACTTCCGTACTAGGTACGAAGCCTCCGAAGATGCCAGCAATATCAGGTTGCGACATGAACATCTCGGCAGCAAAGCAACCGCCAATCGTCACAATAAGTAGAATGACGAGAATCTCGATATAGCGAAAGCCTTTATTTTGCAGGAATAGCACGACTAAGACATCCAGCGCCGTAATAATGACACCAGCAACCAGTGGAATGCCGAACAGCAAGTTGAGCGCAATGGCTGATCCGATGACTTCTGCCAGATCACAAGCTGCAATCGCTGCCTCACACAGCAACCACAGACCCATGGCGACTGGTTTACTATAATGATCGCGGCAGGCCTGCGCCAAGTCCCGGCCTGTTACAATGCCAAGCTTGCCAGAGAGCGCCTGCAACAGAATGGCCATCAAATTTGAAATAAGGATGACAGATAACAAGGTATATCCGAATTGTGAGCCTCCTGCAAGGTCTGTAGCCCAGTTGCCCGGATCCATATAACCTACGGCAACCATGTATCCGGGTCCTGCGAATGCAAGGAACTTACGGATGACGGAGCCTTTGCCCGGAACTTTCATCGATCTGAACACTTCAGGAAGCGAAGGTGCGTTTCTTTGGTGGCGCCAGCCCTCTTCCTTGTTCGACGCCATATTTGAATCTTTATTAAGCATAATAGCACCTCATTTCAGTAAAACAACACGTTGTGGGTTTGGAAAGTTGTTTTGTGTACACGCAACTTTGGGGTAATAAAATGACCAAAGTATTTGCTAATTTACATTGTACATCTGAAACTTTTTTTGTCTAGGGAAACTATTGAATCATGCGCTTACGGAGAGCTGAGGGAGAGTAGACATGTCAGTTCTTAATCTGCTTGGATTTGAAGGTCGGCTAATGCTATGAACAAAGACATTGCAGCATCCAATGGAGGATTATTATTAAAGTAAATGAAACCCCGATAAAGGAAACGAATACCACAATTAGTATGGATAACAGTATTTTAATTATACGTCTTATGATATTCTCCACGACCAGTTATTCTAAACTAGCGTTCAATAGTTAAATTATGGGTGTTGAAAAATCTTGTCTCACTGAGTCTACACTCCAACATTCCTTCTTTCAACTTGTCCGTGAGCTGGAGTTAGGAACCATTTTCATTTACTTATACGGCAGTTTTTAAACAAGTGAATCGAGGGGGATCCTGTAAACAACTTTACTTCACAGAATTCATGGCCTTTTTCCCCCTGAAGGCGGTTGGCCGTGATATTTTTTTGGTACGAAGAGAAAAATGCGCCCATACGAACGGCTATTTGCACAGCGGTTCGCATATGGGCGCAATCCCGATCAGGTTTCCTACGATAACGCAGACGGTATTGAGGTTATGAGCGGGTGCGTTGAAGTTCTGTCGTCAAAAGAGGCACAACCTCGAACAAATCGCCGACAATGCCGTAATCCGCAACGCCGAAAATAGGTGCGTCGGGGTCTTTGTTGATAGCGACGATGACGCGCGATTGGCTCATTCCGGCCAAATGCTGGATGGCGCCGCTGATGCCGCAGGCGATATAGAGCTGCGGTGTGACGACCTTGCCGGTTTGCCCGATTTGCAAGGCATAATCGCAATAGCCGGCGTCGCATGCGCCGCGCGAAGCACCGACCGCGCCGCCGAGCGCAGCAGCCATCGCTTGCAGCGGCTCGAAGCCTGCTGCGCTGCGCACGCCTCGACCGCCGGACACGACGATGTCGGCTTCGGCGAGGTCAAGCTGGCCGCCGGTTCGGCGCACAAGGCTGCGCACAGCGGTGTAAAGCGGCGGCACAGTGAACGGCAGAGCCAGGGCGGTGCCCGTGATGGCGGCGGCATCCTGCGGCTCGGCCGCCGGCATGTTATTCGGGCGCACCGTGATGACCCACGGATGGCCCGGCATGAAGCTGCGCCGCTCGAACGCCTTGCCGGCGTAGAGCGGGCGAATGAAGCCGACGTCGCTGCCATCGTCAGATGCTTCGATGGCGATGACGTCGGCTATGTGGCCGGCGCCATGGGCAGCGGCCACGCGGGGCGCGAGCTCGCGCCCCATAGCGGTGTGGCCGAGCAGAAGCGCGTCCGGCCTCACCGCAGCCATGGCTGCGCCTAGGGCGGCGATGTACGCCTCGGGCGCAAAGGCGCGAAGGGAAGGATCGTCGGCGATATGTACGACGTCCGCCCCCCGCGCGATGAGCGCGGCGGCTTCTTCCGCCGCGCCGCCGGAGCAGGCAAGGACGGCATGGACAGCGCCGTCCTTGCCTGCGAGCCGCCGTGCTGCGCCGAGTGCCTCCAGCGCCACCCGGCGGAGTGCGCCGTCCCGGCTTTCTGCAAATACGAGAATGGTTTTGGACATAGGATTCAGCTCCTCTCCCATAACTTTTACGATGCAATCAAACTCTACCTCTCCACCAACGAAAGTGTTATATAGCTGCTCGGAGTAAGGCCCCATGTTTGACTTGCTTCTCTCTGCATCAACTAATTTCATTTCATGGAACTAATTCGTCTCCCTTTTCTGGAGAGTGCGAATTAGTTCTATTTCGGACAACTAAAAGGGATGTTTTATCGCAGCATCATGAAAAAGGCTGATTTAGCTTCGCCAAATTGAACTAATACAGCTAATTCGATGTACCGCTTTGTTTTAGCTTCGCTAAACCGAACTAAATACGCTCACTTCAGCCACACGCCTACTCCAACGAAAGAGTTACATATCTGCACATAGTAGGGGGTTAGTCAAACTAAATAAACTTGCCTCGCCCAAACGCCTCCACCAGCGAAAGAGCTGCATAGCTGCACGTAGCAGGGGGTTAGTCAAACTAAATAAACTTGCCTCGCCCACCCGCGTCTCCAACTACGAAAGAGTTACATATCTGCACATAGTAGGGGATTAGTCAAACTAAATAAACTTGCCTCGCCCAAACGCCTCCTCCAATGAAAGAGATACATAGCTGCTCGGAGTAAGGTTCTACGTCTGACTTGCTTCTTTCTGCATCAATTAATTTCATTTCATGGAACTAATTCGTCTCCCTTTTCTGGAGAGTGCGAATTAGTTCTATTTCGGGCAACTAAAAGGGATGTTTTATCGCAGCATCGTAGAAAAGGCTGATTTAGCTTCGCCAAATTGAACTAATACAGCTAATTCGATGTTCCGCTTTGTTTTAGCTTCGCTAAACCGAACTAAATACGCTCACTTCAGCCGCACGCCTCCACCAACGAAAAAGTTACGTATCTGCACGTAGCAGGGGGTTAGTCAAACTAAGTAAACTTGCCTCGCCCACCCGCGTCTCCACCAACGAAAGTGTTACATAGCTGCACATAGTAGGGGGCTTATTCAGTCCAATACCTCTCACCTCACCCACATTCCTCCACCAACCTCACAGAAGCTTCGCTTCCTCGCGCAGCAGCGAAATAAGCGCCGCCGCCTGCTCAGCCGGTGCGCCGGGGAGGCGTTTGCCAGCTGCGCGGGGCGGTGGCGGGAGCAGCTGCGTGCGCTCGGTGCGCGCCGAAATGCTCTCAGGTGCGAGCAAGCCGCTGCCGGTCAGCTCCTCAAGCGTCACCGTGCGCAGCGGTTTGCGCTTTGCTTTCATAATGCCCGGCAGCGAGGGATAACGCGGCTCGTTTAATCCCTGCTGTGCCGTAATGAGCGCAGGCAGCGGAATCGAAACGGTTTCCGTATCTCCTTCTACATCCCGCTCGACTAATGCGTAACGCTCGGCGTTCACAGCTGCAGGAGAGCTGAGCAACCCAGCCGCAGGCAGGGAGCTTAGCTCGTCAGCAGTCAAGATGGTGACCTTAACGGCGGAGGTCGCATGCGGCAAGCGAAGCTGCTGCGCGATCTGCAAAGCTACGCTTCCGGCACCGCTGTCTACCGCAAACAATCCCGCTAATAGCAGATCAGGGGCAAGCGGTCCGATTACGGCAGCCAGCGAGGAAGCGACGGAGGTGCTGTCATCAGGCAAGGCCGCGCTATCCAGCCGTATCGCCTCATCCGCTCCGATAGCCAGCGCGGTGCGGAGCGCCTCCTGCGACCGCTCGGGGCCGCAGGTAAGCGCGATTACCGTGCCTCCGAGCTGCTCGCGCAGGCGAAGCGCTTCCTCCAGCGCATACTCGTCGTAAGGGTTAATGACAAATTTGGCATCTCTTTCATCGACGCCCGAAGGCGTTAAGACTATTTTTTCCTCGGTATCGAACGTTTGCTTGAGAAGCACCACTATTTTCAGCATAGAAGCTCCCTCACTTATTCCGATATTTTGTTCAATCTGTCCATCAGTGCTACGATATGTCGATTTGCCATGGAATAGACCGTGGGCATTCGCCTTCTGAGCGGCATGTTCAACGTAAAAAGCTCATATACATGAAGCACTGCGGCTATTTTTGTAAGCGCTTTAAGGCTTGTCCGACTACTTCGCGCATAGGTGCTTGGTTATATAAACAGGCATAAAAGGGGGCGGGGCATATGCCATCGTTTTTGGCATTAATACATGACGACCAATGGTTGAAATGGGGAAGATGGACATTGTTCGCAGCGGTTGTTCTGCTTGCCATTTCCATGTTCGCGGTGGTCGTACAGAGGCGCATCTTGTATATGCGGCTTGGGGTGCCGGCTGTTTTTGCGCGTTATCGGCGCAAACCGCAAAGCAAATCCGGCTTCAGCGGTCAAGTGCTCGGCCATCGCAAGCTGCTGAATGATGTGAGAAGCGGAATCATGCATTTGGTTTATTTTTACGGCTTTATTGTGCTTCAGTTTGGTGCGGCGGATTTAATCTGGAAAGGATTGAACGACGGCGTACCGCTTCCGCTGCCCTATTATAACTGGTTCTCGCTAACGCAGGAGATGGCCGTAACGCTTGTATTTGCAGCTGTGCTGTACGGCGCCTTCCGACGTTACGGAGAGCGTCTTCCACGGTTAAAGCGAGGGTGGAAGCCGTCGCTCGTCATGTGGTTTATCGGCTTGCTGATGCTTACGATCTTGTTTTCTTTAGCCTTCGAGAGACTGGCGCAGGCGGGCCAGCCGGGCATGGTGACATCGTCAAGCAAGCCTGCCGCGCATTTGGTCAAAGCAAGCTATGCCCCGGTCAGCGGCCAGCTGGCAATGCTGCTTGAGGGAACCGGCATTCAACCGCAAAGCGCAGCAGCCCGCGCCGGGTTTGAATTATTTTGGTGGCTGCATCTGTTTGTGCTGCTGAGCTTCTTAGTCTACGTGCCGCAGTCGAAGCATTTTCATTTGTTGACCGCTCCGGTCAATCTCTGGTTCCGACGCAGCACGCCGCCCGGCCGGCTTACGCCGCTAAACCTGGAGGATGAGGAAGCAGAATCCTTCGGAGCGGGGAAGGTGGAGCATTTTACGCAAAAGCAGCTGCTTGATTTATACGCCTGCGTCGAGTGCGGACGTTGTACGAATGTTTGTCCGGCTTCGAATACCGGTAAGCTGCTGTCGCCGATGCATCTCATCGTAAAGCTGAGGGATCATTTGACTGAAAAAGGAGCTGCAATCACATCCAAGTCGCCATGGCTTCCTGCCGGGTTGTGGCAATCCAAAGCAA
>DATJKM010000321.1:0-16951 GCA_035491515.1 Candidatus Udaeobacter sp. | reverse complement strand
GCGTCACCTTTAAGTCCGTTACTTCCCAGCCAAAAAGTCCTTGCTGCAGCGCCTCAGGCACACTCCTGGCTACTTCGTTCTGATAACGGTCCAGCAGCCGCTCCGAGCGAACGATAGAGCTGTAGGTTATCCCGCTGCCGCATTCGCCGGGCTCGATATGAAACCGCAAAATCGCCCAGCAAGGCTTCGGCATCGTATAGGCGATGAAGCCCTCGCCCGCTTGTGCCGGCGTCTCTTTGTAAATGACGGACGGCTCGCCAAAAACAGCCTTCAAGCCATAACGATTGTTCAAAACATGCGTCAGCACCTCGATCTGAATCGGACCCATAACCTTAAGGTGCAGCTCGCGCTGCTCCTGCAGCCATTGCAAATCGAGCAGCGGATCCTCGTCCGCCAGTTCTTGCAGCGCCGCGACGACGGCCGGATACTCAGCCTCA
Organism: Candidatus Udaeobacter sp.; assembly: GCA_035491515.1. Lineage (GTDB taxonomy): Bacteria > Bacillota > Bacilli > Paenibacillales > Paenibacillaceae > Pristimantibacillus. Next base: position 16,514 of record DATJKM010000321.1, on the reverse strand, counting down.
TTGCTCCAGCGCACCTGGACCGTCAGGAGCGGCACAGCAAGCCGCGTCTCCCGGGGAACATAATCGGCGCAGCCGATAATATCGCCAATGCGCGCCTGATTCCAGCCGCAAACGGCAGCAATATCGCCAGCCGCCAGCAGTCCGACATCCTCGGCCTTCTGCCCGTCGATTTTACGGATTTGCGTAACCTTCTCCTCAATTTGCTGCGTCTCATTGTGAACGGAATCGCGGTTGCGGATAACGCCGCTGTATAATCGCACATAGGCGATCCGCCCCATCGCCGGATCACGCTCGATGCGGAAGACGACGCCCGACACCGGTCCGTCCGTGACGATGGATGGCGGAGGCAGCAGCGTAACCATCGCTTGCATAAGCGGCTCGATGCTGATTCCTTTATTCGAAGCGCCGAATAAGACCGGAAACAGCTCTCCCTCCCGCGTTAGCGAAGGCAGCATTTGTTTCAGTTCCTCCTTCGGCAGCGTGCCGCAGTCTAAATAGCGAAGCAGCAGCGACTCCTCCTGCTCTGCCACCGTTTCCTCCAGCAGCTGCAGATATGCTGTCGCCTCCTCCGAATCCCCGTCCGTACCCAGTAAGCTCACCGCGCCGCTAAAGCTGTCCTCCGCACCGAACGGAGCCTGCACCGGCGCTGCCTGCGGCGAAAGCAAACGCCGAATTTGCTGCAGCGTTCCCAATGGATCGGCCCCAATTCGGTCCAGCTTGTTCATGTAAATGAGCGTTGGAATGCTCCGCTCCCGCAAGGCATGCCAAATGACCTCCGTCTGCGCCTGGACGCCCTCGACTGCCGAAATAATGAGCACCGCGCCATCCATAACGCGCAGCGAACGCTCGACCTCTGAAAGAAAATCGACATGTCCCGGCGTATCAACAAGGTTAATCGTCACACCCTGCCATGAAAACCGCGTCGCCGCCGCACGTACCGAAATTCCTCTGGAGCGTTCAACTTCAAGAAAATCCGTCTGCGCCGTACCTGCATCAACGCTGCCAAGCGACCGGATACGACCGCTATAGTATAAAATTTGCTCAGTCGTTGTCGTCTTCCCCGCATCAACATGAGCGAAAATCCCGATATTCCGTATATGTTGTGAATCGTTAAGCTCCATCCCTCATGTCTCCCTCACCCGCTGTTCCTTTCCCTATCGTAACTCTGAAAGCGTTTAACGGCAACAAAAAACGGCCCACCGGGACATTTGCCCGGTAAGCCGCTAGGCTGTCGCAGTGAATACGAGGGATGGGAATTTGTCTATATCGAAGAAATCGGCGGTTCGCAGATGCGCATCACGGTCCTTGTTGCGTGTGTCAATGCTGTTTAGGTCAATCGTCAGCTGAATGTCAGCCGATGTCAGATCAAATGCGTCAGCCACGATATTGGCTTCAAATGCGTGGAAAGTGCCAAAAAAAAGGGATGCCCTGGAAGTTAAAACAACTTCTTGGACACCCCTAATGCATTAATGAATGTATTCACTTAATCCTGCAAATATTCTTCAAACCCATGATGCCGATGCCTGTACTCCCCGTATTACGTATGCAGAACAGCTGCCTTCTCCTTATGCTCCCGCTTGACCAGCGCATGCTTCTCCCAAGCTCTGCTTCTCCACCGGAAAAACATAATAAATGCGCGCAGCCATTCATCCGCCGCAATAGCCAGCCAAATGCCTGCCAAGCCTAAATCCAGCTGGAATACAAAGAAGTAACCGAGCGGCAAGCTCATCGCCACCATCGAGCCCATGCCGATCCAGAGCGGGAATTTGGCATCCCCTGATGCCCGCAGCGAGTTAACGAGCACGATGTTGATCGTACGTCCCGTCTCCAGCACGATGCTAAGCAGCAGGACGTTCACCCCTAGCCGGATAATTTCCTCGTCATCCGTAAACATTCCCATAAGCGGCTCCCGGAAAGCGATAACGAGCAAGACCGCGAATAAAGTTACGCCGCTTGCCCAGCGCACGCTTTTCCAAACCCGGTAATAGGCTGACGTTTGCTCGCCCGCTCCGACCAGCCTGCCGACAATAATCGACGTCCCCATGCCGATCGCGAATGCGAATAAGTAAGTGAACATCGAGATGTTGTTCGCATAATTTTTGGCCGCCAAGGAAGCAGCGCCAAGATAAGTCGCATAATACAAAAATACGATTTGGCATGTCTGGTACATGACCTGCTCTAGCGCAGACGGGATGCCGATTTTTAAAATTTTGGCAATGTATTCCTTGGTCATCGAGAAATAGTAGCGAAGCTCTACTCTCACCGACATAATCCGGTACAGCAGCCAGAAGAAAACAACGAGCGCAAGCGCCCTGCTGATGACCGATGAAATTGCTGCGCCTTGGACGCCCATCTCCGGAAATCCGAATTTCCCGAAAATAAACAGGTAATTACCTATAATATGAACGACATTCATCCCAAGCGACACGTACATCGCTTCCTTTGTGAAGCCGTGTACGCGAATAATGGCGGCAATCGAATTAATAATCGCCTGTAAAAAGATCATTCCGCCTACGATCGATAGATAGCTTTTGGCATGAGCCAGTATCTCGCCCTGCAAATTCAGCGTCTGCAGCAATTGGCCGCCGAACAGCACGAACATCATGCTTATAGTCAGACCGACGAGTAGATTGAGCGTTACCGCCAGCGCAGATATTTTCGCAGCTTCAATAAACTTCCGGGAGCCGATATACTGCGCGACAACAATCGATGCCCCGTTGCCGATTACTTCTAATAGCAAAATGGCAATATGCAAATATTGATTGGATGCCCCGACGCCGGATACCGCATTATCCGAAATCGCGCTCAACATCAGCGTATCTGCAATTCCCATGAGCATAAACAAAAAGATTTCTAAAAAAATAGGCCAAGTCAGAAAAAATATATTCAGACCTTTCTGCTCCTGCTGCCCTTGCCCATTACCGGCCTCTGCCGTTGCCATCATGTCACCTTCTTCTAAATATGAAAAGTAAAGCACAAGGTATCGTAGCATATTAAGATGTCTATTGCACGTTAGAATCGCTCTTTTACACGAATAAAATTATGGTATCACGAATGAAAACGCATACTCAGCCTCACACCGGATTAGTCATTTCGGCCAAGGGAACTGGACTTTAGTCTAGTCCCTTTTTTTACCTGCAGCAGGAGGACAGCTATTTTCTTTGTATGCTATGCTGAATGCAGCTAATATTACAAGGATTGGGGTGTTCTAAAACAATGAATTTAAGAACAATTAGCGGACTTGTCCTCCTGCTGCTCGGCGCTTGTTTATTTCTAAATCAAGGCGAGACATTCGGCCCCGGCAAAATATTCGCCTACTTCTGGCCATCGTTATTCGTAATCCCGCTTGGCCTATTTTTCCACTGGCTGTACTTCGCTATGATCGGCAGAAAAGGGATTGGCCTCTTAATTCCCGGAGGCATCTTGTTCACCGCAGGCGTCGTTAGTCAGATCGCCATGCTCTTCAACAACTGGGCATACATGTGGCCGGGCTTTATTCTCGCCGTTGCCATTGGCCTGTTCGAATTTTATTGGTTTGGCAACCGCAACAAATGGCTGCTTATTCCGATTAACATTTTGACCGTGCTCTCGCTTCTCTTCTTCGCAGTCTTCTCGATTGGCTCCCTTTACAGCAAGTTTGCGCTTAGCCAGCCAATCTTCGCCATCGTATTCATTATCGCCGGCGCCATGGTTCTTCTAATGAAGAAGAAAGACATGTAACAGTTCCTCCTTCTGTATGGTATAATCACAAGCATCGCAAACCTAAGCACATGCTTACGAAGTTGGTTTGCTTCGCAAACCTTAGCCCATGCTTACGAAGTTGGTTTGCTTCGCAAACCTATAGGAGGAAAAAAATAACCGATGCTATCCTTTGAACAAAAGCTGGCTATAATTGAAAGCTTTCCTGAATTGCAGCGAAAGGATGTTTCTCTGGGCCGCACAAACTTCCATTACGAAGAGAGTGCGCATGAGAAAAAAACGGTCGTGCACCATCTGCATCCGAACGGAAACGGCTATGTATTCGCCGGCCTGGTGCCCGGCATCGCTACCGATAATAAAGGTCTAGTCAACATTCGGGACTATAGCGAGGAAGAGCTTCGCTCGCTTATCGGGAAATCGATCAGCTCCCTTGCGACCCCGCCGCCGGAGAAACCCGAAACGGGGAAAAAGAAAAAACGCAAGCCTCCGCAGGAGGAGCGCTGGATCGGGCCTAACAATGACGTACTTACGCTGTTGTTCGAAGAAGATCTCTGGTATTTATATGCCGGCCTGAACCTGGAATCCGCCTTCGAAACCTATGAGGAAGCGGAACAGTACTTGGAAGAAGAGCAGTTTTCGCGGGCATAACAGCATAAAAAAACGCGTTTCCCGCTTAACTGTGAGCGGATATACGCGTACTTGCGGAGAAGCAGATTCCTGTTTCTCCCTTTTTTTAGACGATGGCCGGAAAGATTAAAATTATTAAAAGAAGATAAACCTTCCTACAGGAATTTTGTCATCCCGTGTCTAATTGTAGTATGTGCACCTTAGACTCTGGAGGGATATCTGTTGTCCATTAAAGCTAAACTGTCTTTTTCGATTTCAATTATTGTAGCCATTATCTTGGTGCTGAGCTTAACCATTTACTATATTTCGTCCAAAGCCGAGGTACAGGCAAATCTCGAGCAGCAGGTTAACAATATAGCGAAGCAAATCAGCCTGACGATTGAAGCATCGGAGAGTGCAAGACAATCTATGGAGGATACAATGGGCGAGAAGCTGCGAATCGCTGCCATTGCAGCACAGCAGCAGCTTGATCCGGATATCGATAATGTCAAAAACGAGCAGCTAGTTGAGCTAAGCCGCAAGCTTGGCGTCGATCATATTACGCTCTGGAAAAGGTTCGGCGATGACGTCATCGCTTTAAAGTCATCCGATCCGAACGAAATCAATTTGAGCTCCAAAACATGGGACTACTGGCACCGGGCGTTTCTCCAGCTTTTCGAAATGCACAATGTCACCATTCCCCAAGGTCAAAAGCTTGAAAACTTTTGGTCGGGGCCGTTTAATTTCTCCACCTCTGATCCCAAGCAAATTAAGAAGTGGGGCGATTATTACGACGGCACGACTAACTATATGATCAATCCCTACGTTGACGCGCAAGTGCTGCTTGATTTCGACTATTCGATCGGGACGGATGCCATCGTCAATAAAATCATTGCAGATCAACAGGATATATTAGAAATTACCGGCTTTGATCCGCAATTTTTCGGAAAACGTCCGATCATTAAGATGAAAAAGGGCATTCCGGTGTACAACTTGGATGTTCGCGACATTCCTTTTGGCCAATACACCTATATCGATCAAGACAATGATTCCATTCATATCCAAAATGCGCTGGAAAGCGGCCAGTCGGTAACCGCAAAAAGCACCCTAAAAGGCAAGCGGGTAATGAAAACGTTCATTCCAATTACAATCGACAAGACGTATGTCATCTGTATCAGTTTTGATCATAATTCTATAATGAGACCGCTCAAACGGCAGCTTCTCATGCAATCTCTCATCTCACTCGGACTTGTTCTGGTAACGATGATTGCGAGTTATTTCATTGCAGGCTTTATGATTCGCGGATTGAATCAAATTTTACACAAAGTAAATGCGATCGCAGCCGGCAATTTCGGTGAAGTCATAACGATACGCAGCAAGGATGAGCTCGGATTGCTGGCCTCGCGCATCGATACGATGGGCAGCAACTTGTACAGCTATACAACGCAGCTGAAGGATGCGGCCGAAGAGCTGCGAAGCACGAAGCAGTATTTAGAATCGTTCGTGAACCATACATCCGATGCGATTCATGTCGCAGATTTAACGGGAAATATCATCCAGGTTAACAGAGCCTTCGAGAAAATGTACGGATGGAGCGAGCACGAGGCTTTGGGTCAACCGTTAAACAATGTGCCAAAAGAATATTTAAGCATCCATCACCAGCTTGAGGCTACTGTGCTGGAGGGCGGCTCTGTTACCGATTATGAGACCGTCCGGTTTACGAAGTCAGGCGAGCTCATCGATTTAAGCATTACGATCTCCTCTATCCGTGATGAGCTTGGCGCAATTGTTGCCATTGCTTCAATTTCCCGCAATATTACGTCCCGGAAGCAGTCGGAGGAAATGATCCGAAGGTCGGAGAAGCTGTCGGTAGTCGGTCAAATTGCGGCAGGCGTCGCCCATGAGGTCCGTAATCCGCTTACTACGCTGCGGGGCTTCGTGCAGCTGCAGCAGCAGACCGGCTCGTTGTCTCCCGCTCATCTTGAGGTTATGCTCGGAGAACTCGATCAGATCAATATGATCGTGAGCGAGTTTCTCGTGTTCGCCAAGCCGCAGGCCAACCGCTTCCAGCCTATAGCGATAATGGGTCTCGTCGGCAATATTATGATGCTGCTTGATTCAGAAGCCAAAATGAGCAACGTTCAGCTAACCTTGCTCGCTGACGACGATCTTCCTGAGGTCATCGGCGAAGCCAATCAGTTAAAACAGGTTTTCGTAAACATCATGAAAAACAGTATTGAAGCGATGCCTGGCGGAGGAGTTCTCACCATTAAGCTTGAGCGCAATACTGATAATGCGCTCATTTTGCAGTTTATCGATCAAGGCTGCGGTATTGCCGAGGAAGATCTGCTCCGGCTGGGAGAGCCCTTCTTTACGAAAAAAGCGAACGGCAACGGACTGGGTCTCATGATCAGCCAGCAAATCATTACCGCCCACAAAGGGTCCATTGTCTTCCGCAGCGAGCTCGGCAAAGGAACCTGCGTTGAAATTTCGATACCGACGGACAGCTAAGGGAAATTCCCAAGCTGTCCGTTTTTTTATATTATTTTGAAGAAGAGAGCGCTCCTATGGTAAAATGTGTCCAAGCCTTCAAGGCTTCGAGCGATTGTTTCGCTAAGAACGATCTACTATTCCGCAACATTGGGAGCCGCTGTCTATGACTATGAATTCTCCAATTTCCCAGTATATTATTATTGTCATCATTTCCGGTGTTCTTAGCGTGCTGCTTGCCATATATGCCTATTACAACAAGACAAAGTTCACAGGCATGAAAATATTTATGTGGTCGACCATTTTAACCGCCGTGTACACTTTTGCCTTTGCCTTTGAGCTTGCCAGCGAATCGCTGAGCGAAATTCGCTTCTGGTTAAATATCGAGTACATTGGCATGCCTTTCATTGCTCCCTGCAGCCTTCTTCTGGTGATGCACTATGTAGGCTTAGAGAAATTCAACACTCCCAAACAAGCTTGGGGGTTGTTCGTCATTCCAGCCATCACCCTGCTGATGGTCACAACCAATGACTATCATCATCTGTTTTATAAAACTCTTTATTTGCGGCCTCATGTTCCTACACCAATGGTTGATGTTGTGCCTGGCCTCTGGTATTACGTACACGGCAGCTACACGTCAGGGTCTATGTTTGCCAGCCTGTTTATATTGGCAAGCTATTGGAGGAAGACAAAGTCAACCTACCGTAAACAAATGATAACGATGGCTGTCGGCATATCGCTCCCGATGCTGGGAGCGCTCTTGTATGTACTCGGGCTCACTCCGCTTGGGATGGACCCCGTTCCCATTCTCATGTGCGTAACATCAGCCTTATATGTCGTATCGATCTTCTCAACGGCGCTGCTCACCGTGGCCCCGATTGCGCGCGACCATATTTTCGAGAGCATGCGCGACGGGGTGCTCGTGCTCAATCTGGAAAATCAAATTATGGACTTTAATGGAGCGGCCTCGCAGATTATACCGGCACTCACTCCTGCTGCGATCGGCCAGAAGCTGGAGCACATCTGGAAGCGCGGCGCCGAATCCGGCGCCTTCTCGTTTGGCGTGGACCCCTCCGGCGAGCATGAGCAGGAGCTCAAGTGGATACGCGGCGGAGAAACGTTTTACTACCGGATAAGAGCATCTGGTTTATTTAAGCCGAATGGCCAGCTTACAGGCAGAACCATCGTCATGATCGATGTAACGGAGCATACGCTGCTTCAAAATAAGCTGCGCCATCTCGCCGAGATCGATGGGCTCACATCTATTTATAACCGCACTTTTTTTATGGAAAAAAGCAGACGGCTGCTAACCTCCGCCCACCAAACGAAGCAGCCGCTCTCGTTTATATTGTTCGATATCGATCATTTTAAGCAAATCAATGACCGCTATGGCCACAGCGTGGGTGATTTTGCTCTTCAGCATGTCATAGCGATTTGTCAGCAATGCCTCCCCGATAACGCTCTATTAGGACGCTACGGCGGCGAAGAATTTGCGATTGCCCTGCCGGATACGCCGCTTGCGCAAGCCGGACAAGCTGCCGAGCGGCTCCGCAAGGAAATAGCCGGAAATCCGCTATATAGCGCAGCCAAAACGATCACGATCACAGCCAGCTTCGGGGTTACGCAGGCAAGAACTGCCGAATTGCCTCTGGAAGCGCTGCTCAGCGAGGCGGATATCGCCCTTTACCGCTCCAAGCATAGCGGACGAAACGCCGTTCATCTGTCGGGCCAGGAATTTGTGCAAGTCAATGAAGTAAAATAACGATATTAGCACGATTGAGATAGATGGAGTTGACACCATGCTTAAATTAGCTGCCCTACGTAAAATATTGCGTTTTCGGCCAAGTCCGCCGCAGTTGATGGTCTTTGGCTTTATTTTAATCATATTGATTGGCGCACAGCTCTTGTCGCAACCGGTATCCTTTACGGGTGACAAATCGATTTCTTATCTTGATGCTTTATTCATGTCAGCCAGCGCCACCTGCGTTACAGGACTTACCATCCTGAACACCGGCACACATTTTTCCACATTCGGACAAGTGGTAATTATCGTGCTTGTCCAGATCGGCGGATTAGGTTTTATGACAATGGCTACTTTATTTGCTTTGCTGTTCCGCAAACGCATTTCGTTCCGCGAACGGCTCGTCCTTCAGGAATCGATGAACTATGGCTCTACGGAAGGCATCGTGCGCATGATCCGTAAAGTATTGCTCTATGCCTTAGTTATCGAATTGTCGGGCGCGGTATTGCTGAGCAGCTATTTCATGCAGGAGATGCCGGTAGGACAGTCGCTTTATTTTGGCATATTTCATAGTATTTCGATTTTCAATAATGCGGGTTTTGATTTGTTCTCCCAATTTCCGGAGAGGGCGGGCAGCCTCATCCATTATGTTGAGGATCCGTTCGTCAATATCGTCTCGATGCTGCTCATTTTTTTCGGCGGAATTGGTTTTATCGTCATATCCGAGCTCTTGACCTATCCGAAAAACAGAAAGTTAAGCTTACATAGCAAGGTCGTTTTAACCGTAACAGGCATTCTTACTGTCATTGGAGCCATCGTTATCTTTGCGCTTGAGTTTTCCAATCCGCATACGCTGCAGCCTTTATCGCCCCTCGGCAAATTTCTAGGCGCGTTGTTTCAATCGATTACTGCCCGTTCTGCCGGTCTGAACACCATCGATCCCAGCATGCTGAGGGAGGTTACGCAATTTTTCCTCATTCTGCTCATGTTTATCGGCGCGGGCCCAGGCTCTACAGGCGGCGGCATCCGGGTAACGACGTTCGCAATCCTGCTCGGGGCGATCGTTACGATGATACGGGGAAGAGACGACGTCGTGCTGTTCCGTTACCGCATCGCCAAGCAGCAAATTCATCATGCCATTATGTTTACGATGATTGCGTTCTCGATTATTTGCGGAGCATCGATGATTCTCTCCATCACGGAGAGCGGATCATTCCTCGCTATACTGTTCGAAGCGACTTCCGCTTATTGTACGGTAGGCATGTCGGGAGGATTAATGAGCCATTTGAGCGAGCCTGGCAAAATCATCATCATTTTGCTCATGTTTGTCGGACGGATCGGACCGGTCACGCTGGCATTTGCGCTTAATACGCGCTCGAAGAAGGAGCTGTACCGCTACCCTGAAGGTAAAATCACGATCGGCTAGGGCGCCGTTTGCATCCGTAATCTAGCGAGTGATACGATAGCTTTAGGCTAACTGATAGGCTTAATAAAGGAGATTACCGTCTCATGACACCCCATCAACATACCGATACGATTCACGCATTTAGCGATGAACTGTATGAAACCAAGAAACGTGTACTGATCGTAACTGCTGTCGACGCCGAACGCGATGCGGTGCTACGCGGCCTGCAAGGAATGAAAGGCGTTGACGTCATCGCAGCGGGAGTAGGCGCAGCCGCAGCGGCCGCTCGTACGGCTGCTGCGCTTGCTGCTGCGAAGGCATCATACCGCTTAGTCATAAGCGCCGGCATTGGCGGCGGCTTTGCCGGAAGAGCTGAGATCGGCTCACTCGTCGTAGCCGATCTTATCGTCGCTGCCGATCTAGGAGCAGAGACGCCGGATGGCTTTCTCAGCTTAGACGAGCTAGGGTTCGGCTCAGCACGCATTGCCGTTAGCGCCGAATGGAATAATCGTCTGTTTGACGCGATTCATTCAGCCGGATTACCGGTTTGCTGCGGCCCTATTCTTACGGTTACAACGGCAACCGGCACCGCCGAGACAACCGCTGCTCTTGCTGATCGGATTGGCGGCGCAGCGGCCGAAGGCATGGAAGGGCATGGCGTTGCGGTAGCCGCCTCCGGACTTGGCATTCCGGTTACCGAAATACGCGCCATCTCGAATGCGGTCGGGCCGCGTGACCGCGCCGCTTGGCGCATTGGCGAGGCATTGGCCTCTTTAGAAGCAGCAAGTAAAGCCATACGGGAGGTATTAATATGAATATTGCTTTCTCTCCATGTCCAAACGATACATTCGTCTTCCACGCTTGGACGCACGGACTTATACCCGGAGCGCCTGAACTGAATGTGACGTATGCCGATATCGATATTACGAATCATTGGGCTGCAAATTCAGAAGGTCCCGAAGTTATGAAAATTTCTTATGCGGCGCTGCCTTGGGTATTGTCCGATTATAAACTGCTGCCTTGCGGCGGCGCGCTTGGCAGAGGCTGCGGTCCGCTCGTATTGACGAACAATAGCGAGGGAGAAACTAATCCCGCCACACTCGCCGGCAAGCGGGTGGCTGTTCCAAGCGAGCGTTCGACCGCTTATCTTCTATTCCGGTTGTGGGCTGCCCGCCATGTGCCCGGCGGAATCGGCGAAATTGTCGTTATGCCTTTCCACGAAATCATGCCTGCCGTACGCGACGGCCATATCGATGCCGGGCTGGTCATCCATGAAGCCCGCTTCACTTATCCGTCCTACGGGCTCAGCATGCTGATTGATCTTGGCAGCTGGTGGGAGTCCGATACGGGCCTTCCTATCCCGCTTGGGGCAATCATTGCCAAGCGTTCACTTGATACAGCTGCCATTGCCGGTTGGATTCGCGCATCCGTCGACTACGCTTGGACTCACCCGGAGGCATCCCAGCCGTATATTATGACGCATGCCCAAGAGCTGTCGCCGGATGTCGCCAAGGCGCACATCGATCTTTACGTCAATGAATTTACTGCCGACCTAGGCGAGGATGGCTACGCCTCGATAACCGCTCTGCTTGGCCGCGCAGCCGAGGAAGGCCTCGTGCCCGGCTTCGACCTTGCACTGCTTCGTTAAAGAAAAGAGCGAACAACCCCAATTCTATTGAATTGGGGTTGTTCGTTTAATAATGAAAGGGCTTCAGCTTGAATATAACCTTCCCTGATGCTGCGTCGTAATGTCCGTTGCGAACGGTTTGAAGCCTGCCCTTGTCATCTACATAACAAATAGCGGCTTTTTTCGGGTTTTCTCCAGCTTTGAGCGAGTATGGCACTTCAACCGTAATGTCATTTTCACCTGAAAAATACTTGGTATTCTTTCCATCGATGGTTAAATCAAAATCATATAGCGTGCTTCCGCCAACCTGCTGCCGCACGTCGGCTGGTAACGCTGCCGTATCTGCCTTTGCAACAGCAAACTGTAATTTGCTTTTACCTTCTTTGATGAGACTCGTTGAAAGGTTGACTGCTGCAAAGCTTGCATCGATCCGAACCCTGCGGATCGTATTTGCTTTGATTCCTTTAAGCGGTTGAATAGGAACGTCAACTTGTACTTTTTTGGAATCTGCGCTAGGCTTCACTTCAATTACGACCGAACTATCGGTGGACTGCTGGATAGCCTTCTGTAAATCACCTGCAGTTACGGCGGCGACTGCTGTTCCATTCGTATTCGCTGCTGCCGAAACGGTAATCGTATTTTTCACTACCGAAACTGGCGCAATATCGCCTGTCACGATTCCAAGCCCGTTGGTGCCAACGTAGACACGGCCGTATACTCGCGGGTCGCCTGTAATCGTCCGGTTAGCGGAACCAAACTGGTGCTCGTCATCGTTAATTCGAATCCATGTCGCAGCTTCGTCGTCCGAACGGTAAATGCCGTACTTGCCATTCACTTTGGCATAGGAGTACAAAGCCATATAGTCCTCGCCCGGCTTCGCTTTCCCGAATCCGATCGTTGCAGCTTCTTCCACATTGCTTACCTTCGTGAAGGTTTGGCCGGAATCCGTCGAGCGGAACAAACCAAAAGAGTTCTCGATATCGCTGTTGTCTTTTGCGGCACCTAACCAAATATCGCCTTCAATGCCCGGAACGGCTTTGAAATTGCTCGTAAGCGCTTTTGGCAGTCCGGCTGCTGCAGATTCCGTGAACGTTGCGCCGCCATCCGTACTGTAGTAAAACTTACCGTTTGAAAAGCCATAAAATTTATTCGGATTTACACGGTCTGAAGATACCATAGCCCCTTCGGATATACCCGCGGAAGCGGTCCATGTCGCACCATGATCTGTTGAAAAACTGACTGGTTCGCCACCCGGACTCCATACTATGGTTCCTCCATCTGCTCCAACCGCTACGTAGCCGCCTCCCGTAGGATTCCCTACATTTGCAGCGGGACTCCAGGTTACTCCATTATCAGTTGAAATACCCATTCTCGGATTCGAACCGTCCGCATTTCCAACGCGCACGGCGATATTAGGATTTAATTCCGCATAGTCAAGGTCCGTGCTTGAACCGATATACGGATTCGTAATCATCTCCGGCGCTTTGTTCAAATCCTCATGACGGAAACCGCCGATGTCTCCCATAGAGCTTAATAGAGGCGCTCCTGAAGGAGGGCTGATCAAGCCAAGTATGGCCGTTTCTTCAATACCGTCGGCAAATACGGAAATATTTACATTTTGGTCATTATCTAAAGCAGTCAAATTGTTAGAACCATATAAAGTAGCACCGGTTCCATACATCATCCGATCGGAATTAAACGGATCAATTTCCAGATCGCCCATCATCCAGCCTAATTTCGGATTCTGCTCCGGTAAATTTTTCACTTCACCCCAGTCCAGCCATGGGGAAAGCGAGTAATCGATCGTATATTTATTCTCCCGGTTCGGCCAAGCCGGAATCGACCAGAATGTTTTCCATGTAGCGCCGCCATCCGTACTGCGGTAAATATTATCGTCCGGCCACCATTTATTCATCGTCGCGACCATAATCGTATCCGGATGCTGCGCATCGACCGCTAAGCCGCCATAAGGATTGGCCGTATCATTAGTCGGACTGATAGACTTCCACTCGCCTGTCTTCGTATTCAGCTTATGCACGGAGCCTTGGCCGCCATTATAAGGACCAAGCTCCTTCGCATAGGTGACGTACAGCATTCCGGTTGAGGAGAGCGCGCCGTGGTTCGGCAGGAAACCTTCGGCAGGCTGACCCGGCACCGCTTCCCATGTCGTCCCCCCATCCACGCTTCGGAAAATGCTATTCCCGGTATCCGCAACGCCGACATAAATCGTCTGCGTGGCATGCCCTGCCGAACCTGTCGATCTGTCGAAAACGATCCAAGCAACGCCAACTTTATCGTTGTAGTAATCGACAACATTGCCCGCAGCCGTAAAGCTGCCCACCTTGCTCCACGTCTCGCCGTAATCGGCGCTTCGCCATAAGCCGTTACCGCTGCGTGCGCCGAAATAAAGGATGCGATTGTCGTTCGGATCAATGGCAAGGCGCTCTCCCATGTTGCGTCCCGGCATATTGCCGCCCATTTTGAACGGCATCTCCGTTCTCTCCCACGTATCTCCGCGGTCGGTTGAACGCAGCATGACGCCGTTCATGTCCGTCCAATCATTCGTATAGGTGCCGGATGCGATATAAACGCGATCGGGGTCGACAGGGTCCGTCGCTAAGCTCTCGACACCGAGCATATTCCATTCGTCAAAGCTTACGAAATCCATTAGCTGAATCCATTTGCCCGTATCAGGATTCCAACGGTAAGCGCCGCCCATGTCGGTACGCGCATAGATTAAATCCTTCTCGCTCTCGTTGAAAATAATGCCGGGTACATATCCGCCGCCTACGACCTTTGCCCTGCCCCATTCATAGGCTTGATTAAGCGGGGCTTGCGTGCCGTTTTCCGCTGACACGGTCGCGCTCGTACCCACTGCAGGCAGCATTATAGCAATCGCAAGAACCAAACTGCATAGCTTTTTTTTCATTCTTTACGCTCCTTTTATCGTTTTTGGTAACATTCAATCCGGCAGCCGCTAACCCCTTTCAATTGATTGATCAACCATTTTAAACGATCCGACAAATATGTAATCGCTGTCATTTACAATGTAAGTGATTCCACGTTTGTAAACCACCTCCATTATCCATCCTAAAATCACCCTATTTTTTGACTTTTGAACGTTTCCTAAAGTAAATGAGCAAAGAAAAAAGCCTCAAATGAACTTTTGAGGCTTTCTTCAAGCTAACCGCCTATTCGCCTTGCTCCCGCTCTACCACCGTAAGCGGACCGAAAGCATCCGCAGCAGCGGCATCATCACCGGCTTCAACAAAACGTTTCAGCGCGGATAATTTATTTTCCCAATAGCGCTCGTAATAAGCCAGCCACCGCTTCAGCTCAAGGAGCGGCTCGGGGTCCAGCCGGTAGCGCGTTTCCCGTCCGACCTTCCGGTCCTTCACAAGCCCGGCATCCGCCAATACGCGCAAATGCTTCGATACCGCCGTTCGGCTCATCGTAAAATGGCCGCTAATAACGGTGACCGGCAGTTCCTCATCGCCAAGCAAATGAAGCAGTTTACGGCGCGTAGGATCGGCAATCGCCTGAAACACGTCATGCTTCGGTGCGGACTCAGCCATCTTAGGCCTCTACATACTTGCTCAAATTTGCCACAAGACCAATCCAACCACCCGACATTCTGTCGCGAACCGCTTCATGCGGCTGGCCGAGTTCGGTAACTTTGTCCGCATCCCAGCCTGAATGCACAAGCGTAAATTCCGTTTTGCCTTCCAGATCGACAAGCTCAAATGTCAAAGACCAGTCCTTTCCCCATTCGAAAGAAAGGCGGTTTGGCGGATCAAGCACCGTTACCTTGCAAGGGGATTTGCCGAAGGGCCCTGCTTCCAAATGAAACTCATAGCCCAGCTCGGCCCGAAAATCATTCGGCATAAACCATGCTGCAATGCCCTCCGACGTCGCAACCGCGTCCCATACTTTCTGAATCGGCGCATTAAGTACGAGCTTTTGCCGAATATCCGGCAAAGCGCCCTGTTTATCTTTATTTCCCATTTGATAACCTCCACTAATTTTTTCTTACCATTACTTCTACAATACGAAACCTTTTGGTTTCACGTCGTCATTATATGACACCATTTGGTTACGTGTCAAATGGAATAACAGATGCATCCGCTAATTATTCACCATTTGAAGAAGAATAGGATGTTCTGGGCAGTCTGAGAAAATCCTAATGAACAGAAGATTTATCCATATACTCCCAGTAAATGATTCTTCAGCTTGCAGGTTTACAGAACTCGAATAAGCTGGGGAAAAAGCTTTCATTTCTAAGCAGAGAGGACCATAAAGAAGCGCAAATGATATAAGCGATTGTAGAGGCGGCAAGGAATATTTTCTTGAATATATTTACAGCAGATTTTTCTACTTCCATTATTTGTACACTGAAACTGGGCTCCATACTGGCTACAATATTGACCAAAGGAGTTGATAAAAATGAAAAAAGTAATTTCATTGATCGTAGCAGCTGTGTTGATGTTAGGTTCCTTGGCTTCGGTTTCAGCAGCAAGCGGGCAGTATGTTGCGACGAACAAAGGCTGGGTTACGATCTACAAAAAACCTAGTACTGCACAAGGAAGCATCTCGCGTTTGCAGCTTGGTCAACGAGCAAAGTTGGTCTCTAAGTACAACAAGTATTGGTACAAGGTTAGTTTTAATGGAAAGACAGGATACATAACTACCAATAGCAAGTACACAAAACTAGTTGGTGCGGCAGTTCAGACTACATCTACATCTACACCTAAATCTGCCTCATCATCTTCTTTAGAAGCCAAAAGAAACAAGGTAGTCCAAACGGCGCTATCTTTGAAAAATAAGGTCGATTATGTTCACTGGACAAAAAGACAAGAAACCCGCGCGCCATATAAAACGGACTGTTCAGGCTTCACGTACCTTGCATATAGACTTGCAAAAGTTGGTGTCCTTCTAGTCAATAAAGA
>DATJKM010000320.1:0-7763 GCA_035491515.1 Candidatus Udaeobacter sp. | reverse complement strand
ACGTTGCTGCAACATGTGATTTTTATAGCAAAGTGATGGGAATGGAAGTTATTACATTTGGAGAAGGAAGAAGGGCGCTGCAATTCGGTCAGCAAAAAATCAACCTGCATCAGCAAGGGGAGGAGTTTGAACCGAAAGCAGCAAAACCTGCTGCGGGATCAGCGGATCTATGCTTTATTACGCAGATGCCATTATCGAAAGTGACCCGGCATTTAGCTGAATGCGGAGTCTCTGTAGAGGAAGGCCCGGTTTTTAGGACAGGAGCGATTGGAAAGATCGAATCGGTATATTTTCGAGACCCGGATTTGAATTTACTGGAAGTGTCCAACTATGTGGAGTAAGTCAAATCTCTGCTTATAATGTGGAGGCAAGGCCATACCATAAGGGACAGATAACCGGATTGTCATAGACATTTTCCACGATCCCGATTATACTAAGCATGTCTTTCAACTACAATTGATATCAACTCAGGAAAAGGTGGAACGCTGAGGCGTTTCTTAAAAGGGAAGAACGGTGCAAATCCGTCGCGGTCCCGCCACTGTAAATGGAGAGCATGCATAAGCCACTGTGAAAAACGGGAAGGCTTATGCAGCTGAATCGGTTCAACATTCAGTTTATTGCACTTGATCCATAAGCCAGGAGACCTGCCTTTTCTTTTGAACACTAGATAACCTACGAGGATAGGGAAGTGTATAGATCGCGCTATTTTTTGCGTTTCTGTAAACACTTCTATGCTTTTTTGGTAGAAGTGTTTTTTTGCGTGTTTAAAAACCAGTAATAAAGGAGCAATGAAGTGATGACAAAGTGGTTAAGCGTCGGGTTTGCAGCTTTTTTGATTTTTGGAGCGGTTTTAGCGACTTCGGCCGCGGCGAAGGATGCGGCAACTATTGAACTGAATGAGGGGGTGCTGGTTGCCGTTCGCCCGGATTTGGATACGTCTACAGTTGAGCTGAGTTTCCAAGATGTTACTAACGGTTCGGTACATATACAGCTAAGCAGTCCGGAGACTAAATTTTTCTCGCCTACGGACTTTCCGTGGGTAGAGGGAACGCCTTTAATAGATTCAACAGTATCGATTGAGAACGGGAAGGCGTCATTTGATTATATGTTTCCGATTCGCGGGGAATATGCGATGACGCTGGATCTAATGGATGATACCGGGAAAGCAATCGGCACCCAAGAACTGAAGATCAACATTCATGAAAATCCAAAAGAGGTTCGGAACGCCATTATATTTATTGGATTGTTGGCGATATTCGGATTGCTGTGCGGATGGGTATTTTCGAAACGGAGGATGAGACTCGATGCGGTTTAATAGAGTAGCAGGTTTAGTTTTAATTCTAATGTTGATGATGCAAGCGTCTGTTTTTGCGCACGGTTCGGATGAATCGGAAGCCGATATTCACGCCCGTGTAGGCGAGCTTGCTTATGTTGAAGGGAAATTTGATCAAATCGGGAGTAATCCGGTTGCAGTAAAGTTTAAAGCTGTAAGGCTTGAGGATGGGGCAGACATATTATCCATGGAAAGCTCATCTGTTGACGGTACTTATAAGTTCGGTATGCAATTTTTCGATGGGGCGGAACATGAAGTGACGGTCGAGGCTGTAGATCCTGCTAACGGATCCGTCATCGCCGAGCAAAAATATATTGTAGGCGTACAGGCATTCAATCCTCCCGCCGGAGTGAAATTTAAGGCATTTGTCTTCCTGCTTGCAGTCATCGCAATAGGAATGACAGCAGGCGTTGGCATTAGTAAATTAGGCAAGAGAACACGATACGCAAAGGGAGGAAATTTAAGTGTTAAATAAATTTGAACATCAGAAGAGTCATGGATTTAGAAAAATGATGCAATCTCTTACGTTCCAACTAACCGCTATCACTGCTCTCGCAGGCATTGTCATTTATACGGCCCTTTTTTCTACTTACGCTCCGGTGCATGATACCCTTCATGAATTGCGACATGCTTTGATGTTTATTCCATGCCATTAAGGTGGTCTTTGCTTTGAACCGATTTGTAATTCATCTATTTGCCTCAGCATTGGATCATTATGCCCGTAAAGGCAAGGTTGTTGCCATGGAACGGATGATCGCCTTGATCATCCGGCTTTTTGAGAAACAGCCCGAGCAATGGATTGATGCATTATACTTATTTTCCACAGACACGCGCTGGATTCTTCGATACTTGGCAGGCCGGGAAATTGGGCGATTGATCGTTCATGACCAAGGCGAGGCAGCGAGTATAGCGATGCGTCTTGCAGGCGATTCTTCCCTCTATGTGCGAGAAGGGATAGCTAAAGGGATTGTGCAATCTGCTGAAGCTCGCTTTGATCAAATATGGCAGTTTTGGCAAAAAGCTTTTGACGATTCATCAGACGAAGTGCGGCAAACCGCTGCTATGACTCTAATCGCCCTACTGAATATGCCGGAAATAAAAACGAAGTTGCTGCCTGAAGCGGAAAAAATTCGCCATGACGGTTCAGTAAAAGTGAAAGCCATCTTTGAAAACTACGTCGCCCCGATTCTAGAGGAACAAAGCTCAGCTGTTGAACAAAGAAGCGACTATGCAACAACAGCCGAGGTACCTGTACCGGAAAAGATCATTGACCAGGTTGTAGGCCAGGATGAAGCCGTAACTATCATTCGCCTTGCCGCCTCCCAAAAAAGGTCGGTGCTGCTCATAGGTGAACCGGGAACAGGGAAAAGCATGCTTGGGCAGGCAATGGCCGAATTGCTGCAAGGATCTCGTTTGACGGATGTTGTAGTTGAGGCAGGAGTAAAAGAGCGCAACGTCCCATCTATCCGTTTATTGCCAGCCGGTGAAGGGGAGCGAGTCATTAAAGAGTATGAACATTCGCATCGTTCAAATGCTGCTTCCTTACGTTGGATATTGGGATTTGCAGCATTTGTCTGTTTATTTGTAGCAGTGTTATACTCCTTGACCCGGGATAATCCGGTTTATATGATGAGCGGTCTTTTAATCCTGTTATTCCTATTTTGGTTTGGAAAAACATTGAAAATTACGCCTTCTAATAAAACACCTAAATATCTGATTAATAATTCAGGTAAGGAAAATCCCCCTTTTATTGATGCAACCGGATTGCATGCAGGCGCTCTGCTTGGCGATGTAAGGCATGACCCTTATCAATCAGGAGGTATGGAGACGTCACCTCATCATCTGGTTGAACCGGGGGCCATTCATTTAGCTCATCAAGGAGTACTCTATATCGATGAGGTTTCGACACTGTCTTTAGAATCCCAACAAGCCCTTCTTACTGCGTTTCAAGAAAAAAAGATGGCAATAACGGGGCGAACCCCCGGTTCAAGCGGGAGGATGATTCGCACCGAGCCTGTGCCAAGCGATTTTATTTTGGTGCTCGCCGGTAATATGCAGGATGTTGAGAAAATTCATCCCGCTTTGCGTTCAAGGATACGCGGTTACGGGTACGAAGTATATTTGAAGGACACGATGCCTGATACGGCGGAAAACCGTTTTAAACTGTTTCAATTTGTTGCTCAGGAAGTTCATAGGGACGGGAAAATTCCTCACTTTACTTCCGCAGCCGTTAATGAAGTGATCCATCAAGCAAGTCATAAAGCCGATCGGGCGGGATATTTATCCTCCCGCTTTCGTGAGCTCGGAGGCTTGATCCGCGCAGCCGGTGATATAGCTGTTCAATCCGGCTCGGCGCTTGTTCATAAGGATCATATTTTGAAGGCGTTAAATATTTCTATGCCGCTGGAAGAACAGATAGGGTTGCGGGAATACGAAGGTTTGGAGCTCCTTCGAGCCGGTTCATGCTGTGGAAGGGTAAAGGCGCTCGCAAGCAATCAAGAAGCTTTCGGAACAATGGTGCAATGTTGGACAGATTTCCAGCCTTCAAAGGCAGTTGAAATAAAAACATCAGGTGAGGGGTCCAGTATTCCGGATGTTTCATCGATTGAAGCAGCCTTAAACCGATTTCAGCTTCCTGGAAAATACTTTATTGAGATAGAAGGGGCAAAATCGAACGATAGTTTTAAACATTTTTCTTTGGCAATCGCCCTCTCTGCTTTATCGGCAGCGCATAAGTCGATATTGCCTGACAATTTAGCGGTTTGCGGGAGTATAAACGTGCTTGGGCTTGTTAAGGAAAGCCGTTATTTTGATCGAACGATAGCAGCGGCACAACATTTAGGAATACGAACACTGATAGCGCCAATAGGCAATCGCAGAGCAGAACTTCCAGGCGGGATTCAATTTATATGGGTGCATTCCATTGATGAGGCTTGGCACGTAGTTCAGTCTCAGAGCGCAGCGCTGGCCTTGCCAATAAAAGAAGCTGCCGCACAACCTGTAGAGCAATCTGTTTCAAGAGGTCATTCATTGCCGGATATTCCCCGGACGGACTTTGCCTTCTCGAAACAGGACAAGGCGGCTGTGTATAGAGCGATTGAGCAAAGAAGAGATATTCGAAGCTTCAAGCCCGATCCTGTCCCGGATGAACTGCTGAAGCGTCTGCTTACTGCAGCTCATCACGCACCTTCCGTCGGTTACATGCAGCCGTGGAACTTTATTGTTATAAAGTCGGAGGAGACGAAACAAAAGTTGAAGGATGTGGCGGATAAGGAAAGACGTGCGCTGATGGTTCATTATGAAGGGGAAAAAGCCAACAAGTTTTCAAAGTTGAAAATTGAGGGCCTCACTGAAGCGCCTATTACTTTATGCGTTACACTCGATCCAACTCGCGGCGGCCCCCATGTTTTTGGCCGGAATTCCATTCCTGAAACGGATCTAGCTTCCGTATCCTGTGCGATTCAGAATCTTTGGCTGGCTGCAAGGGCCGAAGGGCTGGCTGTAGGATGGGTCAGCTTCTATAAAAAGCAGGATGTAAGGGGGGTACTTGATATTCCTCCGCATGTTGACCCGGTTGCTTTAATTTCCATCGGTTATACGGATGAGTTTCCCGATCAACCGATTTTGCAAAAGGAAAATTGGCGTAAACGCATTCCACTAGAAGAACTCATATACTCCGAGTTTTGGGGAAAAGAAGGTTAATAGATTTAGGCTTATTATGAAATTGGAGGTGGCATGATGGGAGAGAAAAGAGGAAAGCTGCTTGTCATCGGGTTTGGACCAGGTGCTTTTGAACATATAACGGAACGGGCCCGGAATGCCATACAGGAAAGCGAAGTGGTAATCGGATATAACACTTATGTGGACTTGATCCGGGATCTATTGACCGACCAGGAAATTGTGCGGACAGGGATGACGGAAGAAGTAAGCCGCGCCCAGGAAGCGGTCCGGCAGGCGGAAATGGGCAAAAAGGTTGCCGTCATTTCCAGCGGCGATGCAGGTGTTTATGGCATGGCAGGATTAGTCTATGAGGTATTGATCGGTAAGGGATGGAAATCTGCTACAGGAGTCGAAATTGAGGTCATACCCGGCATATCCGCTATCAACTCGTGCGCTTCACTGCTTGGAGCCCCGGTCATGCACGACGCTTGTACGATTAGCTTAAGTGATCATTTAACTCCTTGGACCATAATTGCTAAACGCGTCGAAGCGGCAGCTTCCGCAGATTTCGTTATTGCTTTGTACAATCCGAGAAGCGGCCGGCGTACCCGGCAAATCGTGGAAAGCCAGCGGATTTTATTGAAATACCGTTCTCCTGATACGCCTGTCGGATTGGTCAAAAGTGCTTACCGGGATCGGCAGCAAGTCGAGATTACAACGCTGTCACGCATGCTGGATCACGATATTGGCATGCTGACTACGGTCATTATCGGCAATTCGACGACTTTCTTATATGACGGCCAAATGATCACTCCAAGAGGATATCAACGGAAATATACGCTGGATACAGCAGAGCAAAGTCTAAGACCCCATCAGCGGCTGCAAACTGCGGCTGAGCCTTGGTCGCTAAATGCGATGGAAGACGACCCGGAAAGCGAAGAGGAAGAAGCAGCTTACGGAGAAGAAGCGGACACCGATGCATGGGGAGACGATTCGGGCGCTCCGCTTTCAGATGATAACGTATTGCCTATATCACAAAACGATGACAGAAAGCCGGAAAGTCCAGCTGTTCTTGCGTTAGAGGCGCTGAAAATGCTTGAGGCTAAAGGAATCATTTCAGGAGGCTATTTAGCAGCTGCACCTATTCCCGACACGCTTAGAAAAAAGGAAACGTTGATTTTTGAAGTTGGAGTCGCTCCAGGCATCGCGAATAAGAAGTTTACGGCCCGGCAAATGACGCAGCTGGCCCAAATCGCCGGAGATGAAGGCGAGATGGAGTATACGCCGCACCATCAGATTATTTTACGTGTGCCCACGGATGTTCCTGAGGAAATAGTAGCCATGCTAAAGGCAGAACAACTGCTTGTTTCCCCGATCGGCGACGTTTCTCAAATAAAGGCTTGTGATTTTTGTAATTTGGAAAAAGACGAATCGATTCCTGTTGCAGAGGATCTCTACCGGGCGATTGGCGGATTAAAAGCACCTAAAGAGCTAAAGGTCGGATTTAACGGCTGCGGTATGGCCTGTTACGGAGCTGCCCTTGAAGATATCGGCATCGTGTTTCGCAGGGGCGCATACGATTTGTTCCTTGGCGGAAAAACGATCGGCCGTAATGCCCATCCTGCGCAATTGGTAGCCGAAGGTATTCCGGGGGATCGGATTGTGGCTACGGTGGAAAGCATTTTTCGGGAATATGTTGAAAAGGGTCACCCCAATGAGAGGTTCCATAAGTTTTTTAAGCGTAAAGGAGAAGTTCTCGGCTTTAAATACCGTGAGCAAGCTCAGCTGGTTGAGGTTGATCCGTTATGCGGCGATTAATTAGGGACGTAAATAAAATTTAGGAGGTCAAAGAATGGAAGCCATTTTACTAGTCGGGCACGGCAGCCGCGATCCGGAAGGAAATGCGGAGCTGCTTCGTTTTGCGGATATGGTGCGGCAAAAGGCTCCGCAATACGTTATCGAAACTTGCTTCTTAGAATTCGAGGCACCCAATATTTCCAAAGGCATTGACCGCTGCGTGGAACTGGGAGCCCATCGTATCGTCGTGGTGCCGATTACTTTGTTTGCGGCAGGCCATGCGAAGGTTCATATTCCGCTTGAAATCTGTAATGGAAAAAAACGGTATCCTCATATTGAATTTACATACGGCCGTCCGATCGGCGTTCATCATAAGGTAATCGAAATTTTGCAATCTCGCCTGGAAGAAGCCGGCTTCCCGGCTGAGACCGAAGCCGCGCAAGTTTCACTGCCTGCAGGCGGAGGGTGCGGCAAAGCGGCAATTTTGCGTAATGGGGAGACGGCTGTCCTTGTATTGGGAAGAGGAAGCAGCGATGCCGAAGCAAACGGCGATTTATTTAAAATGACCCGGCTGCTGTGGGAACAGGTTCCCGTGAAATGGGTGGAAAGCAGCTTCATCGGCGTTACCGAGCCCTCTTTCCCGGAGGGGCTGGAGCGTTGTTTACGACTTGGAGCTAAGAAAATTTACGTCCTTCCTTATTTTCTGTTTACAGGTATATTAATAAAACGAATTGAGCAAATGACGGCTGAATTCGCCGCAACGCATAAAGAGATAGACATACAGCTGGCAGGGTATTTCGGGTTCCATCCGCTGCTGGTAGAGGTGCTGCTCGACCGGGTAACGGAGGCGATCGAGGGAGAGCCGTTTGTGAGCTGCGATATGTGTAGAGCCGGTCACAGTCACGATCATGATCACCACCATCATCACCATCATCACGATCACAGTCATGATCACAGTCATGATCACCATTAT
>DATJKM010000319.1:0-5583 GCA_035491515.1 Candidatus Udaeobacter sp. | reverse complement strand
CTCTGCCGTTCTACTTGCTCTTGTGTATACCGGAGCTCCAACGCCATGCACCCCTTTCCTGCTGAGCCTATCCCCGCCCTTTTTCGTAAATGTAAAACCCTCGTCCGCTCTTACGGCCCAGCCAGCCAGCCTGCACATATTTGCGCAGCAGCGGACAAGGCCTATATTTCGAATCCCCAAATCCATCGTGCAGCGTCTCCATAATGGCTAAGCAAGTATCAAGTCCAATGAAATCGGCGAGAGTGAGCGGTCCCATCGGATGATTCATCCCCAGCCTCATCACCTGGTCTACGGCCTCCGGTTCAGCTACCCCTTCATAGACCGTGTAAATAGCTTCATTTATCATCGGCATCAGAATGCGGTTAGAGACGAAGCCCGGAAAATCATGCACCTCCACCGGCGTTTTTCCAAGTGATTGAGCTAGCGTTTGAATGCTCTCGAGAGTTTCATCCGATGTCGCAAGCCCTCGGATGATCTCTACGAGCGGCATAACAGGCACAGGATTCATGAAATGCATACCGATAACGAGCTGCGGCCGTTTTGTCGCTGCAGCAATGTCTGTGATCGGCAGTGATGACGTATTTGTCGCTAATATCGTATTCGGCCGGCATATTTGATCAAGCCGCTTAAATAACAATTTTTTTGTGTCCATATGCTCCGGCGCAGCCTCAATAACAAGCTCTGCATGTTCAGCAGCACTTTCCAAATTCGTCGAAACGGCAATTTGGGCTAATAGCAGCTCTCGCTGCTCCCCGGTCATTTTCCCCTTCGTGACGAGCCGCGACAGATTGTCGCCAATCGAGGAAATACCATGGTTAACTGCTGCCAGCTCGATATCGTAAAGAGTTACCTGTAATCCGCTTTGGGCAAGTGTCTGGGCAATTCCACTGCCCATTTGTCCAGCTCCAATTACCGTTACGTTTCGAATAGTCATGGTCACCATCCCAGCTTCAGCCATCTACCTGAACCAATACCGCATCTCCTTGCGCCCCGCCGCTGCAAATGGCAGCAATTCCAAGACCTCCGCCTCTGCGCTGCAATTCATGGATTAAGGTAAGCATAATTCTTGCTCCGCTTGCCCCAATCGGATGACCAAGCGCAATTGCCCCTCCGTTCACATTAACCTTCTCAGCATCCCATCCGAGTATTTTGCCGCATGTCAGAACAACGGAAGCGAATGCTTCATTCACTTCAAAAACATCGATATCCTTCAACGAAACACCCGTTTTTTGCAAAAGCTTCCGTATGGCTAGTGCAGGAGCCGTGGCAAGATAAGGAGCTTCCGTTCCGATCGTGCTGTGCCCGATTATTTTGGCAAGCGGTTTGTATCCATCTTGCAGCGCCTTCTCGTTCGACATCAGAATTAATGCCGCTGCGCCATCGTTCACGCCGGGAGCATTTCCCGCAGTAATCGTTCCGTTAGGCGTGTGAATGGGCTTAAGCTGCGCCAGCTTCTTTTCATTCGTATCGGCGCGCGGACATTCGTCGATATCGATCGTAGCGCTTGCCTGCGCCTTACAGGATACAATTTCCTCTTCGAAAAAAAGTCTAGCGCTAGCGGAACTCGCCCGGTAATGGCTTCTTAATGCCCACTCATCCTGCTCGGTACGGCTAATGCCTAGTTCAGCAGCGACCCGATTACCGTGAACAGCCATCAGA
The DNA here is from genome assembly GCA_035491515.1 of Candidatus Udaeobacter sp. Lineage (GTDB taxonomy): Bacteria > Bacillota > Bacilli > Paenibacillales > Paenibacillaceae > Pristimantibacillus. Next base: position 3,924 of record DATJKM010000319.1, on the reverse strand, counting down.
ACATCGTCGAATGGACAAAGAAGTCCGTCGTGGATCAAAATATCGGTTAACTCGGCATTCCCAAGCTTGCTGCCCCATCTGGCGGTCCGGACAGCGAATGGCGCATGACTCATGCTTTCCATCCCGCCAGCCACAATCATATCCGCATCTCCAGTGCGGATGATTTGATCTGCCAGCGTAACGGCGCGCAGCCCCGAGGCGCATACTTTATTGATCGTTTCCGACGGGACGCTCCAATCGATCCCCGCAAGCCTCGCAGCTTGGCGTGCCGGATTTTGGCCGCAGCCGGCTTGAAGCACCATGCCCATCATAACTGCATCTACTTGATTAGCCGGTATTCCTGTTTGCTGCATCGCTCCCTTAATCGCGGCTGCTCCGAGCTCAGTCGCCTTTACGTCCTTGAACATCCCGCCGAATTTACCGAAAGCCGTTCTTCGTCCGCCGGCAACAACCGTATGACGCATGATGGAATCGCCTCCCTACCTCCCTATTCCGTCAACACGCGGTAAATGCAATCCGTCTCCATACCGCCGGTTCCAATTTCGGTTTCCAGGCATTTGGCATCCCGCAAATATCGCTCCATTCGATATTCCTGCATATAACCATAGCCGCCAAATATTTGGACGGCTTCAATCGTTACAGCGACAGCTGTATCAGCCGTGAACTTACGTGCTATTGCAGATTCCCTGCCGCAATCTAAGCCTGCGTCCTTACGCCATGCTGCCTGATAGGCAAGCAGACGTGCGGCCTCGATTTTGGCCGACATATCAGCGAGCTTAAAGGAAATTCCCTGCTGCTTTCCAATCGGAGTACCGAATTGCTTGCGCTCTTTGGCATATGCGGCCGCCGCCTCCAACGCTCCCTGTGCGATGCCGACTGCTTGCGCAGCTGCACTAATATGGCCGATGTCTATTAGCGAATGAGCCATTTCTTGACTCTGCCCTTCTTGGCCAATTCTATTTTTCTTCGGAATCATACACTGCTTGAATCTGATTTCTGCAGTCATTAAGGAACGCAAGCCCAGCTTTCGCACTTTTTTTCCGATTTCGAATCCAGCCGTTCCGCTTTCAACTAGGAATGCGTTGAAACCGGACTTCCTCTTTCCTTTCCCGATTTGTGCAAACACGACGCAGCTATCCGCGATCTCCGCCTGGATAGCAAAGGAATACACACCGTTCAGCTCCCAATTTTCCCTATTTAGTCGGGTGGTAATGCCGTCCTCCATTCGAGCTTTTTCGTTTTTGATATTGGGCAGTGCACATGCTCCCAGCCTATTACCGCTCGCCAGCTCCTTTAGATAGGATGCTTTTGTCTCCTCGCTGCCAAAAGCGTAAATCGGCCAAGCCGTATAAACGGTATGTGCAGCGAGTGCAGCCGCCGTCGAAGCGCATACTCGTGAGAGCTCTTCTAAAACAACGGTATACGTCATCCAATCGCTTCCGGCACCGCCGTAACGCTCTCCGATTGGAATTCCCGTTATGCCGAGCTCCCCCATCTTCGCGAATATCGAACGATCAAAAGTTTCCGCATCATCTCGTTCCCCGGCATTCGGAGCAATCTTGCTTTCCGCAAATTCTCTGATGACCGAACGGGTCATCTCCAGCTCTTCGGATATAGAAAAAAGCATCTCCCTCCCTCCCTTTCTCATGGCAGGCAAAGTTAGATGGACAAAGCAAGGCGGTATTCACTAGTATCGTATTATATGAATGCTGTCTCCTTAAAAATGACTTTCCCGGGCCAGTTTAAATACGGCTCAGCTATGAATTAAAAAAAGGATAAGCCAAACAAAAAAAGCCAACCCGCAAAGGTTGACTTCATGTTCGGCTTTCAATTAAGTTGATCGATAAACATAGGGGTCTTTAGGTGCTTCTATTGGCTTCCAATCGTTTACCTTTAAGACAGGAATCGTTTGTTTGAACGGCTGATACAGCTCCCAGGTCAGCTTACCCGATACATGCACCCAATCATCATCCTTGATTTGCGTATTTTTCGGAAATTCGACCAGCATCCCAAATACACCGGAATCCGCAACACAATGAATGAAGCCGAAGCGGAAGACGAAATAATGATTGCCGTCCACCTGCTGCCCTTTGTAGGCGAAGCCGTCAAAGCCGATTGTTTTTCCCATAAAGGCGTCCGGCGTATTGTAAATAACCTCCATGCCTTTTAAATAATCCGCATCGGTAAGAGTGATTGCTTGGCGGTTAATGAATTGTGCAAGCTCTCTATTTTTTACTTGAATGTAATCTTCCTTACGATAAAATACGCTTGAATCAGGCTTCAAAAACTGATGGGCGCCGGGATTTTTTTCTATATTTTCTTCAAAGCTCGGAAAGGAAAAGCCCTTTGCCTTTACGAAGCTTGAGTCGAGCGCATGTGCGGGCAGGAAAAGCCCAGTAATAATTGGAACAAATAAAATAAGATAGCTGAAAAATCGCTTGAGCTTAGTATCGTTGCCGTGTGAATGGCCATGATCGTGATGATGCTCATGCGCGTGATCGTCATGTACATGGTGGTCATGTTTATGGTGATCATGTTTATGGTGATCATGTGCATGATTGTTATGCGTGCATTGTTCATGACCCGCATCCTCGCCCTGCCGGCAAGCCTCATCTTCCTTAACCGAAGCGGCGGCAGCCGCCAGCCTCTTCTCCTCGGCAATCTGCAGACGCGAGACGCGCACGAATTCAAAGATGCTTAACAACCCCAAAATGACGACAGCGCTAATCGATAGGTAGGCGTACTTCATGTTGATATATTTATTAATATCTCCGGTATAATGCAGCATAAAAAACATGAAAGAAAATCCGAACAATATGAAAAAACGAATCATCCGAATAACCTCCCTACGATTAACGATCCGGCTAAGGTAAAGAAAGCAACCAAAGCAATCAAGATGAAAACAAATTTACCCCTGTATGTTCCGAGCAGCATAAGCGTGTTTTTGATATCAATCATCGGTCCAAATACGAGAAAAGCAGATAATGAGCCGACCGTGAATGTGCTTCTGAAGGAAGCTGCAATGAAGGCATCCGCTTCCGAGCAAAGTGAAATAATAAAGGCCAAGGCAATCATAACGAGCGATGATGTCACAGGATTGCTGCCGAGATGCAGCAAATACGAGGTCGGTACGAATGTTTGCATGCATGCGGCGATAAAGGCTCCGAGCACTAAATATTTTCCGACGGAGAAAAATTCATCGATCGCGTGCACGACAACCTCATAAACCATCTTTGTAAGAGGAAGGGGAGCAGCCAGTTGTTCCGATCCATGCTCAATTGCCGCAGCTGTTTGCCCGTCTTGAATACGGAAAGGCAGCTCCTTAAACAGAAACGAAAGGATGATCGAAACCGAGAAAGCGACCGCAATCGAAAGCCCTGCGCGAATGCCGACCATTTGCCAATCATTCCCAAAGGCGATATAAGTGGAGAACAACACGATCGGATTTATAATCGGACCGGTTAGCATAAAGGCAATACCGGCGTGCAGCGGCATGCCTTTGTTTATTAATTTTCTCGTTATCGGAACGATCCCGCATTCGCAGGAAGGAAAAAACAAGCCGATCCCGCAGCCGAATATCGTGGCTAAATAACGATTTCGCGGCATGATGCGCGCGATCCATCTCTCTTTGACGAAGGTTTGTATCAATCCGGAAATAAGAACACCAACTAACACAAAAGGAATAGCTTCCATCACCATGCTGATAAAAATCGTATTGAGTTGATATAAAGTCGTCAACTAGCTCATCTCCACTGCTCATTCTCGTATTTCTTCTTATAAAATAGTTTTTTGAAGGTATACCTCTGTATATGGTTTTAAACCACTCGCAGCCATTGTGTCAAGCTTGTCACAGTAAAGGACCGTTCGGCTCCAGAAGTGCAGCACAGAACGGTCCTAAAAGTTGGGCTATCTTTTATGAATTGA
>DATJKM010000318.1:0-5141 GCA_035491515.1 Candidatus Udaeobacter sp. | reverse complement strand
ATCATCCTTCGTTCGAATAACGTCATCCAAATGTTTTACGATCATTTCCTGACACCGTCCTATTCAATAGTTCGAAAAGTTTTAAGGCCGCATTATACGTTTACTTCTACCTTATCGGCTATCGTTTTGGCTTGGCCTCGTCTTTCACTTTCAATTACCTTCTTCAACGCTTGCTCCATGATTGCGAGCCCCTGCTTCAAGACTTCATCCTCAATCGTTAACGGCGGCATTAGCTTGGCTACTTCGTCGAGCGGTCCCGAGGTTTCCATGATCAGTCCGTTTTGGAACGCTTCTTTACATACTTTCGAAGCCATCTCCGGCTCCCGGAAGCTCATCCCTTGTATAAATCCCGTACCTTTAATTTCGCTTATCCATTCCGGATAGTCCGCCGCCTGCTTACTCAGACAAGTATAGATGACGTCGGACTTTCGCTTGATGTCCTTTTGAAACTCATCCGATTCCCAATATCGGAGCGCTTCGGCAGCAGCCACAAAGCCCAGATTATTCCCGCGAAACGTTCCATTATGCTCACCCGGATTCCAGATATCATGCTCTGGCTTAATTAACGTGAGCGCAAGCGGAAGCCCGTAGCCGCCAATGGATTTCGACAAACATACAATATCCGGTTTTATCCCCGACTCCTCAAAGCTGAAAAATGTTCCCGTTCGGCCGCAGCCCATCTGTACGTCATCGACAATGAGAAGCATTTGATGCTTTCGGCAAATTCGTTCCACATTCTGGAGCCATGACGAGCAAGCGCTGTTAAGTCCGCCTTCACCCTGCAAAGTTTCCAAAATTACCGCTGCTGGATAATCGATTCCGCTTCCGGGATCATCAAGCAGCTTCTCCAGCATCGCAGATGTATCGATCGAATCTCCAAAATATCCGTCATATGGCATAAAGGTCGTGCCGCTTAAAGACAAGCCCGCGCCTTTTCGCTTAAACCGGTTGCCCGTTGCAGACAGGGATCCTTGCGTCATGCCATGAAACGCATTCGTAAAACAAATGATATTCGTTCTACCCGTCACTTTACGTGCCGTTTTCATTGCGCTCTCCACCGAGTTTGTACCCGTCGGGCCTGGAAACATCACCTTATAATGTAGTCCGCGCGGTTCCAAAATCGTCTTATTAAATGTTAAGAGAAAATTTTCTTTCGCTTTGGTAGCCATATCCAAGCTGTGCGTGACACCGTCCTCCAGCAAATATTCGATAAGCTTTGTCCGAATGCGGGAATCATTATGTCCATAATTCAATGCCCCTGCCCCTGCAAAAAAATCGATGTAGCTTTTACCGTTTACATCCCACATTTTTGCATTGCTTGCCGTAGTAAAAACCGTTTGGAAGCTGCGGCAGTAGCTTCGCACCTCGGATTCCATTTGATTAAACACATTCAAATCATCTTTTCCCTCTTGTATTTGATCCATTGTAAAACCTCCCCGTTTGTAGTTAGAGTCTAATAGGCCTAACTTCGAGATCTCAAAGCGGACCGATTCTTAACAACAGCTCAGGCTCATGGTTTATCCCTTCAGGAAAAAGGCATTGCCCGTAATGCTCAACCATTTTACATTCGGTTCCCTGTTTCCCGGCTAATCCCGTAAATAGCCTCATGGAAGGAATATTGCGAGGTCCTACAGTCGCTTCGACATACCGTATTGGCTGCTTATTACCTTTACGATTCAATAGCTCCTGCAGCATAGCTGTGGCAATCCCCCGTCCTCTTGTCTGCTCATTAACGGCAACCTGCCAAACAAAAAGGGTATCAAGCTGATCGGGCCGCCGATAGGCTGACATAAAGCCAACAATCTCAGTGCCCTTGCAAGCGACAGCACACGTCTCTTTAAAAATATCGCAAAGCATAATATAGCAGTAAGACGAATTCAAATCTAACACACCTGATTTCTTAATGAGATGCCAAACGGCTGAACCGTCACTCTCAGTTGTTGCACGTACTTGAATGTCATCAGTCGCAGTAGTCTTTATCCTTCTCACCTCCTTGGCAGCAGCTCCCATATAAATGAATTCATTTACAAAAATCGTTTCAAAAAGGCTTGCAGTCGTTCACTCTGCGGATTAGTAAAAATATCCTCGGGAGTACCTTGCTCGACGATAAGACCATCAGCTCCGAATATAACGCGATCCGCTACCTCGCGGGCAAATTCCATTTCGTGCGTAATAAGCATCATCGCCATTTGACCTTCGCCGGCAATTTCTTTGATTACGGACAATACTTCGCCGACAAGCTCGGGATCAAGAGCGGACGTTACTTCATCGAACACCATAACCTTAGGCTGCATGACTAGCGCCCTTGCAATGGCAACCCGCTGCTTTTGTCCGCCGGAAAGCTGTGAAGGATAGAAGTGAAGCTTCTCCTCGAGTCCAACCTTTCGAAGCATCGTGATCGCCCGTTCCTCCGCCTGTTCCTTCGTAAGCTTTAGTACTGAGCGCGGCGCCATGGAAACATTATTCATCACACTCATATGCGGGAATAGATTGAAATGCTGAAATACTATCCCTACCTTGCTGCGCATTTTCCGTAAATGCTTTTCATTTGTTCGGACCCGTTTCCCCTTCGACTCCGTTTGCCATAACGGCTCATCATCAATCAAGATTGTCCCTGATGTCGGTTCCTCCAGAGTCATTAGCATTCGTCCCAGCGTAGTCTTGCCGGAGCCGCTGGGTCCAATGAGAGCGATCTTTTCTCCCGGATAAATGTCTAGGTCAACTCCTTTAATGACATGCAGGTCACCGAAACTTTTCTGTATGGATTGGAAACTAACAATCGGTTTCGGCTTTGCCAATGCATCATTTGCAGATGACGGCTCAATTCGAGTCTTGCTTTCCGGCTCTGTTATGAAGCTTTTATCCAACTGTGCATTCATCGTTTTCCACCTCCCTCGCGGTTATCGCGTTGTAACAAACGCTTCTCTAAACGGCGTACACCGAAAGAAAAAAACAGACTGACGACTAAGAATATAAGCCCAACTATCGTGTATGGCTCAAATACGCGATAGGAAACAGATACTTCACTTTTTGCAGTCAGAAGAAGCTCCACAAGCGTGATGGCCATCAAAGTCGGTGTTTCTTTGAAGATCACAATTAAATAATTGCCCATCATCGGGATAACAGGCGGCAGCGCTTGAGGTAATATAACGGATACCCATGTCTTTCTCTTCGATAAATGAAGCGCCGTTGATGCTTCCCATTGTCCACGGGGTACCGCATCGATACCGGATCGAAATACTTCGGACATATAGGTGCCGTAATGAAGACCAAGTGCGATTACACCCGTTACAAAGGCAGACATCGCAAACGGTGTAAGCATGGGCACGCTGAAATAGAGAAAGAAGACTTGAACGAGCAGCGGCGTACTCCGAATAAATTCAACAATCGAACGGGAGATCCATCTAATCGGCCGGAACGCTGAGCGGCCGGCTAACGCTAATAAGAAACCGAAAAAGATCGAAAGAACGAAGCCGAGTAAAGTTGCACCTAATGTGACGGGAAAAGCTTTTGAAAAAATAGGAAGCAGCTCTAAAACATAATCCCATTTCCACATTTTCTTGTATCACCTCCATACCGTAAGCTTGCGCTCCAGCAACCGGAACGTTACGGAGATGCAGGACGAGAGCACAAAGTAAATGAGCAGCAGCAATCCGAATATGTACGGCGTCCAAATGTAATAGTTGTTTCGCAATATCATCGCCGCAAATGTCAAATCAGATAATGTGATAAAGTACACAAGCGATGTTGACTTCAATAATTCGATCATTAAGTTACCAAATGGCGGTATCATTCTCGCAGCTGCTTGAGGCAAAATAATACGAACCATTCTTTTGTTTCCTGATAAATTCAGCGCAATACCTGCTTCATGCTGTCCCTTTGACACGGCTGCAACGCTGCTACGCACAATCTCTGCTCCATAAGCACCTATATTGAGTCCTATAGCCAGCACTGCCGCCATAAGCTTAGGAAGCTCAATATGAAGAAATGGCAGTGCGAAGTAGACCCAAAACATTAGAACAAGCAAGGAACAGGCTCGAAATATTTCTACGTACGCCTTCGCAATGGCTCTTATAATGGCATATCGGGATAAGCTTCCTAAACCAGCCCCTACGGCAAGCAACAATGATACAATCGCAGATAAAATGCCAACTTGAACGGTAATCAATGTCCCGTCAAGCAATAAAGGCAGCCATTCGTGCAACGGCATGTTTATCTCAAGCCTTGCAGAGCTGCTTAGCTGTAGCATCTTGCGGAAGCTCCTGCTCTGTGAAACCGAATTTTTTTAATATTTCTAGCAGCTCGCCGGATTCCTTCATTTTGTTAAGCTCTGCATTATATGCCTCTTGGAATGCCTCGTCTCCAAAACGAAATGCAGTTGCGCCGTAACCGCGAACGCTTACACCATCCATCATAGGCTGTTCGAAATTCATGACGCGTTCCAATCCACTGTCATTCGCAGCCTCTAGACGTGATTGCAAGGCAGGTCCTGTCATGGTCATCGCATCGGCGCGTCCGGATTGAAGTGCGCTGATCGCGGCATCCTGATCAGGCACTTGAAGTATTTGTTCATCCGATACACCAGCAGCCTTCAAATATTCTACTTCTATTGCTCCAGCCATAACCGCCACCTTCAAATCCGGCTGCTCCGCTATCGCCTGGTAGCTGGTTAACCCTTGCGGGTTGCCTGCTTTAACTGCTAGAGCTTCTCCTATGCTGTATTCCGGGTCCGCAAACAACACGGCTTTACAGCGATTTTCATTTATGAACATCCCGGCAGTGATCAAGTCAAAACGCTCGGCTTGAAGCCCGGCAATCAGCGAAGTAAATTCCGTCAGCTCCCCTTTTAACTCTTTAATTCCTAGTCGATTCAAAATAACTCGTGCAATTTCCACAGCTTCACCTGTTAATTCGCCGCTCTCGTTTTTGTAGGCATATGGGTTCTCATTCGCGAATCCCACTGTAATGTATCCCTGTTCCTTAGCTTTTGTTAGCATATCCATTTGGTCCCGGCTGTTGTTTCCGCAAGCGGCCAACAATAACATCGGTATCGCCATTAAAACAGCTAAAGCTTTACTCACGTACTTCCACATCCTCTACATTTATTTTCGAACTCCTATAAGGCTAACATCTATTTCCAG
>DATJKM010000317.1:0-23096 GCA_035491515.1 Candidatus Udaeobacter sp. | reverse complement strand
GGAGCACGTGTCCGTTTTCTTGAAAAATGGGTTTTGCCACCTTGTCGCCCGGCTTGACCATTCCAATTTGTACTTTTCTCATTAGATTAGTTCCCGCTTTCGATAGTAATAGCGCTAGTAACCGGATCGCTTCTATTTTATCAGAACTATCCCGGACTGACTATGCAAGGAGCATCAAAAAAAGCCTGATCATTCAGGCTTTTAGGCTAATTTTCGTTTGACAATCCGATTGCGGCCGTTGTATTTCGCTTCATAGAGTGCCGCATCCGCCTCAGCGAGCAGTTCCCGCAAAAATGCTTTCGGATCCGCAAGATCTGAAGGCTCAAAATGCTCGATCGAGATCACGCCCATGCTTATCGTAACCGATATCGTTTGCTCCCCCAGCCCCGTATTCACCTGATTCTGCTCTACGGCTTCCTTAAGCCTCTCGGCAATTTGAGCGGCATGATCCCGGTTCGTGTGCGGCAAATACACCGTAAACTCTTCTCCGCCATAGCGCGCCAAAATATCCGTAAACCGAAGCGAGCCCCGTACCGCATCCACCGTGCTGCAAAGCACTTCATCGCCTACTAAATGACCGTAATTGTCATTGATAGATTTGAAATGATCAAGATCAAATAAAAAAATAGAGAAGGGAATGCCGTAACGAATGTTGGTCACGACTTCTTGTTCCAATTGATGCAGCAAATAACGGCGGTTAAAGCAGCCTGTCAAACCATCGGTAATCGCCATATTCTCCAGCTTCTTATTCGCTTGAAACAGCTCGTCCTGCATAATAAGCAAATCGCGGTTCCGATCCTGCAGCAGCTCGTTCTGATTATTCGTTTCTTCCACCAGCAATCGTAGCTCCGTTACATCCTGGAAGGTGAGCAATCTCCCGACAGGTGTTTTCTTATGATTTAGAATGGGAGCGGACTGAACGATAACATGGCGGTACTTGTCATAATGGAGCGTAATCTCTATTTCGAGCCTGTCCATCGGACGCGTGCGCTGGGCTTCAAAAAAAGCCGCAAACTCTCTCGAAGTCTCTGTCTTGAATTGAGAGCTTAGTAGTGCGGGATTAAATTTGTCACCTATCCGAAGTCGAATGATCGGCTTTATCACTTTATTCACTTCAATAATAATATCGTTCTCATCGAGCACGATAATACCCATCGACATTGTATTCATAACGTCCCGTTGGACGGTTTGTATAATATCGAGTACCTTGTTATGCGTTATGGCGTACACTAAATAAACAGCCGCAAATGCCATTCCAACCGAAATAAGCGGAATATATTGATTAAAATGTTCGATTACAAATACGTTGATAATCAAATCCGAGATAGCGAATATGACCAGCACGAGCATGCCGTTTGACGCCGTCTTAATCAATGTCCGCTGCCGGACGGAGTTCTCCCCCCGCAGCTTGTAAAACATAATCATAAACGAGACGATCATATAAAGGATCAATTGCGTAATCATGATCCAGTACAACGGTCCATGCTGAAGCTGCTTCAACGGGTCAAGCTGTTCATTGATCCGAAGAAACATGCCGTTCGGATTAATAACGACCGCAGCGACCGAAATAAGCGCGGGCGTCGCCAAAAGGAACAAACGGCTCTTCCGGATCACATAGGACTGTCCGGTAAGAAAAACGACAAAAACGAACCAGCCGATTCCAAGCAGCGAAAGCCCTGTGTAGGAAACCGAAAGGTAGAATAGTCTATAGAGAGCGGAAGTCGTTGTCTGCGAAACAAACTGAGAGAGTGTCCATACCATAAACACAATATGCAGAGACAGGTAAATACGATGCAGTACCGTAATGGTGCTCGAGGCTATCACGTAAAAAAATAAGCCGAGCAGCACTAGAAACATACTAAAGTCCAGCCAGATCATCCATTCCAATACGGTTCACCCATCCATTTGACAGCCATCTTCTTCCATTGTAGCAAATGTTAATTGCATCGACAATTACTTCACTTCAAAAACTAAAAAGTTTAGCAGCCGCGCTTAACGCTTCTTATTTGGAGGCGCGATTAGGCCATCGCTCGGAAAGCATATGCTCGAGTGACGGAGAAATGTTCAGAAACTGGCGGAACTGCTCGTACTGCTCCCATTTCTTCATCGAAAGCCCCTGCTCCTCTGAACGTACAGCGCGTATAAGCAGGTTTTTGGGCGTATGCTCCGGGTCTACAAATTCCAGCATTTGAACCTTGTATCCAAGCACCTCAAGCAGGTTTCCCCGTGCCGCATCGGTTGCCAGCGCGGCAAAGCGCTCCTTCAGCAAGCCTTGGGATAAAAGCGGCGACAGCGCATCGCTGCTAACCTGCTTAAACAGCTCATGCTGGCAGCATGGCACCGACATAATAACCGAGGCCCCCCAGTTAACCGCCTTGGCAAGCGCGGCATCCGTAGCCGTATCGCATGCATGCAGCGTAACGACCATATCGGCAGCCTGCAGCTCTTCATACTCCGCAATGTCCCCCACAAGGAACTGCAGCTTGTCATAGCCGAGCTTCTCCGCGAGCGCCTTGCAGAACGCAATGACATCGGCTTTCAAATCAAGTCCGACAATATTGATTTTCCGCTGCTGCTGGATAGCCAGCAAATGATACAACGCGAACGTCAAATAAGATTTTCCGCAGCCAAAATCAACGATCGTAAGCTCCCGGTCCACTGGCAAATACGCAAGCACATCGGTGACCATTTCTAGAAAACGATTGATCTGCCGGTATTTATCCTGCTTTTTCGCGTGGACGAGACCCTCCGGCGTCATGATGCCGAGCTCGACAAGAAATGGCGCCGCTTTGCCCTCTGCCAGCACGCGCTGCTTTTGCCTGTTATGCTGCAGACTTGCCGGACGCGATCCTCCGGTTGGAGGCTTCTTAAGAATTGCTGCCTTGCCCTTCTTGCTGAAGAGCAGCTGAACATCGGCCTCTGGCGTCTTCACAAGCGCCTGACGGTAATTTTCCTGAAGCAGGCCGATGACCCGCTCGGCAGCCTGAGGCCCCGTAACGTTATCATGCGTAACCTTGTTCGTAAAATGATATTCAAACTGATAAAACAATCCGTTCTTCAGTTCGATAGGACGAATGACCGTCTTTGGCGCCGCCGCAGCGTCCTTACGCTTTGGCTGGCTGAGCGTTGCCTGCAGCAGTTCTCCGTTGCTGATCCAGTTAGTGATGTCTTGCTGCCATTGTTCCGTCATGACGTACCTCTCACTTCTAAAAAGTATTTGAAGCTAAGCTTTTGCTATGAGACTTTGTTTATTCCTTCAAAAGGGCTTTAAGCCCTTGCTCAATTTCCTCGCGCGGCAAGCCGCCTGCCGCAAGCCGTTCATTATGCTGCAGCAGCATTCGCCGATAGATGTCCACTGCTTCTGACGGATTTAAAGCTTTATCATCAAGCAGCTCGTACATTACATTTTCCGCTAAATCATAATGCCCTTCCGCCTCATGCCACTCCATCAACAGCCGCTTAGCGGTCACAGGCAGCTCATACGGACGAAGCCGATCGAGCAGCACCTTAATTTGCCCGCGCGGCTCCGCGATCGTCGGCTCCGCACCCGCAAGCGATAACCGCAAAAACAGATGCAGCGACTTTACGTGCGCGAAGTAGCTCTCATCTTTGCGGCCCAGCTCGCTGTACAGCTCAGCCTCTTGCTTCATTAATATTGCAATGGCCTGCAAATGATCGGTTTCCAGTATGCCATTCGTCGTCATTACCTTCATCAAATCCTCATCCGATAAGGAGCGGATCAGCTTGCTGCTCAGCCGAAACCGCTTATCCAGCAGCTCGTCGATGTAAAGAAGCGCCTCCTCGTGCTTGCGGGCTTGCCTCAAATTCATAATTTGGCCAACCGCTTCCGTCATCTGCTCAATCATTCTCATGAAATAATCGCGCTGAAACATACCCCACTCCTCTCCACATGCTACTGCTTAGATTTCACGAAGCCCAGAATGGACGCGATAAGCTCTTTCGGCTGCTCAATCATCCCCATGTGGCCGGCACTATCCAGCTCAACCTTCACCGTTAGATCGTTTGCGGCCACGAACGTACTCTCCATCGGAATCACCTTATCGTTCGCACCGGCAACGAGCAGCACAGGAAGCTCAGAGCGCTCAATAACGTGCGCGCGGTTTACGCGAGCTTTCATGCCTCTTGCCGTACTGATCGCCCCCTGCAGCGACGTGCCATAGCCGATTTGCTTCCCGCGTTCAACCTCGTCTGACATGGCTTCCACGTTGGCCGGGGCAAACAGCTTAGGAATAAGTCCGTCGACAAACGGTTCAATGCCGTTCTGTTCAAGCGCCGCAACAGCTTTATCCCGGTTTTCTTTGGCCGCGTCGCTGTCTTCGAGCGCTGTCGAATGAATAAGGCCAAAGCCGGACAGCTTCTTCGCATACTTCTCCGCGAACGCAAGCGTAATGTAACCGCCTAAGGAGTGGCCGAGCAGCACGGCATTATGTATCTGCAGCCTGATGAGTATATGGGCGACATCCTCTGCATACATTTCCATCGAATAGATCTCTTCACCCGGCGCAGAGCTTTTCCCGTGTCCTCGTGCGTCAGGTGCAATAATACGCACCGATTGCTCCAGCTCTTCCACGACATGCTCCCAATACGCGGAGCTGCCGCAATAGCCGTGAAGCAAAACGACGGTCTCGGTAATGCCGTCCTCGGCGCCGCCGTCATGCGGATGGGAATCATAATAAGCAATCTCAACGCCATTATCCAAAAACAGCTTGCGCTGCGCGATCGAGTAACCTTTTCCGGCATTTTCTCTTGTCATTTGATGCACGCTCCTCTATACATATGGGATTTGTGAATGATGATTTCGTGTTTCCTGCTTATCCGTCTGCCTGCTCCATGCGGAATGGATTGCGCTTACCGCTTCTTTTGCCATCTGTATCACCTGATATAAGGAGGTCGTTTGCAGCATCCAATAAGCCTTCGGGCCGTTTGTATTCACAACGCCGGCAATGCTGTAATGCCCGATTGCCGGCAGCCTGCGGCCGATTGCCTTGCCCGGCTGCAGCGGACCTTCCGTTACGATGAAGCGGCCGACCGAAGCCTGCTTGCCAAGACAAGCATCGATCGCAATCACGATCGCATCCTTATGTATCTCTTGTACCGCGCGCTCAACGGCATGCGCGTCGCACGGCTTCTCTAAAGTGCCGACCACATTCGGCCAGCCGTTCTCTTGCAGCATTGTACCCACCAGGGGGCCGAAAGAATCGCCGGTAGACCGGTCGCTTCCAATGCAAATAAACACAATGCCGCTGCGGTTCATATGCCTATCCGCAATCGTTTCAAAAAATTGCTCGATTTCACTCTTCGCCAACTTTTCCGTTGCCCTGCACCTGCCCTGTGTTCGATTGCTGTCCATGTCTACTATTAATTGTATCCAATTTCAAGATGCTGTTCAATTTATGGTTATTCTTATTTGAAACATGGTACAATTACAGAAAAGCAAAAAGCACAAATAAGCCTAGAGGCCGCTTTCGGCTCTCAAAAAATTTAGGAGGCGCCCTATGAACGATTTACAGCTGCAAACGCAAGAAAATGTGGAATTTATGATTGAAGTCATCAAAACAAAGCTGAAAATGGCTTCCGCTGCAGCCATGCAGGCTTCCAACTTCGACCTCAGTAAATATGAGGATATAAAAGATCTGTACGAGGTAGTTGCATCGAAGGAGAAATTCAGCATCAGCGAGGTGGAAGCACTCGTATCCGAGCTTGGCAGGCTGCGCATGCAATAAAGTGCTTTTTTAAAGTAAATTATTCCAGTATCAGACATTTATTTTCATTTTTCTACATAAGAAGAACCGAGCCTGGCACCTTCGCCGAGCTCGGTTCTTCTTATGTGCGCGTATAAGCTATTCCTGTTCTTCCGCTTCCGCTTCTGCCGCTACTATAGACAGCTTAATCGATACTTCCTTAAGCTCTCCCTTAAGGAAATGCGCGATTCTCTCCAGTTTATCAGCCAGCTCAGGGCCGGTCAGCGTCGTATTCAAGTGGTAATCGAAACTGTCCGAGGGCAGCTTCCGGTCCGCAAATGCGTTCTGTCCTCCCCAGCCTCTTTCTCCGCCCGCATTCGCTCTAGTCAGCAGCTGCTCTTGTACGGGATAAAATTTATCTGATTTATTTACTACTCTTTCATAGATGCGCAGCTTCTTCAGCAGCATGTAATATTGCGCGGAATGCTTGAAATTCCAAGCCTCCCGAATATCTTTAAGCGTGTAATCCATCTTCCAGCGCTTTAGCTTCTCGACTTGTTCATCGGTGCTCAGCTGCAAAAAGTCGTCAAGCGGTAGCATTTTTTCGGACATCTTGACCCCTCCGGATAAATAGTTATTAGAGTTATAAAATAATAATTCAAAATGCTTTGTTTATAATATAAAAAATACCATAAATTTTGGCTGTTTACAAATTAATATAATTTCACAATGCAATTATGTAGTTGATTGATTTTAAGTCATTTGATAATAAGCTGCTTACTAGCAGAAAACCTCCATTCGACCGCTGAACGCTCAGCGCAAATGGAGGTACTGCTTACTTCTGCTATTTTATGCTTTCTCAAGCCCGACCGATGTTAAGAACCGCTCAAATGCTGCGGTTCCGTCTACCGTATGCTTGTACACGCCTGCATCCTTCAACACCTCTAAAAACTTATCGCCCGTTTCGGATTCCACGATCGATTTCGCCTGTTCGGAAGTATTGGACGTGCCGTAGCGCCCGGTTAAAGACAACAGCCAAACCGCATGCTTATGGAGGGGATGCGAGGCAGCATGAAGCTCCTCGGCGGAAGCAACCGATTCCCCTGTCAAATAGGCCGCAATTTGCTCCAGCTCGTCCTTGAGGCGCCCTGGCAATACCGCAAGACCCATCACTTCGATCAAGCCGATATTTTCTTTCTTAATATGATGCAAATGCTGATGCGGATGGAAAATGCCGTCCGGATGCTCGTCGCTCGTGCGATTGTTGCGCAGCACCAAATCGACCTCATATTCGCCGTTGTCCCGCAGCCGCGCGATCGGCGTGATCGTGTTATGCGGCGTAAGCGTGCCATCCTCTTGCCCGGTAAAGGCCAGCACGTCTGCCGAAACATCGCTGTAAGCGCGCCATTCATCCAATAGACGGCAAGCGGCGCGGTGTACGTCAGTCTTGGACGTACCGTTAACCCGAACGACTGACATCGGCCAGTTCACGATGCCAAAGCGTACGCCCGGCAGCTTAGGATCGACAAACTGCGTATTCGTGGTGGCAGTCTCCATCGGAAACACGTGACGGCCGCCTTGAAAATGATCATGGCTTAGAATGGAGCCTCCAACAATCGGCAAATCGGCATTAGAACCGATGAAATAATGCGGGAACTGCTCCACGAAATCGAGCAGCCGCGCAAAAGACGAATAGGAGATAACCATCGGCTCATGCGCGCCTTTGAATATAATGCTGTGCTCGTTGTAATACACGTAAGGAGAATATTGAAAAAACCATTGCTCCTCTTGCAGGGTAAGCGGCAATACGCGCAAGTTTTGACGTGCCGGGTGATCGGGACGTCCGGCGTATCCAATATTTTCTACGCATAGCAAGCATTTCGGGTACTTCGCCTGCGGCATCGTTTTGAGCAGCGCGATTTCCTTCGGATCCTTCTCAGGCTTCGATAGGTTGATTGTAATTTCGAGCTTGCCGAACTCTGTCTCATGCAGCCAATACAGATTTTTACGGATGCGGTCCATCCGGATGTAATTCGAATCGATACTCAGGTTGTAAAAGGCATCCGTTGCCGCTTTCAGCCCTTCCTCCTTCGCCTGACGCTGGAATGCAGCGCTGGCCTCGGAAGGCCGCGGCAGTAAGAAGCCCATAATGCGGGCATCGAGCAAATCGCGGTAGGTCGTCGTATTATCCGGAATTAGGCCGATTGCATAGCCATAATCAAGCAAAGGCTCAAGCAGCTCTACCGCGCTCTCCAGACGTTCCTCCGCTACCTGGCCTTCGTACGGCTCCGTGAAGCGGAACAGATCCAGCAGCTCGTTTCTAGCCGCATGCGTATCAAGCTGATCGATCAGCTTGCGCTGCGATGCGAATTGCAGCAAGCGTTCTATAAGAATCAGCGCATCGTTTGCTGATGTCACTTGTTGTTCATTTGCCACGTGATGCAGCTCCTTTCGATTATGCGGCGACGTTAGTCGTTGTAGCCATTTGGATTAGCCTCATGCCAGCTCCAAGCGCTTTTAATGATATCCTCCAGCTTGTCGCGTTTCGGATTCCAGCCAAGCTCCTTGCGGGCGCGATCGGAGGATGCGACTAGAACGGCAGGGTCTCCGGCGCGGCGAGCCTCGAACACGGCCGGAATTTCTTTGCCGGTTACGGCGCGCGCGATATCGATTACCTGTTTTACCGAAAAGCCCGTTCCGTTACCAAGGTTGTATACGGAGCTTTCCGCGCCGCCGCGAAGACGGTCTACCGCAAGCACATGCGCATCGGCAAGGTCGCTTACATGAATGTAGTCGCGGATGCAGGTACCGTCAGGCGTATCATAGTCTTCTCCGAACACGGAGATATGCGGTCTCTGGCCAAGCGCCGCTTGCAGCACGATCGGAATCAGATGCGTTTCAGGGCTGTGGTCTTCGCCGATTTTCCCGCTCTCATGCGCGCCTGCCGCATTGAAATAACGAAGCGAAACGAACTTGATGTTATGCGCAACATCGAACCATTTCATCATTTTTTCCATCGCCAGCTTCGTTTCGCCGTAAGCATTGGTCGGAAGCGTGCGGTCGTACTCGTCGATCGGCACGTTTTCCGGTTCGCCGTAAGTAGCAGCTGTTGACGAGAAAACGATTTTGCGAACATTGTATTCGTTCATTTTCTCAAGCAAGCATAGCGTGCCAAAAACATTGTTATGATAATATTTTCCAGGGTCCTTCATGCTCTCGCCGACAAGTGAATTTGCCGCAAAGTGAATGACCGCGTCAATCTCATTTTCTTGAAAGACGGTATCCATGAAAGCCGCGTCGCGAAGGTCGCCCTCGTACAGCTTGCCTCCGAGCAGAGCCGCACGGTGTCCCTGCTGCAAATTATCGACGATCACGATTTCCTCGCCGCGCTCCTGCAATGCCGCTACGGCATGCGATCCGATATATCCTGCTCCACCCGTTACTAATACTGCCATTGATGATTTCCCCTCTCCATTTGGGTACCGCTTTGCGGATGCTGTTTATACGAGACGTTCTACGCCGTTTCCGATGGTGCATACATAGAAGTCAGCCGTCAAACCGGTCGCTTCGTTATATTTGCGGCCCACCTCATCCTTGAATGTTTCAACGCTATCCTCGTGCACAAGAGAAACCGTACAGCCGCCGAAGCCAGCGCCCGTCATACGGGAACCAAGCACGCCCGGCACTTGGCGGGCAGCCTCAACCATCGCATCAAGCTCTGCACCCGTTACTTCGTAAAGATCGCGCAGCGAATCATGCGATCCGTTCATCAGCTGACCGAATTGTACGAGATCGTTTTCCTTCAGCGCCTTAATCGATTGCAGAACGCGGTCGATTTCTTCTACAACATGCTGCGCACGCTTTTTAACCGTTTCGTCTTTAATGAGATGCTTCGCGGAATTGAATTGCTCCAGGCTGATTTGTCCGAGCAGCGTGAGCTCCGGGAAAGCCCCTTGTAAATCTTGGACAGCTTGCTCGCACTGGGCGCGACGCTCGTTATAGGCAGAGTCGACAAGACCGCGGCGCTTGTTTGTATTGCCAATAACTAGCTTGTAGCTGCCTGATTCGAAAGGAACGAGCTCATACTCAAGCGTATCGCACATGAGCAGGATCGCATGATCCTTCTTGCCGTTCGCCACAGCAAATTGGTCCATGATACCGCATTGCACGCCGTTAAACTCATTTTCCGATTTTTGCGAAAGCAAAGCGATTTTCACCGTGTCTGTCGGCAGACCTTCAAGCGATTGAAGCGCGTAAGCGGTTACGACCTCAATGGAAGCGGAAGAGGATAAACCCGCACCGTTTGGAATTTCACCATGGTACAACAGGTCGTAGCCGCTCTGGAATTGGACGCCGCTTTGCTGAAGCTCATACACGATTCCCTTTGGATAGTTCATCCAGTCGTCAGCTTCATCATATACGATTTCATCGATGGAAAATTGCTTCGAGGAAGGGAAGTTTGTTGTTGCCAGGCCGAGCTGTTTATCAGAACGCTTGCGGATAAGCAAGGTCGTACCGAAGGTTAATGCGGCCGGGAATACATAACCGCCATTATAGTCCGTATGCTCGCCGATCAGGTTTACACGGCCCGGAGCATGGAATACAGCGATATCGCCCGCTTCTCCGCCGTATTGTTGTATAAATTGCTGTGTTAGCGCGTCAATGTTTGCCATTTGCTATCACGTTCCTTTTTATCAAATTGGTATCGTTTATTTTCTACTTCAGTATAAAGTAACCCATTTCAAAACAAAATGGCGGTAAGTGCTTTTTATATGGATTAATGTGACTTCTCTATGTCTCGCAGGACATGCTATGATGTGGAAAACACTACAATTGTTCACCATTCCATTCGAATATAAGGCAGGTGTAAAGTAAAATGCCGCAGGATATGTATACGGTTGCCTCAAACCCGGTTATCGGGGAAGGAGAGAATGCGTCTCTTAATGTATTGTTTGCCGGCGAGAGCCAGACGAAGCCGCTTCACCGGCTTGGACCGAAGGTTTACGATTTCTATTTGATGCACATCGTGCTGGAAGGCAAAGGCCTTTTTATTTGCGATGGCGCAAGACATGAGCTGCGAGCGGGCCACACCTTTCTTATCGAGCCGGAGCAGCTGATCAGCTATGAATCCGATTACGATGAGCCGTGGCGGTACCGCTGGGTTGCCTTTAATGGCACGCGGGCGGCAGAGCTCGTGACCGCAACCGGCTTTATTACCGCGCAGCAGGTCGTGTTCACGGAGGATAAGCGGCGGGCGGGCGCCTTGTTCCGCCAAATTTACGAGACCTTCCGGCGCGGCGGCGCAGCGGCGGATATGAAGGCTGCAGGCTATTTGCACTTGCTGCTGGCCGAATACAAAAGCGTGCTGCATGCCCTCAGCGGCAGCACGCTGCGCACCGCGCAAGCAGAGGGAGACCGACTGCTCCAGCAAGTCGTCCATTACTTATCGACGCAGTACGCGCATCCCGTCTCCATCGAGCAAATGGCAGAGTCGCTCGGCTACAATAGAGCGTATTTGTCACGTTTGTTCAAGCAGAGAACCGGCGTATCGCCCGTTACGTTCCTGCTCAAGCTGCGTATCGACAAAGCGCGCCGCATGCTGCGCGAGCGACCTGAGCTAACCATTGAACAAATTGCCGCTTCCGTCGGACTGCAGGACGCCCTGTACTTCTCCAAGCAATTCCGCCGTCTTCACGGCCAGTCCCCTACAGCTTATCGCGACGCGATGAGGAGTCTGGGGGAATAGGCAGCTATAAACCCCATGTTGTCATCATAAAGTCAATCATTCCTATCGTTAGTATCCGTTGCCCTCAGCTTCATATTCGTAATTTCGGGTAATACTATTCAAGGGAGTGATGACCAATGAAGGAGCTACATACCGGCAATCTATATTGGCCGGTCACACTAGGCAGCACCCGGGAGTTTGCTCCCGTGCGGCAAAACAAAAAAACGCAGGTTGCCATTATAGGAGGAGGCATGTCCGGGACGATTTGCAGCTACGTCTTCAATCGCAGCGGCTTATCGACCATCGTGCTGGAACGCGGAAAGGTAGCAGGCGGCAGCACGTCAGCAAATACCGGGCTGCTGCAGTTTTCAAACGACATCATGCTTTGCGATTTAATCAGGCAAATCGGGGAGCGGGATGCGCAAGCCTTCTACAGGGCATGCAAGGATGCCGTCAATATGATTGCGATTACAGCAGACTCCCTCTCCGCAGATGTTGGCTTCAGAAGAAGAAACAGCCTCTATTATGCATCTTCCGAGCAGGATCTGCCGAAACTCAAAAAAGAATACGAGACGCTAAAAGCTTGCGGGCTCGATGTTGAATTTTGGTCGCCGGATGATATCGCGAACCATTTTCCATTCCGCAAACCGGGTGCTATCGTCACGCACGGCGATGCCGAGGTGAATCCCTTTCAATTCGTTAACGGCTTGGCAACCGCCGCAGCCGATGCCGGACTCGAAATTCATGAGCAAACCGATATCGTGGCGCATGATACGCTGCCGGGCGGCCTTCATCGTCTGCGTACTGCGGATGGCTATGAGATTGAGGCCGAGAATGTCGTTTATGCCGTCGGCTATGAGCCCGAGGAGCTTCGCGGCAAGCTGATCAAAGCGGAATTGAACCGTTCCTTCGCGCTTGTCACCGGCGTTCAGCAAAATCTTCAAAGCTGGCATGAGCGGTTTCTGATATGGGAAACGGCGCGTCCCTATTTATACATGCGCACGACGGTTGACGGACGCATCGTCGCCGGCGGCCTGGATGAGAAAATCGAGCAGCCTCTGCACAGCGGGCAAGAGAGGCGTAAGCGAAGCGAAAATCTGCACAATCAGCTCAAAGCGTTATTTCCCGAGCTGCAAGCTCCTATTGAATTCGAGTGGAGCGCTACCTTTGGCGAATCGAGGGACGGTTTGCCCTTTATCGGCGCCGATCCCGCTTGGAAAAACGTCTATTACTGCTTAGGCTACGGAGGAAACGGCTCGGTGTACAGCATGATCGCAGCCCATCTGCTGCGTGATCTCATCCGCGGCGATGAACATCCATTAACCGAGATCGTAAAGCTTGACCGCAAATCACTGGCCAATGTGTAAAAAATAAGAAGCCTCATCAAGCCACAGGGACTCCTCCTGCGTCATATATGAGGCCTCTTCCATTTGTATCCGTTAAGCGCTTCAGCTAGGCTCCGTCCGTTATTGCTGAAGCGTTACACGCACGAAAGACGGCCTCAGCCGTACCAAGCCTCGATAAATCCGGGCCGCCATCCTTATCGAGCAGTGATTTGCTTTCATCGGTTTCTACAATAACAATTAGTGATCCGCTGCGCAGCGCCTGACTGCACAGCTGCGCCTCATCATCATCAAGCCCCAGCGCTTGCAGCGTATTGCTATGCTCATCCTCATTCAGCAGCACAGCCGCTGCAAAAGGAAAACCTGCCGCAGCATAGGGCGCTGCTCCATAGCCTGCCACCCCATATGCGGCATTTAAGCCAGCACCGGCAAAACCGGCTGCAGCTGCCATGCCAAGACTTCCCACCCCATGCCTGTCCGGCGTATCTTCAAGCTGTCTGAGCTCGTCCACATGGACGTCGCTCTCTGCCTCTATGCGCCTTGAATGTTCGGTATCCTTCGCCAGCACCTGAAGTTCGCCTTGCACGAATCCCGCTTGATCAAGCTGCTCAATAGCCGTAATTGCCTGCTGTTCAGTATCGAATATGCCAATCTTTCTTGCCATCTTATTTCCCTCCTGCGCCTCATGTTACAAGCTAATCTTGGTATGCCCTATTTTTGACGGAATAAGTCGAACTTTGCAGGTTTGAAGATACGAAACCTCTAAGGATTTATCTAATCCGACGATCAGGTTGTGCAACATTGCAGTTCGCGGTATGATGGACAAATAGATATTGGAAATTCGGACAAGCAGGAGGCAAAGCGATGATTCATCGGATGCTTCGCTATCCCGCAGGATGGGAATGGCATGTTCTGCAGCAATTGAAGGGGCAGACTTTAAGAAAAGAGCCCTTGCCAAGCAGGAAAGATGCGCAAAGACAAGCAACTGCATCACGCGAGGAGCAAAGAGCCACTAAAGCTATAGCAAAAATCGAGCAGGATGCTGTAGAGCAGCACACGGATGAGCTGAAGCAGCTTTTTCCGGAATGCGCTTTCTGGTTCGACGAATGCACGGGCAGAAGGACAAACAGCATATCGGTTGGAGTAACAGCTAATTCGGAGAAGCGTCTCTACGGAACACTCATGCTCCAAGTTACGGAAGACCAATCGGATGTTCAGCCTTTTCACTTCTGGCTGACGGAGCAGCAGCTGCTTACGATGCATGACGATATGCGTCTTCCATTAAGGCTTCAATCCATAGAGCATACTCCAAAGCTCGACAGCTGCGAAACCGCTCCAGAAGGTTTATTTATTATGCTCAGCATTATGCTGGAAACCTTCCATGCCGGGCTCGACGGCTTCGAAACCCGGCTTGGCGAGCTAGAGTCGACGATGCGCAAGAAGAACAACACCGGTCTTATCGACATAATTTTCGAGAGACGCTATGAACTGCTCCATTGGAGCCATCTCTTTATCCCGGTCAGAGAGCTGCATAGCGCCGCCAAGGAAGCGTTCATGAACCATCTCACCGATACCGACAGCTTCAAACGGATTACGCATAAGCTGGAGAGGATCGATGCGCTGCTCAAGCATTACGCGCTGGAGATCGATACCCTTATCTCAATGGATGACGCCATCTCTAACTTCCGCGGCAACGACATTATGAAGACGCTCACGATATTCACGGTGTTGTTCCTTCCTGCTACGATCATAGGGGGCATATGGGGTGTCAACTTCGAAAGCCTTCCGTTCAGAACATACAAATGGAGCTTTACGGCGATGGTAACAGCCATTGCCATCATTACGATCTTCCTGTATATATGGTTATGGAAGAAAGGCTGGACCGGCGATTTGCTGCATGGACGCAGCCCGAAAGAGATCGTTGGGGGAAGCACCCTTTCCAGATCGAACAGATCCCGCCGCACTAAGGCTAGTCTGTCGGAAAGCAAAGTCCCGCTCCCTGCTGAGCAGCCTCAAGCGCAGACGCGTTCCAAAAGAAAACGCAAATAACGAGTGGAAGCAAGTGTATACAGCACCCGGATTGAGCCCGCAATACTTTCTTCTATTTCAAAAAAACCGTCCCTCAAGGTCAGCGACCTTGAAGAACGGTTTTTTTCGTAATGCATAATGGAATGACAGCTGCTTACAGTTTTACCGGAAGCCCTGTACGCGCCGATTCATTCGCCGCGATGGTCACTTGATGCGTAAGCACTGCATCCGCATAGGTTGAACGGATTCGCGATGTATCTCCGGTCTTGACCGCATGAAGAAAAGCATCGTTCTCCAGCTCGTAAGGATCGTTTCGATTGGCATATTCCGTCTTGCGTCCCGCTTCCACGTCGATCAGTCCGCTGTGGCCCAGCTCAAGCACGCCTTTATTCGTATAAATATGTAGTCCGGCACGGTCACCCGCAGGAATTGCGCATGTATTGCTAATCGTAGCCACAGCGCCGCACGCCAGCTTCAAGGTAACCGTACCAACATCCGGAACGGATACGCCTTCCTCCGCACTGCTCATGTAACGATCGCCGTAAGCTGCATACACTTCACTCACTTCGCCAACCGTATAACGGAGCAAGTCTACGATGTGCGTCGTCTGCTCGACGAATTGTCCGCCTGAGCCTTCCATTTTGCGCCACCAGCTAACGCCCGGCATCGATCCCATCCAGTAGCCAAGCGCCATCAAGGCTGTGCGCTCGCGCAGCAGCTCCCTTGCGCGATCCGTCCCGTCCATATAGCGGAAGTGATAGCCGACTGACGTAACCAGCTTCTTCTCTTCAATTCTTTTCAAAATTGCGGACGGAAGCTGTCCGTCTAATCCGATCGGCTTTTCCACCAGAAAAGGAATGCTGCGGTCTAGCAGCGCCGTCTCAATCTCGCCATGCGCGAACGGCGGTACGCATACGTATACTGCGTCAAGCTTGCGGTCGTCCAGCATCGTGTGGATCGAATCATAACCGCGGGCACCCTCGAACCGCTGTGCTGCCAAATCCGCTTTTTGCCGGCTCGTAGCTGCGAAGGCTGCCACCTTTACGCCATCCCGCTTAGCCAGCTTCTCCGCGTGCATCATGCCAAACCAGCCTGTACCTACAATTCCTATTTGAAGTGACATGCATGAATCCCCTTTCAGAATGGGCTTACATTCACGATTATACTTGCAGTCATAGCGTGAAGTCCATATTTTATCAGCTGGTACCCATCCGCCCATTCCGTCATACAATACAACATCGGTATGGCCGGGATCGTATGAGCGGAGGGATGATATGGGAGCAAAAACGAGAAACACGCTAGCGGCGCAGGAGCTCGATCTTCGAACTGCTCTGTTTTTAGCTGCGGTTTGCGGACAAACGTATATGCAATACAATAACAAGGACGGACTGTTTCTTGTGCCTAGAGGATACAGCTTAGTGAGCGAATTTAAGGCAAAGGCATACGATAACAGCATGGAGAGATTCGGCTTTGTGCTGACTTCGGAACGTGCTTCCGTACTTGCTTTTCGCGGCAGCGGCTCCGCCGTTGATTGGGTATCCGATTTCATTGCCCAGCAGACGACATACCGTCCCGTCAAAAATACCGGTCTCACCCATAAGGGCTTTACCGACATTTACATGTCCGTGCGCATGCAAATTCTTGACATTTTGAAGCAGCTGCCGCCGGAAAAACCGTTGTTCATTACCGGGCATAGCCTGGGCGGCGCTCTCGCTACGCTGGCAGCGATCGATCTGGCGAACAACTCCTTATTTACGGCTCCAATTGTGTATACATTTGGCGCTCCGCGAGTCGGTGATCCAAAGTTTGCCAGCAGCTATAATTCGACGGTCGCCACACACTGGCGGTTTCAGAACGAATTTGATATCGTCCCTCATCTGCCCACACTCGTTTACCAGTCGCCAAATACGAAACAAACCTACTACTATATGCACGTAAAGGGCGAGGTTAAGCGTTCGTTCCGAATGGGCTCCGTTGCCGGCAACCATATTTTACCGAGCTACTTCGCTAATCTTGCAAATGAGGACCCCGCTTTTGCCTTGTCCGTCTGTTCCGAACCGCCCGGCTGGTGTCCGGCGATTGAGCTTTAGCAGCATATATTACAAAAAAATAGTGAGAAAAATCCTATTCTCCATGAAGCTGGTTCATGGCGCGCAAGATTTTCCTCACTATTTTTAATTGGAGTTACCTTCAGTCATACCCACCCTTTTAACCAGCCGCGCACGCGGTCAACCGTTTTATCCAGGTTGCAGACGGCCTCTTGATCGGCATAGTCCTCCGTATGGCGAAAATAATCAGCATGCCCGCCTACCGTAGGTATGCCTTCGACATAGCCGGGAGCATATTTCATACGGTTCCATCTCGGCACCGAATATCCGTTTTTACTCCAACCGCCCCAAGTGCCGATTCGGCTAATCGGATCATTGGGCCTGCCTGATCTATCGATAGAATGAAAATAACTGACGCGATCCTGCAGCTTAGGATCAATCGGCGTTCGCGGCGATCCGACCTGCACGATGCGGAAATCTTCAACTTTGTCTTGTTCATACAGCATTTTCGCCGCTTGATATGCTGCCGCTCCGCCTCCGCTATGGCCAATCAGCAGTATGCGGTCATTCGTAAGCGTCTGTTTGATTTTGCTCAGCGCATGCTGCCCGCCGATACGTCCTGCTTTTAAGCGGTTAGACAAGTCGCTCTTTACTTCAAGCACCTGCCTGACCAAGCTGCGGCTGGCATCGCCATAAGGAAATATGACATGGATGACTGGTTCGATGCCGTCTAATTGAAACAACTTTTCGAGCTTTGCTTTGCATTCGGTAAAAATACTGTTGGATGTTGCCACACCGGCAAGCAAATAGATGCTCATGCGTGATGGTTTGGTCGCCGTCATAACGAATCCCTCCGTAATAAACTTAAACGTTAGTCGCTTTCCTCTGGTTTCGTAAAAAACTTCATGTGTGACATCATTCGAGCCTTTTAGGCTCTTACATTTGCTAATATCGACGTATATTCATTATGTGGGTTAGACACTGGATTCATTCGTGAATATAATTGTTATTACCGTGTAAATTTACCTTGTATCCCAAACATGCGCGCAATTTCCGTTACATTAAGTAAGTTCTCTCTTTATGATCCCCGTCCATCTATTATTTTACGTTGAATGGCCTTTACATGTGCCAACGCAAAAGAGCGCCCAGCTGTTGCCAGCCGGCGCTCTTCCTCATTGCTATTGCTGCATGCAAAAATCGTCTCCTGCAGCTATACACCCATTTTTTTACGTTGATTGTTTACTTTCTTCGTGTTCTGGCTCTTTAGTGCCTGCGTCCCCGTGGATAGGTGCGTTTGGCCAGGCGCTCCGCCTGCTTTCGCTTGCTTCTTCTGAGCGAGCATCTGTTTCGCTTTCTCCGCTTGAGTCAGCTGTTTCGGCTGCTCTGCAGATTCGTTTTGATCAATTGTAGACATAGGTTCACCTCGTTTCATGTGCTACATAGTTCTTATTCTACTACACTTATATATCTGGTAAAAGAGGCTTTACTCAATGTTGTACTGTGGGTGATCCGCCAGGCTGCCAGCTCCAGCTGCCGCATGAGCGGTACTGTCGTAACGATAACCGCCCGCTTCGCCAATTTTCTTACGCTCTCCAGCATGACAAGCTGCTCGTCATCCGGCAGCACAGAGCATAAATTGTAGGGCATATCGACGATCGCCGCATCGTAATGCCCTTCAATATGCCGCATATCGCCAAGCCGCACCCGGTCAGGATAGCCAAAATGAGCAAGATTTACGCGCGCCCCTCTCACTGCCAGCGGATTAAGATCAACGCCTTCGATGTCGATGCCCATCGACATCGCTTCAATAAGAACGGTTCCCATTCCGCAGCACGGATCGATTAGCCGCAGCTGCTCTAGGGCTTGCCCCGCCGCAATGTTAACGATCGCCCGGGCCGCTCTTGTCGGGAGCGCCGTCGAATAATTTTGCGGCTTATTCTGATGCTTTAACCATATGGCGCCGTTCTCCTCGCATGGCCCGAAGTACCAGCGCCCATTCAGCTTTGTCAGGCCAAACAGCCGCTCAGCCCTGCGCATGTCCGCCTTGCCGCGAATGGCCGAGCCGGCCGCCCGCTCAAGCTGCCGCTGCTCCTCATAGGTGAACGCCTCGTCGCCGGGAGTAAACAACACCTTAAACGTTTGGCCGCCCAACTCGATCGACGGAAGCTGTAAAACCAGCTCCTCTAGGCTGCTTTCATCCAGCATGACCGAGATACGCCGTTTCACGAACGGGCTGCGGTCAACCGAAATTCCATATGTGCTGCTGAGGACGCCGCCGCTGACCTTCTGCCCAAACAGCGTTTGAAGCTCCAGACCGCACAAAGCGGCCTCATCCTCATGGCTTGCATACGTATAAATAAACATCATTTGCCTCGCTATCTCAGGGTGGATTATTCGGCTTGCGGGATTGCTCCCTTCGAGATGCCGAGCAGCTCAGCCTCAGCCGTCAGCTCGGACACTTGCTTCTCAAGTAATTTAACCGTCCGCTGCAAGCGGATTTGACGAATCAAACCAAGCAAGCCTACCGTCAAGCCTCCGAGCAGCGTCGATGCCAAAATAATGAGAATAAGCGGAAGCGTTGTTTTCGTAAATAAGAAGTTTACCTGCACGGGTTCAACATTAATAACGGCAAATATCGCAATGAGAAGCGCGAACACCAACGCGGATATAAGTACACCTTGTCCCTTCACGCCAATCCCTCCTTTTTTCCAAAAATCATACCATAAACCGCATCGGTTCGCCTATCTTTCGACAAATCGTTATCCTATCAAAAAAAAGACGGGGCCCGAATAACCGGACGCCCGTCCCTCTGTTTATGCCGCTTTATTTTTGTTATAAATGTCGAACGCTACCGCGAGCAGCAGCACCAAGCCTTTAATCCCCTGCTGCCAATCGATGCCGAGGCCGACAAGCGACATCCCGTTATTCATAACGCCCATGACGAGTCCGCCGATAATGGCGCCGATAACTGTACCGATACCGCCGGTTGCCGAAGCGCCTCCGATAAAGACAGCCGCGATCGCATCCAGCTCAAAGTTAACGCCGGCCTTCGGCGTTGCCGCATTCAAGCGGGCCGCGAACAATAAGCCCGACAGCGCAGCGAGCACGCCCATATTGACGAACACCCAGAAGGTCATCCGCTTCGTTTTGACACCGGACAATTTAGCAGCTTTCTCATTGCCGCCAAGCGCATAAATATGACGTCCCATGACCGTCTTATTCATAACAAAGGTATACACAACAACGAGTACAAACAAGACGATGAGAATATTCGGAATGCCTTCATAGGCTGCCAGTACATAAGTGAACAAGTTGATAATCGCCACGATTCCGACCAGCTTCAGCGCGAACAGCGGCGCCGGCGCTACACTGAATTGATAACGCTGCTGCGTTAACCGGTTGCGCCACTCCGTAAATACAAGCACAAGCGATAAGATAATCCCTATGATTATCGTAAGCACATGAATGTCGCCGCCGCCGAACCAATCCGGAATGAAGCCGGAGCTGATTCGTTGAAAACCTTCCGGAAAGGGCGATATCGACTGACCGTTCAAGACGACCATCGTCAAGCCGCGGAATAACAGCATTCCCGCCAACGTAACGATAAACGACGGAATTCGTATATAAGCGACCCAGAAGCCTTGCCAAGCGCCCACCAGACCACCGAATACAAGCGATAAGACGATCGCAATGGGATAAGGAATGTGCATATTGACGACTAGTATCGCTGAGATCGCGCCGACGAACGCGGCAACCGAGCCTACCGACAGATCGATATGCCCCGTAATGATGACGAGAAGCATGCCGATTGCGAGTACGAGAATATAACTGTTTTGCAAAATGAGATTCGTTATGTTGAGCGGCTTCAGCAGAATGCCGTCGGTTAAAATCTGGAACAGCACCATAATTAATACGAGTGCGATAATCATGCCGTATTGGCGGATATTGCTTTTGAACAATTTGCTGATTGCTTCCATCTGCCTTACCTCCTGCTCTTCGTCATTAATTTCATCAGATGCTCCTGCGTGGCTTCCAGCCTGGTTACCTCGCCGGTCAGCCTGCCCTCGCTCATCACATAAATGCGATCGCACATGCCAAGCAGCTCTGGAAGCTCCGATGAAATGATCAGCACGCCTTTGCCTTCCGACGCAAGCTGATTAATGATCGTATAAATTTCATATTTGGCGCCGACGTCAATGCCCCGTGTCGGTTCATCGAGCATGAGCACCTCCGGCCCTGCGAAAATCCACTTGCTGAGCACGACCTTTTGCTGATTGCCGCCGCTCAGATTGCCTGTCTTCTGCAAAATACTTGGCGTCTTTATATTAAGCTTCGAACGGAAGTTTTCCGCTTCGACGATTTCCTGGTTTGCATTCACGACCATATTCCGCGATATTTTGTGCAGACTGGTCAACGTAATGTTCCGTTTAATGTCATCGATAAGAATGAGCCCATAATGCTTGCGGTCCTCAGTTACATAAGCAATGCCGTGGTCAATCGCCTGATTGATCGTATTTAACTGCACTTTCTTGCCCTTCAAAAGGGCGTCTCCGCTTATTCGTTTGCCGTAGGATTTACCGAATATGCTCATCGCCAGCTCCGTCCGTCCGGCGCCCATAAGTCCGGCGATTCCAACGATTTCACCCTTGCGGATTTGCATATTTACATCGTCGATCACCTTGCGGTCCTGCTGCGTTGGATGGTAAACGTTCCACGCTTTCACTTCAAAAATCGTATCTCCTATATTCGGCTCGCGCACCGGATAGCGCTGCGTTAAATCGCGGCCGACCATCCCTTTTATAATCCGGTCCTCGGTAATGCTGTCCTTCACCATATCTAGCGTTTCAATCGTTTGGCCGTCACGCAGAATCGTGATGGAATCGGCAACCTTTGTAATTTCATTGAGCTTATGCGAAATCATGATAGATGAGATGCCCTGCTTCTTAAAGGCAAGCAGCAGGTTCAATAAATTTTCGCTGTCCTCTTCATTGAGCGCGGCGGTCGGCTCATCGAGAATAAGCAGCTTCACTTTCTTCGAAAGCGCCTTAGCGATTTCGACGAGCTGCTGCTTGCCTACGCCGATCGATGAGATGAGCGTATCCGGCGATTCATTCAAACCGACCGTTTGCAGCAATTCCTTCGTCTTAATGACCGTATCGTTCCAATTGATAATGCCTCTTCTCGACTGCTCATTGCCCAAAAAAATATTTTCCGATATCGAAAGCTGAGGGATCAGCGCCAATTCCTGATGAATAATAACGATGCCGAGCTGCTCGCTCTGCGAAATATCTTTAAACTCGCAAACTTGTCCTTTGTACAAAATATCGCCCGTATACGAGCCGTGCGGATATACACCGCTGAGCACCTTCATGAGCGTTGACTTGCCTGCGCCGTTTTCGCCCATGAGCGCGTGAATTTCGCCTTCTTTTACTTGCAGGTTCACATTTTCCAGCGCTTTGACGCCCGGAAACGTCTTCGTTATATTTTTCATTTCGAGGATGATGCCTGTCGTCATGTCATGATCACGCCCTTAGTGTTAATAAAAACGATTTAGTGACAGTCTGGGCAACCATCACTAAATCGCAGGAGCACCTTTGAAATTACAAATTATTTAAGTTGGTCTTCGGTGTAATAACCAGTGTCAACGAGTGCTGTCTTGTAATTCGCTTTGTCGACTGAAACAGGCTCAAGCAGGAACGAAGGGACAACCTTCACGCCGTTATCATACGTTTTGGTGTCATTCACTTCGACTTCAGTGCCTTTCAAAATGCTGTCCGCCATCGCTACTGCTTTTTTCGCAAGCTCACGTGTATCTTTAAATACCGTTTGCGTTTGTTCGTCAGAGATGATTGATTTAACGGAAGCAAGCTCCGCGTCTTGACCGGTTACTACAGGAAGCGGATTGCTGTCCGAGCCGTAGCCAACCCCTTTCAAGGAGGACAAAATACCGATGCTGATGCCGTCATATGGCGACAATACCGCATGTACTTTCTCGGTTGCGTAGTTTGCGCTCAGCAGGTTATCCATACGGGATTGAGCAAGCGCGCCGTCCCATCTGAGCGTTGCGACTTGATCCATCGACGTTTGTTTACTCCGGACGACAAGCTTGCCGCTATCGATGTAAGGCTTAAGAATGGACATCGCTCCGTCGAAGAAGAAGTATGCATTGTTGTCGTCAGGGGAGCCTGCGAACAGCTCGATGTTGAACGGGCCCTTGCCGTCTTTCAAACCAAGCTTTTCTTCAATATAG
>DATJKM010000316.1:0-7155 GCA_035491515.1 Candidatus Udaeobacter sp. | reverse complement strand
CCCGGATATTGGAAACGCATAGAGAAGGATTGGCCGGAAATGTATCCGGATCAAACGCTCAAATGGCAAGTAAGTGCAAAGATAACCGGCGTCGGTTCCATTGGAGCACCGTTGTTTATCCCTGAAAACGAGGTTAAGAAGTGATGTGGTTATCTATTTCGTTGTTTACTTTAGTGGCAATCGTTGTTGGGGTGCAGCAATTTCAGTATTGGCGTAAATACGGAAAAGGTAGAGAAAAGTGGGTGTTACTGGGCTGGGTGATTGTAGCTTGGACTATTGGTATCCTTTTCATAGCCGGAATGAGGTTCCCTATTCCCGTTCGCCCGCTTTTTCCTGCGTGGAAATGACCTTGTAGACGTATTCAGCCAAGATCATGATTTTCACAGAAAAAAAAGGCCAAGGAATGATTCCTTAGCCACCGGTTATTCGTTCATCGCTTGTTACTTGTGTCCTTTATGGAGCGTTTTCCTCAGCGTTGCGCAGCGCCTGACCCGCGGCATTGCGCAACGAGCCGAGCCAGATCGAAAGCTTCGACTTGAGTGTTGCGCCCGCGGTCGAATAGCCGTTATCAAGCTGAGACGGATCGAGCGAAATATCGTATAGTTCACGCTCGCCATTGTCGTATTCGACATAATTAATAGGACCGTGGGTGCCGATCGCCTGATTTTGGGTGCGCAGCCCGGCAAATACGGGTGACGCTCCGGTTGCCTGCAACTGCACGTCGTAAGGATCCTGCGGTTCCAGCGACGGATCCGCGCTGGCGGCTGTAACGCTGCTCGGGCCAGCATGCTCTAGCAGCAATGCTTTACGCCACACCGACGGCGTTGTACCGTTCAGGAACGGAAGATAAGATCTGCCGTCGACAAAGCTTGGCGGCGTCACACCGGCGATCGCAGCGAAAGTCGGCGCCAAGTCGACGTTTGCCGTTATACTGGAAACGACTTGGCCCGCCGGAACACCTGGTCCGCGTACGACCAGCGGAATTTTTATATCCTCTTCGTAGGCCGAATTTTTACCCGAGTTCAGTCGGTGCTGCCCCTGGTGAAAACCGTTGTCGGAAGTGAAGAAGATATAAGTATTGTTTAATTGCCCCGTTGCCGTCAGTGTGTTAATTACAGCGTTCACAGTATCCGTGACTGCGAGCAGCGACGCCCTCCGTTTGCGGTACAGTTCGTCGAGATTAGAGATCTGCGCGGCAGTCAGGAGAGGTTTGCTCTTGACCCAGGAAGGCTTGTCGCTCACGTCCGCCTCGTTGAACGATGGGGTGCGCGGGGCCTTCGCGTTAGGATAATAATTTTCGTAGCGCGGCGGCGGCGTAGCAGGACCATGAGGAGCGTAGGTAGAGATTTGAACAAAGAATGGTTTATCCGGATAATTGGCAGTGGTGTTATTGATGAAGGTTACCGCCTTGTTCTTTAATACATCTTCAAGATAGTCCGAAGGCGCGCTACCGTAGGAAACAGTCGTGCCGTTATCGTTAAGCGTATAGTTATACTGCGAATAAGGACTCCCCCCGTTCGGGCTGATCCATTTGGTCCAGCCTGGCGGTATATACGTTTTCGAAGGCGCCCCGTTCGGGTATCCGTTCAGGTACTTGCCAAAGAACGCTGTTCTATATCCTGCGGCTTGAAGCCACGTGGCATAAGTTGAATTCTCCAACCCTTTGTTGTAAACCGTCTGGAATCCTCCTCCGGAGGCTGCGTCATTCGTAAAGATGCCGGTGTTGTGCGCAAACTGGCCTCTCAGTGACGCAACGCGGGACGGGCAGCATAGAGAAAGGCTGACCAAATTATTGTCAAACTTGATCCCTTTACTGGTCAAAAGCGTCTGAAGCCCGGCGTCCTTATTGAACACCTCCCAGTTGAGATCGTCTGTCAGGATATAGACAATGTTGGGCGGTTTCGTCGCAGCGGACGCCGTCGTGGCGTCGGTTCTAATTGTCGTGAAGAAGATGGTCGATAATAGTATAAGTACTAAAAACAGAGTAAGGGGCAATCTGTAGAATTTAAGCTTTAAACTTTTCATTACTGTTCCTCGCTTTCATTCATTTTAACTCCCTCAAATCCGTTGCCCGCTGTCTGATCTTCCCGGCTGAAAAAATGTAACAAAAAAAAGACCAGGGAACGAATCCTCAGCCTCCAGTTATCTGGTCAGCCCGCCGGACGCATGTTACGTTCCGGCTAAAGCTAGCAAATTTTTAATTGACGTTTATTTAATGGATATCACCCTCTTATCCCATAGATTTAGTATGTTTTATTTATTGAACATACTAGATATTTCTAGTGATGTCAAGATGAAAATGAGGTGGTCACAAGCCTTGAAGTTCGGATTGATGAGCCCTTAAGTGAAAGCATAAGGAAATTTTTCTTCACAAAGCCCTAATCTTCTAATGCATGCCGTTTGATCTCTCAGAATAGTAGTTTGTCTCAAATGTTTGGCTATCGGTAAAAAGTGTTTCTATTACTCTGGAGTGAAAATCGCTTGGAGCGGCTGTGAAACTCTTGTATCGCCATTCGTTTGACCGACGATGCCGAATTATTGACTGTATTAACCTTCATCGACTAACCTGGAAATTGGATGACCGATAATTATACACCTAGTTGAATCAATGGCATTATACAGATTGAGAAGAAGGAGCGCGATAAGTTTGAAAATAAGCAAAGAAATGATAGTGCTCCTCGTTTGCTGCGCACTATTAATCGCGGGTGCCGTTGGAATGGAGCTGCTGAAGAACGAAAAGTCGAATAAGCCGTCAGCGGTCGTGACCAATTTCAAGGGCGACCCGATGACAAGCCGCGCTTTTACTTGGCATAGCGCGGATCTGCAAGCTGAAGCAATCGTTCAGATTATGAAAGGAGTTGAGGAGAAAAGCTGGGAGGATGGGCAAGTGATGACCTTTAAAGGCACGACATCAGTGATTGAAATCGGGGAGGGCGCTAAGCAGGCCGTTCACAAAGCAGAGGCAAACGGGCTTGAGCCGGGAACGACTTATATTTACCGGGTAGGAAACGGGGAAGAGAAGGGCTGGAGCGATGCCGCTGCATTTAAGACGGAGGCGGCTCACCAAGATGCGGTTACATTCATTAATGTCACGGATTCGCAAGGCGTAACCGAGCAGGATTTTTCGCTATGGGGCAATACATTGGACAAAGCATTCGCGGCGTTTCCGGCTGCCTCGTTCATTGTTCATAATGGCGACTTCACGGAGGAACCTGAGGATGAACAGGCATGGACCTATTTATTCGAAAAAGCCCGCAAGTGGGTCATGAAGGCTCCCCTTATGCCGGTTACCGGCAATCATGATGAGGTGGATGGAGATGCGGAGCGTTTCGTTTCTCATTTCAACGTACCGGATAACGGCGCGGCAGGCACCATTCCGGGCACCAGCTATTCGTTTGATTACGGTCCTGTCCATTTCGTATTTTTGAATTCGGAATCGGGTATAAAGGAGCAGACGGAGTGGCTGAGGAGCGATCTCCAAAGTACCGATAAGCCTTGGAAAATCGTTGCCATGCATCAGGGCCCTTATGGAGGCAATACGAATAAGAAGGTAAAGGATTGGACCGAAGTATTCGATGAGTTTGAGGTTGATTTGGTGCTGCAGGGCCATAACCATGAATACTCGCGCTCATATCCGCTGCGGGATGGCAGGATTGTCGGGGACGGCGTGGCTGCCGTTGAAAACCGGGAGGGCACCGTTTACGTGGTAACTAACACTGCCGGCCCAAAATTTAATGAGAAAAAGGAAGATAAGTTTTATCATAAGGTGCATTTTCAAAACGGGAAGCAAATGTTCGCGGGTATTGCGGTCAGCGGGGATACGTTAATCTATCAGGCTTATGACGTGGACGGCATGAAGCTGGATGAGTTTGTGCTGAAGCACTAATACTCATCCGGCTTGTTTTTTATAGTTGGGGGTGGAAGTAGAGAAGAATGGTTTCGCTATTCATTAGGTTCGCGCTGCAAAAGAAATGACTGGTCAGTCATTTCTTACCGGAATGGATTGCTTACCGGGGCAGGTTAACCGGCAGTAATATCCGGAACGTCGTGCCTTCACCGGGCTGGCTTTCTACCTCGATCGTCCCCATATGCGCATCCACAATTGATTTCGTAATGGCAAGCCCTAGTCCGGCACCGCCGGTTTTGCGCGTTCTGGACGATTCGCTGCGGTAAAAGCGCTCGAACAAATGAGGCAGATGCGCGGCCGCAATACCGGTGCCATTGTCGGCAACAGTTAATTCAGCGTGGTCAGCCTTCCGGGCAAGCGAAATTTTGATCACGCCCGATTGCGATTCGGTATGCTGCACAGCGTTAAGAAACAAATTTAATAAAACCTGCTTAAGCTTGTCGGCATGGAATCGTCCGCTTACGTTAGGGACAAGCGCAAGCTCTACCTTTCGGCTGCCGGCAAGCAGCTGCAATTGCGGCTCCATCTCCAGCAGCAGCTCATCAAGCCGGGTATCGGCAAGCTGCAGCTGCGGATCTTGATCCAGCTTTGCCAGTGCAAGCAAATCCTCGACAAGCTTGTTAATGCGCCTCGATTCAAGCTGCATGCTGTTAAGCGCGCGATGGAGCTGCTCGGGATTCGCCGCCGCCCCGCGCAGCAGCACCTCCAGAAAACCGTGAATGGACGTGAGCGGCGTACGAAGCTCATGCGAGGCATCGGCAACGAAGCGGCGCATTTTTTCGGTCGTTTTCCGCTCTGTTTCGAAGGATGTATCCAAACGTTCAAGCATTCCGTTAAACGCGTCTGACAACCGATCAATCTCTTCCTGTCCCTGACTGGCAGGTATTCGCTTCGTTAAGCTGCCCGCATCGGTTTGCTGAGCGGCCAGCACGACCCGGGATAATGGCCTCAGCGTGCGGCGGAGCAGAGGCGAATAGAGCGCGAGCCCGGCAGCGAGCGCCAGGACAGACAAACCGGCAAATATAGCGAGCTGGGTCATGAGCAGCTGCTTGAGCGAATCCGTTTCCGTGCTCACTTGAATGATGCCTTCGGCATTGTTAGGCGGACCTGCGAGCCGGTAGACGACGAGCTGCTCCTTTCCCTGCGAATTGTTTACTATTTTGTAGCCGACCTGCTTATGCTGCTGAAGCTGATTTCTGATTTGCTCATATTGTTCCGCGGATAGGAGCGGAGCATTGGCCTCGGTATCCTTCGATACGTCGGTTACGGTACCGTTCAGATCGATAAATACGATGGATAAGCCCGGTTGATAAAACAAAGGCGAATCCCGGTGATTTCTTTGCGGTCGATCACCTGGAACGGTATCGCCATTCAGATAATTGGAATCAGGACGATTATTGCCCATATCGGGATTTGTTCGATCTGTAAACCAATCCATTGGCATGGACATCATTTGCGCGTTCAAGGACTCGGCTTTATTTTTGAAAATAAAATCTTTCATAATGACATATTGCAAAACGCCGATGAGCAGGAACAAGGCGGCTAAAATAAGCAAGGAGCGGTTCAATAGCTGGTAACGGAGCGAACGAGGGGCAAAGAGCCTGGCGATTGCGGCTAGCCGGGGCCTGATCATGGAAAGTCCATCCGATAGCCTGCGCCCCGGAGCGTTCGAATTAGCCGATGCTCCTTATCGTTCAATTTATCCCGGAGCGAGCGGATGTACACTTCAACAATATTTTCTTCGCCGCCGAATTGATAGCCCCACACCTTGTCCAAAATATGCGATTTGCTGAGCACGACGCCATTGTTCATTATGATGAACCGGAGCAGCTCGTATTCGGTAGGCGACAGCTCAAGCGCCTGCTCCAAGTAAATCAGCTCCTTGCGCCGGTCATCGAGGCGAAACGGCCCATAAACGACTTCGCCAAGCAGATTAGGGAACTGATTGCGAAGCCTTGCCCCAATGCGCGCGAGCAGCTCGCTGAAGCTGAACGGCTTAACCAGATAATCGTCTGCCCCAAGTGTTAAACCTCTCACACGATCCTCGACCTCATCTTTGGCTGTCAGCATGATGACGGCGATATTGTCTCCCGTTGCCCTGAGCGCCTCGCACACCTCAAACCCGTTCATGCCCGGCATCATGACGTCCAATATGACGACATGAGGCGAAAAGGCAGCAGCTTCCTGCAGAGCGGCTTCCCCATCATAAGCGACCCGAATGTCAAATCCTTCATTTATAAGTCCCAGCTCCAGAAACTGTACGATGTTCGGTTCATCGTCAACGAGCAATATTTTAATCCCCTTAAAGGATGTCATGTCCAAATCCCCTTTCGCTGTATACAACTTATTATCGGCCTTTTTCAGAAAAGATGCACCTGTTTGCGCGATGATTCAGCAAACTTTCAGCAGGTATAGTACAACCCCGTTCTTTCTTCGCTGCTGAGCGCAACAGGCGATCCGCTATTTTGTGCTGCGAAATAATTTGGAATGAAAATAAAAAGTTGGGGATAGTAAATGGGGGTTCGAAATTTAAAGCGAAGAGGATGGTGTATTTTGTATGCAACATTACAAAAAAGAAGTGAATTCAATTGAAACGCGTAATAAGTATGGGAGGCTGGCTGCAAGGTACATAGGCGCAGCGTTACTGGCCATTACGTTGATGTTTAGTATGCCTAATACGGGGCATGCGATTGGTAAAAATGCGAAAGGGCCTGATGTATATGTCATTCAAGGAATGTTGAAATCACTCGGCAGCTATTCTGGGCCGATTGACGGCTTCTATGGCGCATCTACGGTCCGAGGCGTGAAATATTTTCAGAAAAAGCATGGACTTAAGCCGACTGGTTCCGTAGATGCTAAAACATTAAAATCGATTGCATACTCGTATTCAGATTTGAAGTCCTCGATGAAGGCACGCAGTAAAGCAAAATGGAAAGGCAAAGCGAAGGGAATCGGCAAGGGCGGCGGAATTATCGGCGGTGCAGGCGGCGGTGCAGGTGGCGGAGCAGGCGGAGGAGCAGGTGGCGGACAAACCGAGAACCAAGGCAAAGGCGGAGGAATTGGCGGAGGCCAAGGCGAGAACCAAGGTAAAGGTAGAGGAATTGGCGGAGGCCAAGGCGAGAACCAAGGTAAAGGTGGAGGAATTGGCGGAGGCCAAGGCGAGAACCAAGGTCAAGGCGGAGGAATTGGCGGAGGCCAAGGCGAGAACCAAGGTAAAGGCGGAGGACTTGGCGGAGGCCAAGGCGAAA